>CAZPSM010000144.1:0-1641 GCA_964589125.1 uncultured Hyphomicrobiales bacterium | reverse complement strand
GATAACTTGCAAAATGCATTGTTGATTTTCAACAAGCAAAATGGCAAATTAATAAAGGAAATAAAGCCATATTCTATTATAGATACCTCAAAGGTAACCTACTTGCAAAAATATTCTTGGATAATGAATAGAATAAAGCCTTTGGTAACCAATGTATTCATCATTGGCGATACAATTATTTTACTGTGTCGACAATATATTCCAAGATTGCAACAAAAGGATACTACGTTGGAAATCACATTGTTTCCAAAGATATATTTGCGAAAAATTTTTTTTGATAGCGTCAAAAACTTTGTTGTCGATTTTATAGATACAACTAGTAGTCTGCCAAACACAACACATTCTATAATTTTAAAAAACTTAATGTATTTTTATAATCCCTCTTGTAAAGCCTCCGCTTGTTCTTTCGATACAACAGTTGTCCTATATGTAAAGAAAGGTAGCATAGTTCGTTCAGTTATTAAAACCGAGGATTTATTCCCGAAAATAGAAGTGTATGGTGTCGAAACTTTTATCCCTAATTTTATACCAAGATTCTTTATAAATGAAACTGGGAATGGAGTTTTGATTTCCGAACTAAATCGTTACTTTACAGCCTTCAAATTTGATACAGAGAATTTACTCCTTCGTGAAAGATATCAAATTACTCCACACGGGCTCTTATTCGAATTATTCTGTTACTGGGATTCTTTGAATCCGACCTTTAACTTTTTTATTGAAAACTCGAACGGAGGTATCCCTAATATCGCAATTGGAGGAATATTTATCGATGAGGAGGAAATTTTGATTTTGTTACGCTTCGAAATGAAAGATACTCTTTCTTACGTGGTTCAGTTCTACAAAACTCATTTTTACAAGGAATATCTTCTGACTCAATGTGAAAAATATGAAACTGTCTATTTTGTAGGTAAAGATTCTACACATCTTGTTTTCCTTGGCAAAGTAAATGATGGAACCTTTGAAATTATACTTTTGGACAAAAGGTATTTCAAATAACTATGAGATTTAGAATAATTTTTATCTCAGTTTATCCTATGTTGCTTCTCCTCGCTTCCCCCCGCCTTTCCTTTACATTTTCCCAGTCGCTGGTGGACGATTGGAAGCAGGGGCAGGCGCTTATTTTTGAACTGAACCATTCGTTTGCTTTTAAAAAAGATTTTCGGATTGATACATTAATCTTTACTCCGACCCTCCGCTACGCCATTGGTGTGCAATATACAAATCTTACGTCCCAACAAGTGAATTACGTTGTTCCAACCGATAACGAACTCTTTGCCGAAGGTATGCTGAAATACCCCGCCGGCTGGATTGTTGACCCATTCATTTCGGCAAACTTTCGCACGCAAATTACCGAATCGTTCGCAATCTTGAAAGGAACAAAGCAACCGACAGCGAAATTGTGGGACCTGGTAGTTTCGATGCAGTCTTTCGGTTTTGCCCATACACTTTCCGATAGTGCAAAACGTCGAGTTTTGACCAACAGAATTGGTGTTTCCTTGAAACAGACCAGAACAGAACGATATACTGCAATGAGCGACGACCCGAGGACAAAAGAGCGGGAACGATGGAAAAGCGAAGCAGGATTGGAATGGAAAGTAGAAACATCGCTGAAGGTAGCGAATAATCTGACATACAGCGCAA
>CAZPSM010000143.1:0-2057 GCA_964589125.1 uncultured Hyphomicrobiales bacterium | reverse complement strand
TTTTTAAAATTTTTTTTATTTACCTATTGTTTTTTAAAAAATTTGTATTATATTGTTCTTTAACATTTTGTAAAAATTAATGTTTCGTTTTTTGCAAAATATAATTGTTCCCAATATCCTATTCCAAATAGAATGCCAATGTTTTGTGATTATTCCCTGTTCCTATGTAACTTATTGTAATTCAATGACTTACGTGGGATGGAGGGGAGACTTTGCTCGTATCCGATAGATTCGTTCCATTCAACAAAACGATTTTGTTCAAGATGCCGAGCACCGCCTAATGCAAAAGATGATGTTGTTTTCCTTTTATCTTCCAGCGTTGGAGGAAAGAGAGCGAAAGGAATTGTTCTTTGAAATATTCGAGCATTCAAGCATAGGGAATTCGTAATTAAATTTTATACAAAAAATATGTAAAACAAGAAAGGTAACACAATGAAAAATATAGGATTTAATAAACTGTGCAAGATAACATTCTCATTTGTTGTATTTTGGAGTATTATCTCTTGCCAAAACGAGGAAAAAATAAGTTCAATTTCATCTCGACCGATATCGACTATCGCATATGATGATACAACTATTTTAAACTTAGCGGGTTATTACCATAATTTAATACTTGATTCTTTAATTCGTTTGCATTCTTCAATTCCTGATAGCACTTTAGCCATCTTTTTTAACGATAATGCTTGGTTATATCAAAACCTTTTCGTTTTGGGTTATGATATTTTAAAAGGTTTAAGCGAGTTTCAAAATGTAGAAATTGATACGAATGGTGGGTATAATTTTGTTACGGACTTTAAAAGTATCTTATGCGACACAAGTGTAAATTTTGAAGAGAGCTCCTTTAGCTTTTTGCAATATTATTGCCAAAATGATACATTGGTTAATATCATCAGAATACTGCTTGAATTTTGCCGATTAGAAGATTATCAGACTAAATTGGACTCGCTTCTAAATACGATTACAATGGGCAATTATTCTACATATATCAAGTATGTTGTTCGGATTGGGGTTAGTGTAGGAAAAAGTTCGATGGATTATTGGATTAATTACAACAGTACGGGCATCTACTATAAGTACAAGGAGGGTGGAGATAAAGTCTTACTAGCTCCGTGGGCAGCTATTGGATTGTATGACTTAATATGTGGTGTAGCATCAGTTGCGTCAGACTATATTGGTGGTGAAAGGGATGGCTGGAAAATCGCAGGCAGGGCAGCTATTGGAGCAGTAGTAGGTAGTGCTGGGATCTATATAGGAATTAAGATAGGGGGAATGAAGTTCAAGCCGTAAAAAATTACAAAATGTTCGCTGGTGAATTTTATAACGTAAGGAGGGTTTATGGCGTGTTCCTATTTCTTTCAACTTTTGATCCAAGGTGTTCTGACTTTCACCCTAAGTATAGCACTTTTGCTGGCTTCGATATTTTTATTCCCAACCATTTGGAAAGGAAGGATGGCAAATCCTGGAAAAAAGGTATTATCTAAACTATTCCTTATATTGTGCATTATAGCCTCAATTTCTGGTGCTGTAGGGGTCCAAATAAGTAAACTTCTATGTAAGCTGTTCGAGCATTGACACCGAGAGAGACGTATAATAAGCATATCGAAAAGGGATAGTCAAATACTTCAGGGTTTATCGGGAAGAGGCTGAGAGTATATTGGCAAGATGTGATACTTTTGCAAAACAATTTTAAGCGGCAAACAAAGAAAGGTTTACATTACATCTAAAATACGCTTATGCCTCTTTCCGAGTTATATTATTGACTGGTGGTGAAGGCTTGTCCGGTATTGACAATAACCCTTACCTTTCTACTGCTACTAATAGCCGTGACAATAGGGATCGAAGGCAACATAAGATACTTTTGTTCCAGATGCCGGGCACCGCCTAATGCGAAAGATGATGCAGAGTCCCAATTTTTTCCAGCGTTGGAGAAAATCGAGTAAACATATAAATTGTTCTTTGAGAAATTCAAGCATTATACATAGGGAATTCGTAATAAAATTTTTTTTAAATTCATTTTTTAATTTATTATGTTTAACAAATTTTAAAGGAAAAAAATG
>CAZPSM010000142.1:0-2072 GCA_964589125.1 uncultured Hyphomicrobiales bacterium | reverse complement strand
ATTATTACTTGCTATATTAAGTATAGGTGTTGCTCAATTCCCTCCATTCCTTTTCGCAGGAAAATATTTGACTTTACAAATTTTTATCAAAGGCATATTTCTATTCGTTATTGGATTCTTTTTCGCAAAGTATTTAAAAATTTCTTCTGTTGTGTCTTTTGTAATTTTTTTAGCAATACTTCTCTTTTTCTATACTTATTGCTCCTTTGCAGGCATTGAGATTTTTGAATCGGGCATTCAAGAAATGACGAACGCTTTTTGGGGGCTTTTGACAACCCCACTTTGGATTATTCTCGGAGGCGAACTAATCGACGAAGCCGGAAGAGCAGGCGGAATTGTTGCTCGCTTTGCGAAACCCATTGCTCAAAAGAAAAGTGTAATACCGATAATGATTCTTTTTATAACTTCGATTAGCATTGTTCTTGGATTGGCTTGGGCTTTTGGGGTTGAACGCCAAATCGAGCAAGATTATTTGCAACAATTGCCTCGGTGGTTGCAAGACTATTTTTCTACTTTTATTAAAACTGCACAAACCGGAAGCCCATTGTTGTTAATTCTTGGGATTGTTGGATTTTTCGTATCGAAAAAAATCCCACAGCAAGATTTTACCATCCGTTATCTTCAAGCCTTTTTGGGTACTGTAATTTTTCTGTTTTTCGCTTGGTATGGATATTCTACTTTAAACTACGAAGAAATACATACTTCGCAAGTTGGATTTTCTTTTCTTTTGCTCGGATTGATTCTGCTTTGGGAACCAACGCATCTTCTACTCGGATACGGAAACAAACTCCAGAACTACGTTATCTGGATTAGTTATTCCTTTATTCTTTGGGCTGTTCTTCTTTGCTTGAATCTTGCCTGGGAACCGCTTTCTGTTGCGAAAGTTACAAGTCTTTACCAAGTGTTGGGCGGTATGATTATTGGTTTTCCTCTCTTATTGGTTAGCATTTCGGTTGGATGGTATAAGGACCGAGTAGAAAGTAGTTTGCTTTCAAATTTCATAATCGGCTATTTAGTGTCGCTTATTCCAATGGTATTTTTGCCTAATCAATACTATCTTGTTTGTCCAATAGGTCTGGCTTTTAGTTTCTCTATTATTCATTTATTTACGAAAATCGAACAAAAGCCTTTCGACTTTTTGATGTTGGGGTTAGGTGCTATTAGTCAAGTAATGACAATATGGTTTTTGCCGCTTCCGATTATTTATCTCAATAGTTTCTGGTTAAATTCATTATTTAAAAATATACCATGTGAATTACTCGGCAAAGAACATATCGTTTTAACATTAGGCTTGTTTGTTGCTACTGTGCTGTTCTCTGTATTGAATCGGGCAAAGTTTCTCTCCAAATTCTTGTCTATGGTTGTTTCTGCATTAGTATGGATGATATTAAATGTGTTGTTGTATAATCTTTGAAAATTAAAGGCCCTCGAATATCTTTTTTCGAGGGTCTTCTGGCAATTTAAGTAAAAAAACTATTCTGCTTCTGCTTCGGAACGCTTCTTATATTCTTCTATGAGTTTCTGTTGAATTTGTGGGGGAACCACTTGATATTCGGCGAACTCTTGTGTATGTGTTGCTCGTGCTTGGGTCATCGAACGAAGAGCAGTTGAGTATTTATCTAATTCTGCCAAAGGTATTCTGGCTTTTATCTTTTGGTATCTGCCTTCGCTTTCGATTCCAAGAATAACACCGCGTCGCGAAGGCAAATCGCTCATAACATCGCCAACGAATTCTTCGGGGACTTTGATTTCGACGTTATATATTGGTTCGAGGATTTTAGGGTCTGCTTTTACGAAGTTTTCTTTAAATACCATTAAACCAGCAGTCTTGAAAGCCGCCTCGTTCGAATCAACCGGATGCATTTTACCATCGTAGATAGCAACTCGAATATCGCGGACATAACATCCCGTTAGTGGTCCTTCTTGCATCTTTTCCATTACTCCTTTTAGGATAGCTGGAAGGAAACGCTGGTCGATTACTCCACCAACGATACAGTTTACAAATTCAAGTTTTCCGCCCCAGTCGAGGTCATAGACTTCCCGACCACGAACTGTAAAATCCGATGGAAGGG
>CAZPSM010000141.1:0-2211 GCA_964589125.1 uncultured Hyphomicrobiales bacterium | reverse complement strand
AAAAATATTTTATCCGACAAGAGTCAGAGATTAACTTTTTATTTTTTTATTTCACTGCTTAAACTATGAAAGAATTCCGCATACCCGATATTGCTATCGATGATCCGTTCTGGAACAAGCGGTTAAAGATGAATGCGGAGCAAGCCATTTTTTTCCAATGGCAGATGTTGGAGGACACAGGCACGATTAACAATTTTCGCATTGCTGCAAAGCAAAAAGAAGGGTTTCGCTACGGATTTTTTTACTCGGATTCCGATGCGACCAAATGGCTCGATGCGGCCAACCGGATACTTATCTCGACACCGAACAATAAACTTAAAGACATTGTGGATGAATTCATCCGAATTCTTTCAAAAGCGCAGTGCGAAGATGGATATTTATTTACGTACAATCAATTGCTGTTTCCCAAAGTTCGATGGAAAAATATTCAAGTGGAACACGAACTCTATTGTCATGGCCATCTGATCGAAGGCGCTCCCTATCATTTAATTGCTACGGGCGACTCCTCATTGGTGGATATTGCAAAGAAAGCGGCCAAACTTATAGATTCGGAGTTTAATGGAGTGCAATCGAACAAAAAAAGAATCGCACCCGGCCATCAAGAGATCGAAATTGCATTGATTAAGTTATATCGGTGTACGGGTGACATGAAATATTTGGATTTGGCGGAGCATTTTCTGATGCAGAGAGGCCATCTCTCGTTTTTCGGATTTCGGTTTTTCAAACAGATGCTGAGCACGGTGTTTAGAATGCGAAAAGTCGAGCATTTGAAGAAGAAATATCTCAAAGAACATCCGCAGGAACAACCAATTCGACTTCCCGACCATGTAAAGATGGATATGCCCCGCGCGATACTTCTTCGCTCGTTGTATGGGTTTTTATCGGGAAAATACAATCAGCAGCATAAACCGGTTCTGAAACAAACCGTTCCCGAA
Organism: uncultured Hyphomicrobiales bacterium; assembly: GCA_964589125.1. Taxonomy (GTDB): domain Bacteria; phylum Bacteroidota; class Ignavibacteria; order Kapaibacteriales; family UBA2268; genus JBBIJO01. The sequence goes on along the minus strand of CAZPSM010000141.1, from coordinate 1,276 downwards.
GGCCACGCCGTTAGATTCGCATACCAACAAACCGCTCTTTCGATGCTTTGTAGGGAACGACCCGACCCGAAATTATTATCGGTATTAAAGATGTCGTGGGACCATATGGTTCAAAAACGCATGTATGTCTCTGGTGGCATCGGGTCAATTCCATTGGTGGAAGGATTCGGCTATGACTACGAGTTAGATCCGAAATATGCCTATTGCGAAACGTGCGCGGCGATAGGTTCTCTCCTCTGGAATTGGGAAATGATCCTATTGACTCAAGAATCGAAATATGCAGATCTATTCGAATGGCAGCTGTATAATGCAGCTTCTGTCGGTATATCGAACAAAGGAGATTCGTATCTCTATCGCAATCCTTTGGCATCGGAAGGAAAGTTGAAGCGAGAAAAATGGTTCGCAACGCCTTGCTGTCCATCAAATATTTCCCGACTGTGGGCTTCTTTGGGGCAATTTATCTTTTCTTTCACCGATGAAGCAGTCTATATTCATCAATATATTTCCTCTAAAATTAAAAATTCCGATAATAATGCACCGCTTGTAGTAGAACTTAGCTCAGAATTTCCCTATTCGGGTAAAGTGGGCATTTTAATTACAGAAGTCTCGGAAGCAAACAAAAAATTGATGATCCGAATCCCTTCATGGACCGATTCTTATACAATTCATATCAACGGAGAACAATACACAACCGAAGTCGATAAATCACAATCTTCAGGATCCCTTTCTATCGAATCCGCTTCCGGATACAATCCATATCATTCTTATTATTTGCCGATTCATCCCGCAAGACCTGAAGGATGGAGAAAAGGTGATTTAATAAAAATTGAGTTCGGAATGCCCGTTCGCATTCTAAAACCGCATAAAAAAGTAAAAGCGGTTAAGAACATGGTGGCGATTTCGCGAGGTCCATTGCTCTATTGTATCGAAGAAGTGGATAATCCCGACATTACCCTTGGAAAAATTCGCATCGATGTCAACACGATCAAAGTTGCCGAAAAAGCCAATAATGGCGTTGAAGCGATTTGCCTTGATTGTTTAACGCAAGAAGGGAAACCTCTTACTTTGATTCCTTATTATTTATGGGGAAATCGCAGTCCGGGTCGAATGTCCGTATATCTTGCAATAAAATAGAAAATTATGGCCGTGTTGGTACGGAAGTTTTTTTTAAAATAAAAAATAATTTACTTTTCCTTAATCTTTTTATTTAAATTACACCTATTATCCCCGATGAACACTGACATTCTCAAAGATAACGAACTACAAGAACTCCTTT
>CAZPSM010000140.1:0-2224 GCA_964589125.1 uncultured Hyphomicrobiales bacterium | reverse complement strand
TCTTTCATCAATTTTAAATTTTCTGGCTCTTGCAATAGTTTCGATAGCCTTTTATGTTTAGGCGAACCACGATATGCGCGCAACAAAAGCACCCCAGCACGTTCCCGGTCTTCCTTATTCGACGACTCAAGATATTTTGAGCATTCCGATACAATTTGGTTGACTAATTTATTCTGTGACTCGACTAACCTCCGAACTCGTGGTTCCATTTCTTGGAAAATATGGTCTGTTGTGTGCTCAACCGGACCAGAAATAATCAAAGGCGTCCGTGCTTCATCAATCAACACCGAATCAACTTCATCGACAATCGCATACCAATGGCCACGCTGAACAATGTCGTTGACATCAACAACCATATTGTCGCGTAAATAATCGAAGCCGAATTCATTGTTTGTCCCATACGTAATATCGCAATTGTATTCTCGTTTCCTTTGTTCGGTATCCATATTAGATTGAATTATCCCCACGCTAACACCAAGGAAATCGTAAACGGGCTTCATCCATTCAGCATCGCGGCGAGCAAGATAATCGTTTACTGTTACAAGATGGCAACCTTTCCCAGCCAACGAGTTCAAATAGAGTGGCATAATCGCAACAAGAGTTTTACCTTCACCAGTTGCCATTTCTGCAATTTTGCCTTGATGAAGAACTATCGCACCCATCAATTGAACATCGAACGGAACCATATCCCAAACATAATGTTGACCAGCATAAGTATATGCAAAGCCACTATCTTTTAATCGTTTGCATGCTTGCTTAACAACCGCATAGGCTTCGGGAAGAATTTCATCGAGAACCTCTTGGACCTCCTCGAAAATTTCTCGGTCGAGTTTCTTAATCTCTTCTCGTATGTCCGCTATTTCATCGGCAGAAAGAGCTTCGTTAATGAGTCTATTAGTAAGTTCTTGCTTTTTATCCTCTAAATCTTGCTTGCGTTGTTGAACAAGGGAACGAAATTGCTCAGTCTTACTTTTCAATTCTTCGTCGGAAAGTGAATTGAACTCTTCAAAATATTGATTAATCTTTGCAACAATCGGCTTTAATTGCTCGATGTCCTTCTCGTGCTTAGTTTTAATAAACTTCTTCAAAATTCCCAGCATAAGCCACCAAAAACAAAATTTCAAACATAATATTTCAAATTGACGATTAATCAATAAATGTATTTGTTTGTACAAATCTTGATTTGCCAAATGCTTCGAACAACCTAATCAAATTCACTACGGAATAGGAAACTCTATACCACCTTTCCAAAAAACACCTTATAAATTTCAAAACTGCCTTGACTTTTTCCTTAAAAAAGAATAATTTTGCTTTTGGCTTTTTAAAACAATTGTTTATTTAAACATTATGAAACAACTCTATTTTGGCGATTGCCTCGATGTATTGAAAGATTTATCGGTAAAGTATCCCAATGGTTTTATTGATTTAGTCTATATTGACCCACCTTTCAATTCAAAAAGGGATTACAATATACTCTTCGAAGATATTAATTTGGATGATGCAAAAGCGCAGCGCGAGGCTTTTGCCGATACGTGGAGCCGAGTAAGTTACCACGACACCTTAAACGAATTACCAGAACTAAATCGAGACCTTTACACTCTTCTTAAAACACTCGACTCAATCAATATTTCAAAATCCGCTGTATCGTATCTTACAACAATGGCGATTAGAATTTACTATATGCACAAAGTTTTGAAAGAAACTGGTTCGTTCTACTTGCACTGCGATCCAAATATGAGCCATTATCTGAAAATAATTTGTGATTTGATTTTTGGGAAAGAACACTTTAGAAATGAAATTATTTGGTATTATAGAAGATGGACAAATATTCAGAATCAATATCAACGAATGCACGACACAATATTATATTATACAAAGAGCGAAAAGAACACTTTTAATTCCGTGGAGATCGATATGTCGGAATCTCAACTAAAAAAATTCAACAAAGGTTGGGACAGTAATGTCATTCACAGTAAGGACAAGAAGTATTCACAACTCATTGTCTACAATAGAACAAAATTCCAAAATGCAATTAATGACGGTTTAATTGATGTGTCAAAATTTAAGAACATTGTTTATAAAGATACTCCCAAGGTCGCTTCTTCCGACGTTTTCACAATACCAGCTCTAAACTCACAAGCCAAAGAGCGACTCGGCTATCCTACACAAAAGCCTGAAGCATTGTTGGAAAGAATAATCAAAGCCTCGTCGAACGAAGGAGATT
>CAZPSM010000139.1:0-2332 GCA_964589125.1 uncultured Hyphomicrobiales bacterium | reverse complement strand
ATACTCTAATTCTTCGCCAGCGTAATTGTCGGGTGCAACGTCGGTTCCTGCATCTTGAATGTTGTATATTGAAGCGGAAGGCGAAATTGCCATTCCCATTGGCGAAAGCGGTCCTTGGCAAGTATCCGACACCACAGAGCCAATGGTTAATGTCAATGGGTCGGGATACGTTTCGTTCGGATAGCCCTTGGGGTAGTTTGGATGATTTTCCCGGTAGTATCTATATAACCAACCGGAATCTAAATATTTATCGGAATCCGATGCTGTTGTCCATATATCAGTTGAACGGAAATGGGAAAAATTAGGGTTCGGATAACCAACTGCGTTGGCGATTCCCAATTTACCTTCGGCAAACATTCTTTGCAAGCCTGTCATAGCCGGATGTAAGCCAGTAGAATCTGTCAGTTTAATAATTGAGCTTTCCGGGATTAGGATTGACTTTCTCGCATTAGATAAAATATCGTATCTATCCAGTGGAATAACGGTATTCAAGCCATCGTTACCACCGACAAGTTGGATTAACACCAATACCTTATCGTTTTCAGCTGCGAGATAGACCAATTTGTCGAAAAAATTATTTGCATAAGCCCGAACGGGTAAACCATCTAACACAATGGAGGTAACAATGCCTCCTACACTAAATCGAATAAAGTCTCTTCTTTGCATTGAACACTCCTAAATTAATTGAAATTCTGCTAAGGAAAAGGCTGTTTTGAAGAAGTTTCGCAATTTTGTTGTAAGCTCCGTTTTCAAGTTTTTGTCGGTAGGATTAGCTTTGTAATCTTCCCATTTTTTAGTCCATTCATAATCGGGAATAGTGCCCAGCAATGCTTGCCGTAAATAATTTTTCTGGTTATCAGTCGGCAAAAACGGGAAAAGATAAACAGATGCCTCATCAATAAGTGAATCTGCATTTTCGGGATTATCGAACTTTTCGACGAAAGCCAATGGGTCGATAATTAATTTATATCCATATATTGTGATTCCATTTGTCGAAATTAAGCCGTCGGAAAGTTGTTGCCTCGATTGCACCGTGGTTGAACTTATCCAGATACGATAAAAAGCGGGCGATTGGTAATAGGCGGGATAACCAGCAACAGAAGGAGGATTGCCCAAAGACATATCGAGCATAGTGGCATAATAATGAAGGGAAGCCCAAAGTTGGCCTAACAAGCCCGCCGTTGTAGTGTCGGTTGCTTTAGGAAATTTAATTTCATACGTTTTGACTAATGAAGCGATAAAATCGACGGGGTTTTTAATCATCGAACCACGAAAATTAAGGTCGAAAAAATGTTCAGATTTTAGCAAGGTTTCTAATACTGGTTTAATTTCATAATTATTCTGAATTAATAAATCTGCTAATGGTTCGATTATCTTTTCCTCTATTTCGTCATCAATTATGTAATGGACAAACCAGCGGTAAATTTTTCGGCAGAAATTTCGAGCGGTTTCTTTCTGTTCGAAAATCATCGAAATAAGTTCTTTGTATTCGTTCTCTTCTTTGTTCATAATAACTTTATTGTTGAATGCAGAGGAAAACTGTTTATTAGTTTTGTCGTGTCGGGAGGAGTTAAAAATAGGGGTTTTTGAGCCTCTTCGGGTTGACCAACCGGTAAGAACCTTTGCTGCTGCTAATATGTCCGACTCGGTATAGTTTGTATAGTTACCATCACCAATTTGTGGACCTTTCCCAATTGTGAACAGTTCGAACAATTCGCGTGCGTAGTTTTCGTTCGGTTTTCCGGCGACATTTGTATTGCCATTCAAATATACTAACATTGCTGGATTGATGGTTATCTCTTCTGCCACCGTTTTGCAATTGCCTAAAGCGTTCCTGTGAAGGAGTTCAAAGTAACTTAAAAAATGGTAAGCGTCGCCGGTTGCAGATGTCTCGATTGCAAAATAATTGCGCCAAAAAAGCATCATTTTTTGTGTAATGCTCAAGTTGGTATTTAGAATTTGACCCATCCACCAACTTAAATGGGATGCAATCATCCTTCCGTAATATTTTGAATCAGGATTTTTGTTGTAGAAAGGTTCACCAAATGGAAGAGCAATATCGTCTTTATAAATATAAACCGGTTCGCCAACTAACGGTTGAACTTCCAACAATTTTTCGACTAATTTATCGAGTCCTAACGAAATTGCTTGCGATAAATCATCCCTTGTAAATCCGAAACATACCCTTTTAAGCAAATGTGATGCAGTCCACTCGTCCCATTTCCCACTATACTTTGCTAAACTCGTCGGCGGTCTGTCCAAAACGATATTAGGACTTTTCCCTTCAAGATACAATAAGTCTCTAAATTTCATTATATTATCCCTATAATAT
>CAZPSM010000138.1:0-2417 GCA_964589125.1 uncultured Hyphomicrobiales bacterium | reverse complement strand
CCATTGTGGCATTGTGTTAGTTTCGAATTTTCCTCGTTTTCCCGTTTTTTTATCGATAAAGTTTACCCAAGATTCGATATTTGCCAGCGGTGATTCACCAGTGCCGCTCGGCTTGAAATTCGATACATCGGGAAGTGTGAGTGGTAACTCATCGAGTTCAAGGGCTCTTTTTGTTCCGTCTTCAAACAAAATTATAGGAATTGGTTCACCCCAATACCGCTGTCGAGAAAAGAGCCAGTCGCGAAGTTTGTATTGGATTTTCCTGCGACCGATTTTTTGCTCTTCTAAAAAGGAAATAATCTTTTCTTTGGCTTTAACGGTTGGAAGAAAATCCAGTGATATTTCTTCGCTTGATGAGTTTATATTGAAACCGTCTTCGATGAAAGCAGAATTTTGGATGTTCCACTCTGTATCGTTTGGAGCAACAACTTGGAGAATTGGCAAATTGTATTTTTTGGCAAAATCGTGGTCGCGTTCGTCGTGGCCCGGCACAGCCATAATTGCCCCTGTTCCATAATGTAGAAGCACATAATCAGCAATCCAAATTGGTATTTTCTGCTTCGTTAGTGGATTTATTGCATAGGCTCCGGTAAATATTCCAGTTTTTTCTTTGTTTAAGTCGGTTCGTTCGAGTTCGGTTTTTTGATTTGTTTGTCGAATGTATTGTTCGATAGTTTGATGGTATTCCTTGGATGTTATATTTTGCACTAATGGGTGTTCGGGGGCAAGTACAAGGTAAGTGGCACCAAATACAGTATCTGGTCTTGTTGTGAATACAGTAATTTTAGTGGTGCTATTATCGGCAATTGGGAAATCGATTTCAGCACCTTCGCTTTTACCAATCCAGTTTTTTTGCATTTCTTTTGTAGAAAGTGGCCAATCGACCAGTTCAAGGTCGTCGAGCAGTCTTTGTGCGTATTTTGTGATGCGAATCATCCATTGACGCATAGGTTTTCGTTCGACGGTATAGCCTTTTTCTCGCCATTCGTCTACTTCCTCGTTGGCAAGTACAGTTCCAAGTTCTTCACACCAATTTACCGGAATCATTGCAACATAGGCAAGGCGATGTTGGTCCTTGTAATGTTCTATTTCGATTGGGTCTTTTATATTTTCGGGAATGGGTAGTTCGTCTATGTGGCGTGCTTTTTTAAGCTCTTCATCGAACCAAGAGTTATAAATTTGTATAAACATCCATTGTGTCCATTTATAATAGGCCGGGTCTGTTGTGTTTATTTCGCGACTCCAGTCGTAACCCAACCCAAGCATTTTAAGTTGCTGTTTGAATACTTGAATGTTTCTTTCAGTAGCAACTTTTGGATGAATACCAGTAACCATTGAATATCTTTCCGTTGGAAGCCCAAAAGCATCGAATCCCATAGGATGCAGGACATTATACCCTTTCATTCTTTTATAACGGGCTATTATATCCGTTGCCGTGTATCCTTCGGGATGACCAATGTGGAGTCCAGTTCCACTTGGATATGGGAACATATCCAGAATGTAGAATTTAGGTTTTGTAAAATCGTCTTCGGTTTTATAAATTTCTTTTTCTTCCCAATATTTTTGCCATTTACCTTCAATTTCTTTAAAAGGATAATTACTCATTGAATTTCTGTATGGATAACAACAAAGAACTCGAAATTACAAAAATTTTAGGTTCTTTGTTATGACTTATTTTCCAATGGAGTATTAAATTTAGTAGTGAATAGAACAAGATGGACAACATTTGTATTAAGCAAACCTTTTGTGGTATAAGGCACTAAATCCGAATTTAACCCCGGCATTATGAAAGAATCCTATTTTTGGAATGTGGGGTTTTAGTAATATTTTGGAGACTTTCAGTCTTCGACTTGCGGAAAGGGAGGGATTCGAACCCTCGGTACCTTCATCGGGTACACACGATTTCCAGTCGTGCCAGTTCAGCCACTCCTGCACCTTTCCAAATCGACAAAATTACTAAATTTTTCAAAAATGGGACAAACTTTGTGTAACTTTATGGCATAAAAATTGTTTTTATTATGTTCATAATTTGAATAAAATGAGAATTGAATTGGAAAGGAGAAACTTTATAAAATTCGTAGGTTTTGCGACTGCTGTAACTACTTTTGATGGTTTGAGTAGGCATGCAATTGCTCAGCTGGAGGATAGCCAATCTATTTGTGTTTTTCCACAGCCGCTCGATGTTGGTGATACCATAGCAATGACAGCACCGGCAAGCCCAAGTAATCTATGGGAAATCCAACCTATGGTTAACTTCTTCAAAAAGAAAGGTATATCGGTTGTTATTGGCAAAACTATTACAAATCGAGATAAAAATTACCGGTATCTTTCTAATGGTGATGAGTTTAGAGCAAATGAATTTATGGAGTTTGTTCTCGATTCGAAAATAAAAGCAATTGTTCCTGCTCGTGGCGGCT
>CAZPSM010000137.1:0-2526 GCA_964589125.1 uncultured Hyphomicrobiales bacterium | reverse complement strand
GCATTTGCTTCCGATATCCATCTGTTCCATTTTTCTGGAATATAGCCGAAATCGTGTTGGATTTCATATTCCAGGTTCGAGAGAGCGGTTTCGTCGATATCGAACACAAAAGCAGAGTTCTTTTGAACAGGGATTTGAGCAACTGTTCGCATTGCTTCGGTGACTACCGAATCCATTTCGACCGAAAATTGCCCCGAGAGGTAATAATCTCTAACCGCCGATTTGGCATCGGAAAGATTAACGATAAGCGGATTCTGGGCAAAAATCCGAACGCACAACGTCGTTGAAATCAACAATAAGAAAAGTAATTTTTTGGTTTTTGTCATCGTTTTCATTTCCTATTTTCGGTAGCAACATCAACAATTTCATAGTCGATTACCTCGGCGAGAACATTAGGCGTAATTTTTAGAATTAAGCCTTGTTTCCCACCGTTTATGTATATTTCGTCGAGTTCAAAGATTGATTCTTGAATCAATATTCGCATCGGTTTACGTGTTCCGAAAGGCGAAGTTCCACCAAATACGTAGCCAGTACAATTAGTTGCGGTTTTTGAATCGCTGGGGAATGCAGATTTACAACCTAAGTATCGAGCAAGTGCTTTTGTCGAAACTTCTCTGTCCCCGTGCATCAAGACAATGAAAGGCGAAATACCTTCGCCTTCCATTACCAATGTTTTTACAACTTTGTGAAGTTCGGCTCCAAGTTCATCGGCTGTTTGTTTGGCTCCGCCTTTGGGAGTATATTCATATTGAAAGACATCAAATTCTGCTTTTCGCTCCCTCAGGTACTGTATTGCCGGTGTTGTCGGAACTCTCTGCATCCATATAAAACTTAAAATAACAAAATTACAAAATCTTACTTAATTTTTAACGACTGTGTATGTTTCGAATTCCGGGGCATCTTGAATTGTCTTCTTTACCGCACAGATATTTGCAGATTTGACTAAAGCGTCGTAGTATTTTTCGGGGAAATCCTGGGGGACCCGAATTTCAAGTTTTACCTTCGCAATTCTTCTTTGTATAGGGTCATAAACCAAGTCTTGTATTATTTCTATATTCTCGTATGGGATATTGCGGCTTTCGCAAAAGCCAACGATATAGATACCTGCACAAGTTCCAATCGAAGCAAGAAACAATTCGAATGGTGCAGGAGCAGAACCATCGCCTCCTTCTCGAACAGGTTGGTCGGTATGAACCACAAAGCCACTCGGCATAATTGCATCAACTTTCTTATTGCCCGGAAAAACAATTTTTATTCCCATTATTCAACTCCTTTTGTTTAACTTGCAAATTTAATATACTATTGTGTTAAAATTTAAAATTTATATGACTCGTTGGTAATATAGTTATTTTATGGCAAGAAAACGAAGGAAAAAATTTAAGAAACTGACAATTGCATTATCGGTGCTTGTTGTGATTATTATTGCTTTTGCTTCGTATACGGGTTTTTTCTTAATGAAGCATCCATTTAATCGAGAAACTTATGTTCGAATACCACTCAATGCTTCTACTCGTCAGGTTGTCAAAATTATGAATGAATATGGTGCTTTACAACCAGCCTCGATTTCATTTTTGATAATGCGCGGAATAATTTTATTTACTACAAATCATCCACATTCTGGGACATATCGATTTACCGAAGATAATACAAATTTCGATGTTATACTTTCGATTTTCACGGGTCGGCAACTTTCTGTTGTATCTGTAACATTTCCCGAAGGAATAACCATTGCAGATTTTGCACGGACTGTTCAGTTAAAACTAGGTGTGGATTCGGCAAATTTTGTCAAAGAAACACAAAACCGAAAGTATATCGAGCAACTTGGTATTCCGATAAATTCACTCGAAGGCTATTTAATGCCAGAAACTTATTTTTTTTACTATAAGGCAGAGCCTTCGGAAATTGTACAAAAACTGATTGCACAACAAGATAAAGTTTGGAAAGAATATTTTAAACAAGAAGCAATAGCAAAAGGTTTTAGTCGCCATTTTGTTCTTACTCTTGCTTCTATCATTGAAGCAGAAACCCCATCGAAAGAAGAGCGTAAACGAGTTAGTGGGGTTTTCTACAATCGTCTCGAACGTGGTTTGAAATTGGAATCGGACCCGACGGTTCAATATGCTATAGGTTCGAAACGGAGACTTACGCTCCAAGATTTAAACTACGATAGTCCTTTTAATACATATCTTTACAAAGGGTTACCTCCCGGGCCTATTAATTCGCCAAGCATTTCGGCAATCGAAGCCGCATTGAACCCCGAAAAGCATAATTATCTATATTTTGTTAGCATTGGCGATGGTTCAGGCAAACACATTTTTTCGGAAACCTTTGCAAAACATTTAATCAACAAAAGCCGATTTCAAAAGAACCGACGGAAAAACTATCAATGATAGTTTCAATCCCGTTTCACAGAACGACACGAGATGAGCATTGAACACAGGGTTGCAACCCCTTGTTTGCTCCCTTCTTTGTCATTCTGAACGTAGCGTAGCGAAGTGAAGAATCTAAAAGAAATGCTGGTGCAAG
>CAZPSM010000136.1:1480-2703 GCA_964589125.1 uncultured Hyphomicrobiales bacterium | reverse complement strand
TTCGTAAGAATTTACCTCCGTTCCCGCCATTAGAATATTTTATGAATCAACAATAGTCTTCATTTTTAAAAATACAAAATTAGGAATAAAATTTCTGATTTGGAATTGTTATGCTCTGGTGTCTAATCTTCGTTTAAGTACCCCTACACCAATCGAATCAGAAATAATATTATTAATTTGCGAAGCCTTGGAAGGTTCATCGTATTGTTCTGGTCGGCTATCGAATGATTTATAAATTTGAAGTTTCGATTCTTTGTTGCTATTTTTTTCTTGCTGGATTTTGGCGCGCATTTGCGACTCGATATTCGAGGCTTGTTGGGCGACCGAACGGTCTTGTGGGGAAGGGTCGGAAGGAGCAAGCGCTGCTCGGCGAACCTGTTGCATCTTCCTAATCGTTGCTTCGGGGTTGTCGGGGTCAACCGACATATCAATTTTCACTTCGCCAGCAACAGCATATTGTTTTCCATCGGGTCCCGTCTGGTAAGTGAAGTTCGCACCACCACGCACAAGCCCACCCCCAGCAGCAAGGTGAGCCAATTCGTGAGCACGAACCTTTGAGTCGGTGCGTCTTAACTCCTCGACTTGTTTTTGCTCGTCCGGTTTCAATTCCCTGGAAAAATTTACAGAGTATTTATCGCTCGGGCTGATACTTGGTCCTTGTTCCTTCTCCTTGTCTTTCGAAGAAATGAGTGAAATTTGTCGATTAGGTAATAAACCGGCTTGCCCCTCCTGTTCCGAAATTGGAGGGAATTGTCCCCTGTTTAATCCACTTGTACCTATTCGACTAACCTCCAATGTCCCTCTTGCTTATTCCTAATTTCTGTTATCGGTAATTTTCGGTGAAACTTTAATCGGATTTATTACACAATAGTTGAGAAATAAGAAAGATGGTGTTTCGCCACCGTGCTGTTGTGCAATCACTACACCTTGTTTTTTACTTCGTTCAAAATGATATGTCCCCATTGCAGAAACTGAACAAGGGGCTGAGGCCCCTTGTTCAGTCTTGTTCAGTTCTGTTTTCCATTTTAAGATACAGTTCATCGGGAAGGAAGTTGATTCTAATAGATAGTCTGTGCTTGCTATTTTTTAACTGGTATTGTGCTGAGAAGAACTAAATTTTTCGGGTCAGAATAATCGTATTGGAATAAACCGTCGCTTCCAATCATAATTGCATATTTGTTCAACATAATAACATCATAAGTTTGGATACCCGATTGCCAATT
>CAZPSM010000136.1:0-1469 GCA_964589125.1 uncultured Hyphomicrobiales bacterium | reverse complement strand
AAGCAGTTGAATGTTGAGCGGGTCGCGAACATCAAAAACTTTTAATCCAGCCATACCATCGCAAATAATCAGAATATTTCCATCGACTCCTAAACCCGCTGGTTGTTGCATCGGATAAGTTTTGAGTAGAACAGGCTTCATGAAATTTGAAATATCGAGTATATCGAGTTGATTCTGATTTCCCGGGCAGCGAGTTCCTTCGCGAATTGTAACATAGGCATATTTCCCTTCGACAACTACGGGGTCGCACCCACGAACATGCTGAAATTGACCAAGATATGTTGGGTTCCAAGGAATAGAAGCATCGTAGATAAACATTCCTGTTTGGGACCCTATAAAGAGTTTATCGCCATAAGGAAAAATAGTTTCGATATTCCAACCAACATTGATTTTTGCCCAAGGTTTGGGGTTTTCCGGGGTCGAAACATCAAAAGTTTGCAAATTCGACATATCAACAGAATACAAATAATTTTGATATAGAGTAAAACGTGCCATTGAACCACCTTTCCCAGTTTTCCCGACACTACTCGGTCGACCGCCGCCGTTTTCAACCACTGGCCCAAATCCCCCGTCTTTCGCATAATCTCCATACCTATCAATGTAAACTGGACTATTATCGCCACAGTCGGTATAAGTATAGGCAATTACGGTATCTTTCTCAATCCAATCGACGAGTAATCCTTTTTCTTTGTCAAAATAGACATTTTCTCGGTCGAGTGGGTTAGGGAATATCCCTTCGACTCGTTTGACTTCTCGCGGATTTTTAAGGTCAGAAATATCGATTGCAACAAGGTCGATGTAGCTATCGGCATAAAGGATATTATACTTTACCGCTATATCTCCCACACCGGGAACAGTTACAAAACTTATAAATTTTGGTGCTCGTGGATTTGAGTTGTCGATAATGTGAACACCTTCGCCACGTTCGACAATGAACAAATAATCGCCGAAAACCCAAATTTTACCCGGATCCTTTAATTCACGTGGTGACTCGGCTTCTACACCATTCCTAATTTCCGACAAAGATTTGTAAACCGGCTCATAAATTTTAGTTTTGTAGGAAACAGTGCGAGTCGTGCAGCAGCCCGCAAAAATAGCGATTGCAGTTGCAAACATTACAAATAAACCGAAACGATTTTTCATATTCATTACTCCATATATAACAAAATACCACAAATTAACATTTTTTATAATTTATGTAATTTACAAATATATAAACCCACTATTTTAAAAAAGTTACAAAAAACTTGTTGTTTTTTAGACTCTTCACTTCTTCCGTTCCGTGCAGTGGAACGGAATACGTCCAGAATGACAATGGGGAATAGAATGACAGAGGGAAAAGCGATGTCATTCTGAGTTCCGTCCCGTCCTACGGGACGGGACGGAACGAAGAATCTATAAGAAACGCTGGTGGAAGAGATTCTTCGTTTCACTCAGAATGACAAAGGAAAAGGCAATGTCATTCTGAG
>CAZPSM010000135.1:2598-2840 GCA_964589125.1 uncultured Hyphomicrobiales bacterium | reverse complement strand
TCACCAACGATTCGGAAGTTCACTACCCCATCACGGTCAAAAAAAATTGCTTTTCTTTTTACCATAATGCCAAATTAATTTCCACTAACTGAATCGGGTGCTGGTGTTTCGGTTTCAGCCGAAACATTCCCATTTATTTTCATACTTTTAAGTGCTCGTAGTTTCTTCAAGTTAATAGGCGGCAATTCCTCGCCCCGCGCCAAAATTTCAAGTTCTTCACCTTCGAGTGTCTCTCTTTCGAG
>CAZPSM010000135.1:0-2584 GCA_964589125.1 uncultured Hyphomicrobiales bacterium | reverse complement strand
TGCAATAAATCTACCTTTTCGCGTAAAAGATTTTCGGCTTGCTCATAAGCAGACACAAGAATCTTTCTCACCTCGGTATCTATTACTTGTGCAGTTGTTTCGCTATGGTCACGTGGTTGAGCAATTTCACGGCCCAGAAAAACCTCTTCGTGCTTATTTGCAAATGTAACAGGTCCAAGAACTTCGCTCATTCCCCAATCGCAAACCATTTTGCGAGCAATATTTGTTGCTCTTTCTAAATCGTTTGCTGCACCAGTAGAAAGAGTATTGAAGACAATTTTTTCGGCAGCACGACCCGCCATCAATACAACCAATTGTGAAATTAAATATTCCTTCGATAATGTATGGAAATCTTCCTTAGGCAGCGTAGATGTTACTCCCAAAGCTCTGCCACGAGGAATGATTGTAATTTTATGGACAGGGTCAGCATTAGGAATAAACTTTGCAGCAAGGGCGTGTCCCATTTCATGGTATGCAGTAATTTCTTTTTCCTTATCCGAAATAACCATACTTTTTCGCTCGATACCCATTAGTACCTTATCTTTTGCAGTCTCGAAATCATACATTGTTACTGAATCACTATTCCTACGTGCCGCTAGTAATGCTGCTTCGTTGGTAATATTTGAAATATCGGCTCCCGACAACCCCGGGGTTGAACGTGCAAGTAGCTCAAAATCGACATCTTCGGCGAGTGGTAAACGTTTTGCGTGAACTTTGAAAATTGCTTCTCGCCCTTTTACATCGGGTCTATCGACAACGATTTGCCTATCGAATCGTCCTGGACGCAACAATGCGGGGTCTAAGACATCGGGACGGTTGGTTGCAGCAAGCACAATAACGCTACTATTTTGTTCGAAGCCATCCATTTCAACCAAAAGCTGATTCAATGTTTGCTCTCGTTCGTCATGACCTCCACCTAACCCTGCACCGCGTTGCCTTCCAACGGCATCAATTTCATCAATAAACACTAAACAAGGTGAATTTTTCTTAGCTTGTTCAAAAAGGTCGCGAACTCGGCTTGCTCCAACACCAACAAACATTTCGACAAATTCTGCACCAGAAATCGAAAAGAACGGAACATTTGCTTCGCCTGCAATAGCACGCGCAAGCAAGGTTTTTCCAGTTCCCGGCGGACCAATCAATAAGACTCCACGAGGTATTCTACCGCCAAGCCTTTGGAATTTCGAAGGGTCTTGTAAAAACTCAACAACCTCTTGCAGTTCTTCCTTAGCCTCATCGCAACCGGCAACATCTTTGAAAGTAACTTTATTTTGGCTATCGGAAACCAGACGAGCACGCGATTTGCCAAATGAAAATATATTCCTATTTGAACCTCCACCTGCTCCCATCTGCATTCTTCGAAGGAAAAAAATGTAGATACCAATTAGTGCAACCCAAGGTAAAAAAGAAATAAGAGTATTCCACCATGGACTATCGGAGGCTTCATACCTAAAGTAAATCCCCTTCGAAAGCCAAAGTTCTTCTGTTTTCGAATCGATAACCCCGAGTTTTGTAACGAAGTTTCTAACTTCGCGAATTTTACCTTCGACATTCATTTTTATTGGTTCTTTGAGTTCGCCGTGGAATTCGAAATCGTTAAGTTGTGATTTAGTTATTACAGCAGATTTAATGAATCCTTCATTTAGTAATTCCAAATATTTTGTATAGGCAACAGGCCATTCCGGCTTTTGGACTGAATTCATCATCATATAGATAGTAACTATGCTTGCAAAAATAATCAACCAAATAAATAGGTTCCGCGCAAATTTAGGTTGTTGATTATCATTGAAAAATTGCGGTTTCCTAAATTGCTTATTTCCAGAGTTATCGGACATTAATAGAAGTCTCCTTAATTTTCAACAAATTGGTTATTGGGTTATTCCACTCGGAATAATAAAAATTATCTTCGAGCGGTCGTCGTTTCCGTTCTTGGAATTCTCGTTCAAAATAAGGCGATTCCAACTGATTAGGGTCGCCCGGGAACCCAACAGCAACAAGCGCCATAATTTCGAACTCTTCGGGGATGTGAAAAGAACTACGAAGTTTTTCCTCGTCGAAACCACCCATAGGATGAGCATATAAGCCAAGAGAAAAACTTTGTAAATATATGTTCATTGTCGCTGCACCCGTATCGAACTTACTCCAACGATTGTTCGAGTTGCGGTCGCGTCGCCAACGCGTATCGGCAATAGATGCAATAAGAACAGGAGCATTCTTAACCCATTTCTGATTTCCTAAATCAAGTGTTTCAAAAGCGAGTGAATAGGACTCCGGGTCTGTAAATTTATTCAAAACAATAAAACGCCAAGGCTCATCCGCTCCACAAGACGGTGCCCAACGAGCAGCTTCACACAAAGAAATAATCATTTCCAGTGGAACTTCTCGGTCAGAGTCGAAAGCACGAGGGCTCCATCGCCGTGCAATTAACTCATTTATTGGAACAGAAGTTTTTGCTAATTTCTCCATATAATACTTTGTAAAACAAACGATTCTATGCACTTATTTAAACGTTTTATATACAACCATATTTTAAAAATGAGAACAAACATCAATAGAAAATTAACAAAGAAAATATTTTGCATCT
>CAZPSM010000134.1:0-3100 GCA_964589125.1 uncultured Hyphomicrobiales bacterium | reverse complement strand
AGTTCCAAAGAACGAAGAACGAAAACGAAAAATAATTCATCAGGTTGGTTTGCTGATGCAACGAGTTCGCGATATTGTTACAGTCGGACGCGGTGAAATTGTGAAGCAAGAAGTTGATGCATACGAACTTTGTATGGAAGCACGTATGGAAATCGACGAGGTGATGTTTCCCAATATAGATTTCGAATTGGATTTGCAACATTTTCCAATAAGTTGCGACAAGCCAAAGATGATTCGTGCGATTCGGAATGCAATCGAAAATGCAATTAAAGCCTTCCAAGGACGTGGTGGAAAGATTAAAGTTGCAAATTGGAAAGACACTCGCTTTGGTTATTTTTCCGTCAACGACAACGGACCTGGAATGGATAAGGGGATGATTGAAAAAATACTTAAGCCGTATTTTACAACCGGTGGTTCGGGTATTGGAACAATGATAATGCAACATGTTGTTGAACTGCATGGGGGACGACTCGAAGTTAGAACCGAAAAAGGTAAGGGAACCGAAATTATTTTCATAATCCCGCTTCTTACCGCTCAAAAGCGCAACAAAAGACCACTTACGAGTAACAATTTAACAAGGAATTGATATGGGGGTTTCTGTCTTGAAAGGTAAAAGGATTGCGGCAATAGATTTTGGTTTAAGACGCGTTGGATTAGCGACTTGTGATGAATTGCATATTGCAGTATCACCAAGAAAAGTCCTCGACTATACAAGCCCAAACTTTTGGAGCGAGTTGAATCAATTTCTCGAAGAAGAAAAAATTGGGGGAGTTGTTGTAGGCGTTCCAGTTCGTTCAGATGGGAAAGAAACTGAAATGCTCATCTTCTTAAACAAATTTATTAACAAATTAAAGAACGAACTAAAAATTCCCGTTTATGAATATGATGAGTCCTTTTCGACCGTTCGAGCGGTCAATCTTATGGTTGAGGTTGGAAAAAAGAAAAATCAACGCAGAAAGAAAGAAAACAAAGATTTAATATCGGCTGCCATAATTTTAAGAGATTTTATCGAGGAAAATCACCTATGAGGTTGAAATCATTTGCAATCCTTTCCTTTTTAACTACGAGTATTTTCTCCTTCAATTTTGCTTTTGCCTCGGAGGATTTCGAACTTAACTTCTATAAAGATTATCAGAAAGTATTTTATACTAATGTTTACTATTTCCCATCCACTTCGAAAGATTCAATAGAAGTAATGATTTTTTATCGTTATTCTACCAGTTACCTTTCTTTTGAAAGGCTTCACAATAAATCCGAAATGTTAAGAGCCGTTGGATTTGTGGACGTAACTGTCCGTGATTCAATAGGGGTGATTCAAAAAGCATTTAGTCGTTTCGATACCGTTTTGGTTCCAGAACAATCGAAAGCAATTGGGGAAACAAACGAAGTCGTTGGATTTTTTTCAACCAAATTAAAAGTATACAACTATAATCTCGAGATAGCTTTGTTCGATAAAGGCAATATTCAACTTAAGACATTTAAGATGCCTTTGAAACCAAATAGAGTTGGGAATTTCTTGGTGCTCAATCCTATTTATTTGGTCAAGGATTCGAATACATACAAAGTCGAGATTATGGGTAACGCTTTAAATTTTGCCTCGAAAAATAAATGCATCATTGTTGGAATAGCTAATTACTTTAATATTGTCGATTTCGTCCAATATAAGTTGAGCTCTTTAAGCGAGAAAACAAGCAAACTTCAATGGCGAAATAAAGTTGACTTAGAAGGAAAAGCAAATGTTGTTTCGAGAACTTTGCCTAATTTTCGCTTTGCTAAAAATGAAATAAAAGTATTGTTCGACATTAAAGCAAGCACTGGAGAAGCCAGTTCCGATATTTTATTTTTTGAAATTCCGATTCCGGAAAGCCTTGCTTTTCCACAAAAATATTCCCTAACGTTGTTTATTAATGGTTCAAAAAAAGATACAGTGAACTTTGAATTTGAAATTTTTTGGGATAGACCACCTTTCTCTTTAAGAAACCTAAATTATGCTATCGACTTGGCATATTATATTCTTACCGATGAAGAGTTCGATAAGTTGAAGGATGCCAAAAAAGAGGAGCAGGAACAAAAGTTCTTCGATTTATGGCGGAAATTCGACACCGACACTACTACCCTATTTAACGAAGCACTGGCGGTATATTACAGCCGGGTCGATTATGCTTTCTTTAATTATCAAACCATTAACGAACCCGATGGAGCAAAAACTGAAAGAGGCAAAATTTATATTCTTTACGGTAAACCAACTTCAACAAGTCGGGAAATAGACAAGGATGCCATAACAAGAGAAATTTGGTATTACGATAGGCTACATAAAAAGTTCATCTTCTTGTCGAAGGATGGAAAGTTCGTTTTAGAGTCAATTACAAATTTGTAATGGAATTTTTCTTCTACGAGAATCTGCGTTATGGAATGCCCGAAATTATAGGTGAGGAATTTCGCCACTTTAGAGCGCTTCGCTTGAACAAACAGGATATTGTCGCAATTGTTGATGGACAAGGGTTATCGGCTATTGGTTATGTGAAATCGTTCGACAAAGAGAAAGCCAACATTGCAATAAATAATTACATAGAAAACTTGGGTGAATCTGACAAAAATATTGCTCTTGCCCTTGGCATATTGGAAAACAAAGAACGTTTCGAATTCGCTTTCGAAAAAGCTACAGAACTTAGAATAAGTAAATTTTATCCTTTAATTACAAACTACACGCAACGCAAAACTTTCGATTTAACGAGATTACAAAAGAAAGGAATTGCTGCACTCAAGCAGTCGCAAAGAAGTAAACTTCCCCAAATTAGTCCAGCAATTAAGCTTGGGGAACTCGCAAAAAATTTCAAAAATTGGGATTTGGTGCTCGTAGCCGACCCCAGCGGGAAGAATATATTGAGTCTCGATTTCGGCAGGTTTAATAATATTCTTATTGTTGTGGGGCCCGAAGGAGGATTCGACCGCGAAGAATTGAAGATTATCCAAAAAAAGAAGAATGTTAAAATCGTAGCTTTAGGAAATTATCGTTTACGTTCTGAAACTTCGGTGGTTGCACTTTTGTCAATGTTGAACTTACTGACCTAGGTGTTTCATCTTCCTTTGTCATTCTGAG
>CAZPSM010000133.1:0-3369 GCA_964589125.1 uncultured Hyphomicrobiales bacterium | reverse complement strand
GGTTTGGATTCTCCAGAACATACCCCAGTTCCTTTCAGATTTAGAACCAAATTGGCTCCACAATCGGGGGTTATGACCAATTGAGCTGTTCTTAGACCAATATCGCTTGGTTTAAATATAATCTCAATGGGAATGCATTCTCCCGGTGTAAGTCGCTTGCCCACAAGTCCAATTCCCAGGCTAAACTCATTGCTATTCATCCCTATAAAACTGGCATTTGTAATTACAATCGCAATATTACCACGATTACAAATAAACCCGCTAACAGTTGTTGAATCTAATACTTCACCAAGTGTGCAGTCACCAAAAATGAAGTCGTTATTCAATAAGGTCCATACAGGGCTCTGCACTGAAAATGTTGTATCGGAAATATCCTCGCTACCGGGTGTTCCTCCATATCGGCGAACATATACATCATTTTTACCCTTGCTTGTAATCTGAATACTTCCACTTGTTAAAGTGCCTTGGAAAGTTCCAATTTCATACTTATCTCCTGCCCCATCGAAGGCAACATTTTTCGAGAATGTTCCGTCATCGGTGCCACCTTTTTGGACCACTTTTATAGTCATATCCGTATTAAGAACGGCGGTAAAAATTGTTGGAACGGTCACCTTTGGTAAGGAATATGTAGTCGTTTGGATCTGATTAAGATATTCACCCAGTACTACTATTTCATCGGTGTTTGGAGGCTGATTAACCTTATATTTGATTTTTAGTCCCCAAGCCTTAAACGTATTGTATGTTTCGTTGGGCCCAAAGAGAACAACGATTGGATTAGAACCACCAGCAGGATATTTTGCTACGAAGCAATAGGGTGCGTTTCCTATAGGCATATTAGGAGCAAAAGACCCGAACGTTGCAGTTTGTTGGACTGTCCCAACAACATAAGCGTTTCCAATTTTATCGACGCATATACCAACGGCGGTGTCGATACCAAAACCACCCGCAGATTGAGCCCAGATAAAATTACCATCACGGTCATATTTTGCTACATATAAATCATAATCTCGCACACTTGTAAGTCGCTTATTATTTTCAAATTCAATGGTTCCCGAATAAAATCCAGTAATATAAATATAGGAATTATCCTCGGTTACAGCAATGCTTCTTCCAAAGTCATTCTCGGGGCCACCAATACCTTTTGCCCAAATATATGATGATGCAGGAGCAACTGTAGCTCTCACTCTGAATTTATCTCCACCAAATGGAGGAATCCATCGGTAAGAAAGACCTTTGACATTCGATGCTAAAGTTCTCCATGTTTTGCCTCCATCGGAACTGTAGAACAAATTCACAGCTTTATCGGGTTCAACACCACCCCAACGAATATTAACAGTATCGCACACCGAGTAAATTTCTCCACCATTAGGAGTAAGAATTCGAACCTGCGTTATTCCGCCAACCAACTTGATTTGTGCCGGGCAGGGCTTAGAATTAATATACAAAGTAGCTTCGCGATAGGCGCGCACACTTCCTTGAGTGAATTGGACTCGTATTGTTCGCGATTCTCCTGCTTTAATTTCAAAGGGAGGTGGCCCACCAGAACCCCCAACATCCCAAGAAGTAACTGTAAAGTAGGTCGAAGGGATTATCCTAATTTCATTAACCATATAATCGGCAGTAGGCGCAGTAATAGTTATATCCACAGAATTGCTTTGATTAGGAGCCGGGTCGAGAAAATCATATATTGATTGGTCTATTGGCAACTTAGCTATACTTGTCCGAGGAGCTTCATACAATCTTTCAATCACCGCACCTTGCCTTTTAAAAACTATTTTAATGTTTCTTATAATATCAGATTCATCGCATCCGTAGTCGGCAATCCAAGTTAGACTACAAAGTTGTTTCCGTTGAATATCGAGAGCAATAAACTTATAAATATTTTCAAGTTCCTCTTTTGTATCAACTTTGTATGCTTTACCTCCTGTTTTATCTGAAATCTCTATGAGAGATGGATGCATCGGAGTAGCAAGGGTAATAGCATAAACTTGAACATTGGTTTTTTGCAATTCTTTAACTATTGAGTCTGTTCGGGGTGGTTCATTTGGCTCCCCGTCGGTTAAGAAGACAACGATTCTTCTCTTTTCGGGATCAGAACCACGTTGAAACATCTGGATGGCACCATTATACTTGTCAAGGAATGGTGGGTCGTAAAGCGTTCCACCACCGGGATATGTATTTTCCAATGAATCTATCAACTCGCTGTCTTTATCGGTAAACCAACAACGAGTATATGCAATCCTCCCAAAAGAAATAATCCCAATTTTCGTACCATTTTTAAGGTTAATTGATTGAATAAATGCTTTTGCTCCTTGCTTAACCCAATCCCATCGAACCTCGCCAGCCTCATTTTTGGTAAGCATAGAAAGACTTTGGTCAATAATGAGGATTATACTGACAGCAGGCTCGACTAAAGTATCTACACATTCAACAGAAACGGTCGGATTCATATTTTTGCCACGTTCAAAAACATCGAAATCAGCTGGGCTTAGGTTTTTATAACTCTGCCCTGCAGCATCCAAGGCAATGAAAGTAGATTTTATTATTGGAAAGTTACTTGCGTTAACCTCGGAAATAGAAAAGGTAGGTTCCCCCGTTATAAGATTAACACTACACAAAACCAATACTAAAATCATAAGTGTTAACGTCCTAAACATTTTTCCCTATATATATTTTAAAACATAATTTTCACAATTTAGACACCGCTTCAGGCAAAATTAATAAAAATTCTTGAACCTCTGTATTTAAAACTCCTTCAACTCCCAAAGGCAAGGTCATAAACCTTTTATTATGACCAAACGGCAAATTTATTACAACCGGGATTCCCAATTTCCCAAGATTCATTTCCAAAACCTGACGGGTTGTAAACGAATAATCAGGGAAAAAATTCCTCTTTGCATCAAGTTTCCCTATGTATCCAATTATGATACCTCGACAATTTTCGAATTTCCCCGCAAGTTCCAATTGTTTAAGCATCCTATCAATTTTATAAGGATGTTCATCAATTTCTTCGAAAAATAGTATTTTATCCGTAGTATCAATTTCGTATTTTGTTCCAAGCAGAGAAACTAAACTTGCTAAATTGCCTCCAACTAAATTGCCTCTGGCTTTTCCATTAGAAATTACACTATTACGAGCGAAGCTATATCGTTGGTTAATATTACTAACTATGCTTTTTCGGAAAATTAACTTGCTCAAACTTTCTGCTGTATAATTGTCTAGGTAAAAATTCCCAAGTGGTCCATGAAAAGTAACTATATTAGTCAATTTATGTATTGCATTCAATATACAGGTAAAATCGCTATATCCCAAGAAAATTTTAGGATTTTGTTTGATAGCATCAAAGTCTAAATATTGCAATATTCTAAT
>CAZPSM010000132.1:0-3464 GCA_964589125.1 uncultured Hyphomicrobiales bacterium | reverse complement strand
ACAAAGAAACCCTGGGAATAAGCAAACAATTTGTCGGGGTGACTGGACTTGAACCAGCGGCCCCTACGT
Organism: uncultured Hyphomicrobiales bacterium; assembly: GCA_964589125.1. Taxonomy (GTDB): domain Bacteria; phylum Bacteroidota; class Ignavibacteria; order Kapaibacteriales; family UBA2268; genus JBBIJO01. The sequence goes on along the minus strand of CAZPSM010000132.1, from coordinate 3,395 downwards.
CCCGAACGTAGTGCTCTAGCCAACTGAGCTACACCCCGATGAATCTCAAAATTAACAAATTAAAAAGATTTAGCCAAATAAGTTTACAATTGCTTCCGATATTTTTTCGACGAATATTGTCTCTAATTTAAATTTTCGAGTTAATTGTGACACTGCTCGCTTTGGCAAGATTATTTTTTTGAATCCCATTTTTTCGACTTCAAAAATTCGCTTTTCAGATTGACTAACAGCACGAACCTCGCCAGTAAGGCCGATTTCTCCAAATATTGCAACATTGGTTGGGATAGATTCATCTTTCAGCGAACTAACTAATGATGCTGCGATACCCAAATCGAGTGCAGTATCGTCTATATAAACACCACCGGTGATATTTACAAAAATGTCGTTTTGGCGTATATTTAGTCCAAGCTTCTTATCCAATACAGCCAAAATCATTTGGAGGCGCTTGAAGTCGTAGCCATTTATATTTCTTTGTGGGACAGCATAATTTGTAAACGAAACTAATGATTGTGTTTCGACAACGATGGTTCTTGCTCCTTCAACAATCGGGGTGAAGGTAGTTCCAGAACTACTGACAGAAGAGCCGGAAAGAAATAATTTGTTTACGTCCGAAAGTTCGACTAAGCCCGCAGAGGACATTTCGAAAAGCCCAATTTCGAGCGTAGAACCAAATCTATTCTTAATCGAGCGAAGGATTCGAATATTAGATGTTTTTTCGCCTTCAAGAATCAAAACGGTATCGACTATATGTTCGAGCGCTTTTGGTCCAGCAATATTTCCATCTTTGTTGACGTGTCCGATAATGAAAAGTATTTTATTCAACTTTTTAGAAATTTTCATTAATCTTTGAGTTGATTCACGAACTTGCAAGATTGACCCCGGTGGCGAACTGATTTCATCGGAAAAAATCGTTTGGATTGAATCGATAACAATAAAGGGAATATCGATATTCGATATAATATCTTGTATTATTTCGAGATTAGTTTCGTTTGTAACACTAATTTTGTTGCTTTGAAGTCCTAAACGTGTGCCTCGTAGTTTAATTTGTTCCGGGGACTCTTCGCCAGAAAGATAAAGGGATTCGAAAGGTAGTTTGCCTAACAGCTGCAAAACGAGCGTAGATTTGCCGATTCCTGGGTCTCCCGATAAAAGAACCACAGAACTTGGAACAAATCCACCACCCAGAACTCTATCTATTTCATTTATTTTTGTTGGGATTTTTTCAAAATTTGAGATTTGAATTTCATCAAGTTTTTGTAAAGAAAACCCTTCTGTTGAAGGAACTCGTTTCTTATGCTTCGTATCTATTGCTACTGCTTGAATCAAAGTATTCCATTCGCCGCAGTTTGAACATCTACCAGCCCAACGTGGGAAGCGAGCTCCACAACTTTCACAAACAAATTCGATTTTGTTTGTCATTAAGATACCTTCTTAATAGAGAACTGTTATCATTAGTGTATATCATCTTACCGATTCTGTTTGTTTCTTCCTTTCAATTTTCAAAAAAGCAAAATAAAAGAAAACGAAAAGACTAACAATTCCGGAAAGAACGAGCGCAGTAATTGAACCAAACTTTGCCCATATAGCACCAGTAATTGAACTCGCGAGTAGTATTGCAATGCTGCTAAATGCATTGTAAGTTCCAAGAGCGGTTGCTGTTTCACCTTTCGGCACAATATTTGTAATTAAGGCTTTGGATATTCCCTCGGAGGAAGCAGCAAATAAACCATAAAGTGTAAAAATAAGAAAGTGTAAAAAATAGGTATGAGCTAAATTAATTGAAATATAAACTACCGAAAACACCAATAAACCAAAGGCAAGAACATTTTTCAATCCAATTCTATCGGCTATTTTACCTGCGGGAAACGAAAATATTGCATAAGAAAAATTGAAAAGGATATAGAAAAAAATAACAGTTGTATCAGAATAATTAAATTCTTTCAATTTCAATAATAGAAAAAAGTCAGAACTATTAAATAAAGCGAAAATCAGCAACGGGAAAACGACTTTTTTATATTGTATATCCGAGTTTTTCAAATACCCAATAAAACTGAGAAAGCCAACTTTTTTTTGCAAAACTCCTTGTTCTTTCTTTTTTTCCTTAATCAACATAGCAAGCGAAATAGCTATAATTCCGGGTATAAATGAAAGGATAAAAAGCATTTGGTAACGAGTAGGGAAAAAATGTAGATACGCGAGTGCAATTAATGGTCCAATTACTGCCCCCAAAGTGTCCATAGAGCGATGGAATCCAAAAACTTTACCTTTATTTTCGCCAGTCGTTTCGTCCGAAAGCAATGCATCACGGGCAGATGTTCTAACTCCTTTACCCAATCTGTCCATCGTCCTTGCAAAGAAAATCCAAAGTGGGTATGGGAAAAATCCCATCATTGGTTTTGCGATAGAACTTAGAGTGTATCCAATTTTGACAAAAGGAGTTCTTTTTCCAATATTATCAGAAAGTTGGCCAAAGTATCCTTTGCTTAACCCAGCAATAGATTCTGCAATTCCTTCGAGGATACCAATAAACATAATTGTAAAACCAATGGATTTTAGATATAATGGAATCACTGGGTAAAGCATTTCGCTTGCGATATCCGTAAACAAACTGATAAATGAAAGAAGGACAATTGATTTAGTTAAGTATCTCATACCGAACAAATAATATTATTGAAAAATAACAAAAATAGGTATTTTTGTTCTATGAAAAACAAATAATCCAAAATCGTATGAGGTGTAAAATAATTTTTATCGATTTTATTGAGGAGAATCCTTAAAAAATTGATTTTTGTAATCATTATGTTGTAATATTTCTAATTTTCTTTGAAATAAAACGAGTTATCGATAAATAGGTTTGATTTATAAGTTTACTCAGTATAAATCTTGTTATTTTTCCTAAGTTATTTAAAACAAATGTTTTAGATTTTCTACTTTCCTAATCATTAAATTAGTTATACTTATTTTCATAGGTTCCAGCATAACAATATTTTTTTTAATTTTGAAATTTAATGTATTTTGAATGCAAATAAAATGCTAAGTGAATTTGGTATAGTTCTTCTTTTTTTTATAACGGGCTTTGTTTTTGTAGCAGTAGGGTTAATTGCATCTGCAATTATACGCCCACACAAGCCTAATCCAATCAAGTTACTTACATACGAATGCGGGGAAGATCCATTGGGCCAGCCTTGGATTCGTTTCAATGTACGATTTTATATTGTTGCTTTGGTATTCCTTTTGTTCGATGTCGAAATTGTGTTTCTTCTTCCTTGGGCAGTCATAATCAATGATTTTAAGAGTATTGGATTGGGATGGTTCGTTTTCTTCGAAATGTTCGTTTTTGTCCTTATACTCGTTTTCGGTCTTGTAAAAAAAAAAAAAAAAAGGGATTTAGATTG
>CAZPSM010000131.1:0-3576 GCA_964589125.1 uncultured Hyphomicrobiales bacterium | reverse complement strand
TTATTCCCTATTCCTATGTAACTTATTGTAATTGAATGACTTACGGGGGGGGGGAGAAGACTTCTTTGCAATTCGATAGTTCCGTTTCGTCCAACAAAGCGGTTCTGTTCCAGATGCCGGGCACCGCCTAATGCGAAAGATAAATCCGCATTCCTTTACCTCCCGCGCGAGGGTTATCGAGCAAAAATCTTAGTTTTTTGAAATATTCGAGCAGACAATGATTTTAAATCGCAATCATTTTGTTCTTTCAAATTTTTAAAAATTTTATTATGTTGAATTCTATTGGGAGTTTTCAAATGAGAAGGTTAATATTTTTAACGCTTGTTTCAATTATTATAGGAGCATCCCATGTATATTCTATTGAGCCAAATTGCAGGAATGAGTGCTACGAAACTATACCTTATACAACACGGGAAATGCTTTTTGTTATGCCTGGATGTCCCGATTGTACAGTAAGGGTAGTATTTCTAACAAGATATGGAACATGCGATGGAAATCCGGTAAGGGATATTTACATAGAACAGATGACTGGAAACAGGGCTTGTAATTTCTGTTCCTCATTTAATAATTTGTCGCGCTGTTTGGAGGAAACCCTGAAACAAATTTTAACTCGCTACCGTTGGGACGATTTACCAACGGATGCTCTGGCAGCTATAAAAGTAAAGTATCCTCCTTGCATAAGAGCAATTGGAAAAGCTTCCAGAGTATTTTGCCTAAACGGGGAATGCTGTATCCATAAATACGAAATATTAGTACGAGCTTATGATAATTTGGTTATTGACCATCGACTTGTTCAAAATCCCCAGGTGGAATGTCCAACTTTCGAAGATGTGGAATGTGAACATATTTGCTCCGTTTACGTCGAGCCACCTTACCCTACCCCTATTATGCTGGGGACCAACAAGCAACCTTTTGTAGAGTATGCCAACTTACAAGTTTACCCAAATCCCAGCGATGATAAAATTGAAATCAAATTGCCACAGCTCAACGAAGTATTTTCTTTGGAAATCTATAATTTTATGGGGGAATTGATTTACGAACAAGACCCCGTAGCAAGCAATAGGAACATCGCAATTTCTTTGTCGAAATATCCGAGCGGTCTATATCATCTAATTCTAAAGACACGAAGCGGGCAAACATTGAAAAAATATTTTATTATTAACCATTAGTTTTGTATATTGGTAATTACAAAAAATTGGGGGATATTATGTGGTCGTTGGTTAGAAACTCGATAAGGTTTACAATAGCTACAATTTGCTTTCTACTTGTTAGTAATAATAATGCCAATTGCGCTGAATTTGAACTACTTTATGCGAAACCTTATCCCAATATGTTTTTTACTTCAAAGGGAAGTAAAAATATAGTTTTGGTTAGCAACACTAAGGTTATATTAATCGATTCGGATAATGGTAATATAATATTTACTAAGACAATAGGTGATATTCGGAGGACAGATTTTGTTGCTATCGATGAGAAGAACAACAGACTATTTTTGGGGTATGTAGAATTCCAAAGAGGATATAGGATAGACATTTACGATACTAAAAACCAGCTGTTGCTTAAAAGGTTTTCATTGCAACCCGATACCGTTCTAACCAGCGACATATCCCCCGATAACAGATATGTAGTTGTAATCGATAACCACTACAATGCGAGAATTTACGACTTGGAAAACGATACCTTGGTTTACGACTTCCAGCGGGAAATCGATAAATATCTTTTTATATACTATGCAAAGTTTAGCAACAATGGCAAAAAAATGGCGTTGCTAACAGGAACAAAGGTTTTTATCTATAACTTTGGAAATAAGGAAATTGAAAAGGAAATTAATTCGGTTAGCTACCACGTCCACAGAGTTGTGTTTTCCAATTCCGACGATTATTTGCTAAGATATAATTATGGGTCTTCGGTAGAGGTTTTCGACATTGCCACAGGTGAAAAGTTTAAAACATTCGAGCACACTGGTGAGCCTTGGTACGTTACACTAAATGAAAACGATAACATACTTATTTCAACGGCAATAAATACAGCCTATTTTTGGGATTTTAACAAGGGTGAGATTGTTGATAGTTTAAATAAAATTTCCCGTATTTCCCTATTGAAATTGGATAATAAAGAATACCTTGTTGTTAACGATGGCTCGGTATCGTTGTGGGACGTTAAAACAAGATTGTTTTATAAAACAATTGTACCCACTAACTCATTAAATCAATTTGTTGCTGGTGGTTCCTATTTTGTTTCCAGGGCGGTGGGGCGGGACTCAAAGATTTTTAACACAATTACCGGGGAGAAAGTAAAGGATATAGGAAATGCGAGAACATATCTATACCTTGCAGACACAAGTATATTTTATTATTATGCTAACGATACAATTTATATCGGTAATATTCTTACCGGGAATACAAACGAAACCCATTATTACCCAATCTCTGGACTTTACTCTTACATTAATTTTTCTAATAACTTAGAGTACTTATCGTATATAGATACTAATCGCACAATGTATGTCGTTGACTGGAAAACAAAGGAAGTATTGTACAAAATTGATTCCGCTTTAATATTAACCTATAGAGCTTTTAACCAAGCAAATCTTTTGTTTTCAAAAAACAACCGCTATGTTGCTGGCATTAAAGGAAACTCCCTTTCCACTAAACGGCTATTTTTCGTAGCCGATGGAAAAAGTGGGAATATATTGTTTCAATACTCCTTTCCCTCAGATACATCCTTTGCTTTTGCATTTAGTTACGACGAGAAATACCTCTTCTTCCGCAGCGGAAACAATCCTGTTAACCAAATAAATATCGAACGGAAAGAAATTGTAAAGATTTTCAACGAAGTGGAACTACAAGGTCGGACCATCTTACCTCAAATAGGCACTTTTCCCGATAGACCCTGGTTGGCAATTACTTCATTTTATGACCCGAATATTACAATTATTGACTATGATAGGAACAGAATTGTTGCAAGGTTATTGGGTGACATCTATTACGAACCCCCTTTCGTAGGATCTTCGAGTGTATATGCTCTTATTGATATTTCGAGCGATGGCAATTACTTATTAGCGGAATACAGAGATATTATAATAATATGGAAAGTGCCTACATACAGCCCCGTCGAGGAAAACCCCAGAAATGACTTAAATAAAGCGATTTCCATAATTCAAGATGGCAATACAAACCAGATACAAATCAATATTAATTTAGATAGACAAAAGCAAATAAATTTTTCCGTTTACGATTTATTGGGCAGAGTGATTCTATCGACTCAAAAGAAGGAGTATTTACCAGGGACATATTCCGAAACGCTCGACCTATCGCGTACATCAATCGGTTGGTATATTTTGACAGTCCAGGTTGAAACTGAAATTGAAACATTCAAAATCAGCATCATAAAATAAGTTTATGTTAAAAGAATTACCGCTCAGAATGACAAAAGGAGAATGTTCAGAATGACAAATGAGATAGATTCTTCGCTTCGCTCAGAATGACAATGGAAAGGGAAGCAGAATGACAGAGGGAAAAGCAATGTCATTCTGATTCCGTCCCGTTCGACGGAAGGGGACGGAAGAAGAATCTA
>CAZPSM010000130.1:0-3600 GCA_964589125.1 uncultured Hyphomicrobiales bacterium | reverse complement strand
GTAGCGAAGAATCTATCTCTTACTCCACTATTATCGGTATTGTATCGGCTCGTCCGTTGTGCCGAACTACAATGAAATACACACCAGCGGGAATCCTACTGCATTCCCACGCCAACTCTGTCGTTGCTTTGCCTATATCTTTGAGCGTTATTCGTTCCTTCCCTTCGACTTTGTTACCCATCACATCATAAACTCCATCTATTGCTTGATACAAATCGAAACTACCATCCCAATATATCTTACTCTTCACAATGCTGCGCGCTGGCAATGGATACGGCTCCGTTGCATAAAAATGCGTCGTATAGTAAAGCAACAAAATAATTCTGCATCACTATTGGAAAAATCAATTTACTACAACTTTAGCTGTGCTATGATGAATCCCATTGGTAATAATAACGTAATAAACTCCAGATGGTAGTGCGCCTATTTTCCATTGTAACTCGCCCGAGTAGTTATTCTTTTTGATTATTTCAAAATCCGATTCCGTCGAAACTATTTCCCCAAGCACATTGTAAACCTTTATTTCACTATGTTCAATGTCGTATCTTTGGTCCCAATAGACATTAAATTTGACTAAATCCCTCGCTGGGTTTGGAATAGGTTGGGAAATGTAGATGGAGTTGATAGGTTCGATTTCTACTACATCCTTTACATCGGAAACACTTTTTACTTTGGCAGAATATAGGGAAGAATTGTTTGTCAATTTATCTACCACAGTAAAAATTATTATTGAATCTCCTATAACATTATTAATATTTGCTACTGAAAATCTTTTAAACTTTACTGTATCCCAGACAATATTATCTGTATTAATATCATCGGTAACAAACATTTTATCGATAATGGATAATTTGTTATTTTGAAAAATTAGATCAGCAGTAGTAAAGAAATATTTATCTTTAATTTTTACGAAATAAGGAGTAGATAGACCTCGAGTCTCTATTATCTTTTGAGCTTTTTTATGTTTCAAATCAATTTTATAACAAGATTGAACAGAGAATGTGTCATTTGTAGTCTTAAAAATTTTGCTCCAAGTGGCAAAAATAGAATTTTCGCTTTCAATGAAAATAGCGTTATCGCAATCTAATCTTTCTGATGGGGCAATTTTAAAGGTAAAATCTTTTATCCAATTATTTCCCTTATCCTGAGTGAAATAAATTGAATATACATCGTTAGGTTCCGACGAATCTTTAGCAATAGAGTATATCCTATCATTATATTTTGTAGCATAGAACATTTGTGTTCCTCGAATTGCATTATCCCATTCAATGCCAAGAGTATCGTTCAACAACCTAAAACTCGACCAGCAACCTAAATTCCAGGGTAAACAGCCCCATTGGAAAAATAAGTATTTATTTTCAAACTCCAAAGCAAACGTCTCCAAATCCCCACTAAGCTTTTCTGTTAAATTTTTGATTTTTAATATATTACCCCCGTCGGTTGTATAACTCGCGTTTTTTTCATTTGAATAACTCGTGGGATAAAAACATACTCCATTGTTTTTATCTTTAAAGAAAACAAAACCCCGCGAGTTTTTAATAATATAAAAATTAGGATTATTGAACTCGTTGTAGTAGCTTCGGGTTGGAAGCCAAGTAGTCCCAAAATTTGAAGAGTAGAAAAATGTCGAATAAGGTCCAATAGCTCGTAATTCTTTAGATTCGAAGAGGTTAACATAATCATACCGGCCTAAAAAAGATTTAAGTTCCCAATGGACTCCTCCATCGTTTGACAAATAAATGAGATGGTTTTTCCCAACAGCTATAACTTTGTCGTTTTTGAGGAAATTTAGATGAGTAAAAGAGAGATTAGAAATGTATCCTTCGGTCTCTCCAATATTAACCCTGGTATATTGTCCGTTTTTCGGGTTTATCCTGTGGAAAAATAAAGAGTCTTTTGGAGTTGCAAATTGCCTTGCATAAATGTAATAAATTGTGTCGTTGAATACATTAAGTGCAGATACATCGACCCGTTTTTGAAGCAAAGCAACAGTATCGACAGTAGAATTTTTAGTATCTAACACAAAAAGATATCGATCCAAAGCAAAGAAAACATTACCTTTTGAATCGGCTATTAAATTTTGAACAACAGGACAATCTGAACAAATGCCTAAATCCGATAGGGAAAGAACTTTTTGGTTATCATTTTCAAGATTAAGTACGGTTATTTTGCCATACCCAGAAGAGCAAAAGATATTGTTCCCTGAAATCGTTGCTTTGTAATAGTTTGCATCAGTATTATAAGTATATTCTTTGATTTTGTTTAACGAAGTATGTAAAATTAGAACTTTGTTTTCTGTTAAAGCAACCACATTCCCTTGATATGGTAACAGCTGATAGAAATTATAATCCCCAATATCAACAAGACTCCAGTTAACACCGTTATCCATTGAAAGTATTCCCCAGCGATGCGAGGTCAAACCTAAATATAAGAAACCTTGGCTTATTATTCCAATGATATCTAAAGTATCGGCAATAACGATTTTGTTCCACGTTGTTCCTCCATCGATACTCCGCAGAATGATTCCACCGTCGCCATAAACAAGAATACTGCTTCCATTCGAAACCGAGCCATTGAAATTTACACCAACTCGGTTTACTTCCAAATTCTCTGCAAATTCGTTCTGCTCGAAGGAAAATGCAATCAAAAAATTCACCAAAAGTAACATTAAAGTTATTATAAAGTTTCTCATAAAACCTCCTTCAAATATATTAAACAAAAAATTCAAGCAAGGGAGCATTCGAAATGCTCCCCTTTCTTTTTACTTATTGACAAGGTTCGGCAAAACAATTAGTAATCCAATACTGGGTCCACCTTGGGTCCCCTTCAGGTGGCAATTCTGGCCTGGTTGTACTACATTCTGGTTGTCCATATTGCTCGCTTGATATTAATTCACGCCTAATAATCGATGGATTAACACTGTAATCAATACATACCCTCCAAGTTTGTCGGCAGTAATTAGTTTCATTGTCGCATCTAACCCGTCGCAAAACATAATCATCGCCTATATATGGCTGCCAATTCTCAAAATACCAACATAAGTGGGCAACTATTCGAATTTCGTAGTAAGGATTGTTTTCGTCGTCACACGGTGGATAAGGAGGTGTACATTCGCCAGAGGCTTCGCCCACTGTTATATGCACCCAGTTATTAAAGTGCCACCAATCTCTAATAAATAACCAACAATAGCTATTGTTGGTCGGATAAATATAGTCTATAATGCTTTCAACAGATTTTAAATCATTATTCCAGCGACAACAATAAACTATTGTGAAATAACAGCTGAAATAATAGCCTCCATAATCATAAGTATACAGCGCTGTTATTGAATGCTCTTCCCATCCGGGCGGGCAATCGGCTTTGGCTTCCTTCAATCCAACAAAGGCAAAAAGAACAACAAACACCAAAAAAATTATATATTTTTTCATTCTTAACTTCCACTTTTGTTTGACAAATTTATTTAAAAATTTTTAAAACAACAAAATTAATTGCGAATTCCCTTTGTGCTTAATGCTCGAATATTTCAAAGAACAACTTTGTTTTCGCTCGATTTTCTCCGACGCAGGAAAAAATTGGGATGTGCGCCATCCTTTGTATTAG
>CAZPSM010000129.1:0-3657 GCA_964589125.1 uncultured Hyphomicrobiales bacterium | reverse complement strand
TCGCCTGTCATTCTGAGCGAAGCGAAGAATCTCAAATGGACGAGGGTAGATTCTTCGTCCCGTTGCTTTTCGGAAAACGGGACTTTTGGATTCTTCACTTCTTCTGTTCCGTGCAGCGGAACGGAAGCAGTTCAGAATGACAAGCTTGCGTATGTCATCGTATGTTGATTTTTAATTTTAAGGTATTGGAAGAAAAGGGAAGAATCCAAAAAGAAGCAAGGATTTCGTAACTTTTAATTTGATGATATTGTGCAATTAATTTAATTAATTTTGTAATACAAATGAGTGTGCAAATAAATATTAAAAATGTTATTATTTTTCACCAATTTTGGAGGTTTTATGTTCAACAAATTATTCAAATTAGGGCTGATTGCCTTAATTAGCCTAATTATGTTCGGGGCGCCAGCCCGTTCGCAGTTACTTACCGATATGACGTGCAATATTTACAATGGAACTTTCCAGGAGTCAACCGGCTGGACGGTTCTTGCCTACGTTGCCGACGACAATGTTTATTCCGTTTCTCTGCCTTTTCAGTTCAAATACGATAACTACTACAATACCTACGTCTATATGAGTGCCAACGGTTATCTCATACTTTATCCTTTCTATAATTATTATTGCTATTATTGTACATACTTGACCGATGTCTACTCTTCTATTTCAGCGATGCGTCGTGATTTATATGTGCGCGGTGGTATGGGTTATGAAATCCAAGGGGTAGCCCCGAATCGTGTTATGGTGTTCCAATGGCTTGGTATGGATTTCTATTATTCGTATAGCGCTAATATGAATTTTCAAATTAAACTTTACGAGACTTCGAACAAAGTCGAAATAGTTTATGGTTCAATGAACTACGGTAGTTACAATCTTTGGGACTATGGTGACTACTATATGCCACGGATAGGGTTTGTTGGAACTTCGAACAGCCGATATATAAATATCGAACCGGGTCCTACATTTGTTGCTCACTTTTCCAATGTAAATCCGGCTCCACGGTATAATCTTTCATATACAAATGCTTCGACTGCTCCGTACATAACATCTGGCAAAACGATTTCATTGACCGCATTTCCGAGTCTTGTTGATGTATGGCCTACCGAAGGAACAATTCTACGTCGAGGTAATATTTACGATGGAACTGGTGGCACTCAAAAGCCAGCGATGATTTTCAATAGAATTTCGGGGCAAGCAGAAGTTTACGGAAGATATAAAATCTCGGGTCCACTTCCAGCCGACCCGCGTAGGAATCCAAATTACAAGGTCATATATACTGGGACAAAAATTGACCCGAGCGACGAATTAATCTACTTCTCTCCGCAACCGCTTGGGCAACCTGCAACTGCTTATATACCTTATGCAAAGGGACTTGCTGCTGGGGCAAACGGAGCTTTGGATCTCTTTACAAACCGAAGCCAAATTCCAGGTGGAGAATACATAGTCGAAGCACAGATGGAATTGCCATCTTTTAACTATGTACAACAAATTCCCGCAAAGACTTTTGTTATAGCCAACGATTACGACCTTGCTATTACTGCTTTGCTTTCACCCAAATCTAAAACCGATAGGAAATACCCACTTTCTGTTAGTATCCCAGTCCAAGCAAGGATTGTAAATATTGGGATTTCACAGGTAGATTCTTTTTATGCAGTATGTACGATAACTCGCGATGGGAACCCCGAACTAACTGATACAGTTCGTTGGCCTACCGTTGCCAACACACCACCACTAAACACTGGCGATGGTGTTCAAATTAATTTCCGGGTATTTAGACCTCGTTCTGTAGGAGATTACCAAGTTGTCATTACTGCAACACCAACTTCTCCACCTTACGACGACGAAACTTATAACAACCGTTTCCCCCGACAAGGTGAAACATTCGAATTTAACGTTGCCTACGATATCGAAGGCGAGGCATTTGCGATAACTACACCGGGTGATAGTGTTTTTGTAGGACGTCCACTACGCATCCGAGCAATTTTCAAAAACAACGGTGTTGGTGTTATCTCGGACGCACCTGCCTATGCCTATGTGGTTAAAATGACACCACCATACGACACAGTGTTCCGAACCAGTACAATTATTCAAGACATACCAGCGGGTAGGAACAATATCACGAGTGTCATTTTCCCCGACAACTTTATTCCACCCAATGCTGGAACATATAAGGTTTGTATAACAGTCAAAGCCGAGGGTGACCCCGTCGAAAGTAACGACACTTATTGCAAACTCTTCGAAGTTGTTCATGCGATGGCTGGAACATATACAATTGGAACAATGTATCAAGGCAGTTCTCGTAATTATACAACTTTCCAAGATGCTCTTAATGATTTATATTTGCGAGGCTTAACCGGTCCAGTTACTTTTGAACTCACCGATACTTACTACGATGTTGGCGACGTAAACTCGCCTTTCCCTGCACTGGATTTAAGTTCAAAGATTATCGGCGTAAGCCCGGAAAATACGATTACCTTTAAGCCTTCAACAATGCGCAGCCTATCGAAAGGAAGCATTACAGTCAAACTCAACAGTGGGAGTGGCATTGGAATTTTGTTCGGGCAAAATTCAAGTCCAATGAACTCCTATGCCCCGGTTCTGGAAGTAATTCCAAGTTTGGTAAAAAAATATGCCAATTCGGATGGTTACATAATCTTCGATGGTGGACAGCAAAAATCCATTAAGTTTGTCCTGAATACAAATAGTCCATTCCGTTCAGTATTCTATTTGGGGAATGGTACTTCGAATGTTAAAATACAAAACTGTATCATAACTAATTTCGACGACAACAACGTTTCTCGTCGAGCATCGTTGCCTTTGACCTTATACAATACTGCTTTATCGATGTTCCAATTTCAACCCGATATTCGACCCGGCAACGAGACCTATAGTGCTGCCATCGTTTTGCGAAGTAAAGCCCCAACAAACAAAGACGACGAAACATCCAACTCGTTCAATCTCGATACATTGGTAAATGCTAACAACGTAATCAAGGGGAACGAAATTAGTGGATTCGGTTATGGTATCGTTTCGCTCGGTATTGGACCATTGTTCAATCAGGGTGAAGCAGTTTACAAGAGATATTATAACAAAAACAATGAAATTTCGAATAATACGATTTACAATGTCTTTCGTGCTGGTATCTTCCTTGGCCACGAAGAAGGCTCGAAGGTTGCCCAGAATAGAATTTACAATGTTTCCGGTTTGAGTGGATACGATGCTGCTGGTATTATTCTCGGAGGCGACCGACGCACGGGATACAATGGCTACAATACAATTGGAATCTTAGTCGATGGAAACGAAATCAGTGGGGTAAACTCCTCGATTGCTTCTCATGGTATCAAAGTCGAACAAGTTCGAAATTCATATCCATTCTCTAATCCACCACAAGTGTTCTATCCCGATGTCCCTGAAAATAACAAAATATTAAATAACATCGTTTGGGGATTGAACACAACTGCGCAAACCGCAAACCGAATTGGTATTTATCTCTACACAGAACGTGGTGCTTCAATCTTAAATCCACGCTACGTCGGATACTACACTCGGAACAACCAGATTGTGAACAACACTGTTGTTATTTCAAATGTTCCTTCTTTGACAACCGGTTTTGTCTCTGGTGTTGCGATACAAAGTGCGAAGGGAACGACGTTCAAGAACAAT
>CAZPSM010000128.1:0-3859 GCA_964589125.1 uncultured Hyphomicrobiales bacterium | reverse complement strand
TTTGCTGACTTTGAACTGTCTGCAGTTTCGCAAGAACCAATTTCACCTTTTTAAAAGCCTCCTCGACCCAAGGAATAGTAGTTGGATCCAGAATTTTCTTTTCCCCTATTTGTCGAGAAAGTTCAGAATACACTTTACGGGCTGCCTTAATCGGTTCACCAAGAGTATAAACATACGAAGAAGCAAGAATCTTACAATCGGCTACCCGAAGCACCACGCCTTTCGTAGTAGTTGAACCAACATCCAAACCTACTATACAAATATCGCCATCTTCGACTACCCCACGTTCCATCTCTTTAAACTCTACAAGGTGGGTGGAAGCCTTCAAAGGTTGGTAGATGAAAAACCAACGAACTTTGAGTGTCTTTAAATAAGTTTTGCTCTTTGAAGTTTAAAGTGGAGTCATTGTTCATTGCATAAATTGCAGCTCCGAATGCCTCGAAATACTGCGCCTCTCTTGGAATAACTACATCTTCAATTTTTTCTTTAACAAACTTCATCACTAATTGGTTCTTTGTTACTCCACCAATCAAAAACTTTTTACCCACGCTAACCTTTTTCAACAATTCTTCAATCTTTTCTGCCATCATTAAAGCAAGGCCAGAAAGAACTTCTTCTTTAGGAATCCCTTTGTTCAAAGCGTGAGTACAATCGGACTTACAAAAAACCGAACAGCGACCCGAGACCTTAAAAGGTTTAACATTATTAGTAAAGTTTGAAATATCGTCGAGTCCTAAATCCATCCTTTTAATTTGTTGGAGAAAGAATTCACCCGTTCCTGAAGCACACTGATTTCTTGTTATAACGTCGGCTATTAAACCACTTTTATCTAAAACATAAACAATAAAAGTTTCGCTACCAAGCGAAGCAATCGCAGAAACGTCCTTCTCGTTGGGATATAAGGATTTAAAGGCTATTTCGACAGCCTCCGGTTCAGAAATATTCTTTAGATTTATGATATTTCTAAACTTTCTTCCAGTAACAACTACCGGTAAACCTTGTAGATTGAATTCCTTAAATTTTTTAACGAATACCTCTTTAGGGTTGCCAGAGTGAGGAAAAGATTGGATGAGAAACGGAACAAAATTTTTTTGTTGGTCATACTCTATACCAACAAAACTAATAGTCGAGGCACCAATAGAAATACCGTATGCTTTTTTCATAACCAAAAGTATCAACTTTTATCTTATTGGCTCCCAATAGTCCGAATACGACCGACCAAAAAACATTACAAAAAAACCATTGAGCAACCATTTCCAGACCGTCTTAATATAGCCATATTTTCTAAATCTTCTTGGCGATTCGTAAACACAAATCTTATCGATAAATCGAATTTTTGTATGCTTCGATAATCTTCTAAACAAATCGAAGTCTTCGCCCGCAGAAATCCGAGGATTATATCCCCCAACCCTTTCAAAAAGTTCACGCCGAACAATCTGGCATTCCCCGCGTCCCATTCCAACACCGAACACATTTAGTAAACGAACATAATTGTTATGCAAAAAGTAGAATATTTTATCCTTTAGAATTTCCTCGCTTGGGAAACCACGAACTTTAATCGCTAATGCTCCGGGAGAATCCTTCGATAATGCCCATTCATAAACAAATGCAAGAAATTTTTCCAAATCAAAAGGAAGGGTATCGCCATTAATAAACACAAACACATCACCATCTGCAAGCATTGCCCCTTTGTTCCGCCCTTCTGCAATAGTTTGTCGGTAATTGCCTTGGTGCAAAGCAATTTTTCGAGTAAACTTCTTTGCTAACTCAATCGTTTTATCGGAACTTCCACCATCGCTAACAATTAGTTCAGCACTATACTTTTGCAATATTTCTTTTCGATACAATGAAAGGGTTTTTTCAATAATTTTTTCTTCTTGATATACCGGAACTATAATACTAATTAGAGGTTTATCGTTTTCTCCCCTCGAACTGAGAAGCGGAGCTTCAACAATAGTTTCAAATCCTTCGAGCGTAAAAGTATCCTGTTTCAAATCTTCAATTTGCGATTTTGTTAAAACTAAATTTAAGAAAAAAGTGTCAGATTAAAATTTAACCTGCCCAATCCTCAATGGAAAAGGATATAAGAGATAGAACCGGGTTGGTGAACCAAATTCAATTGCAGGGCTTGGTAATTTAAAAAAATTCAAAGACTGTTTTAACCAATTCCAAAAGGGGGAACCATCGGGCAAAAGTTTAACCAAGTCGTAATCCAAAGCAATAATGTATTTTCGATTCCCCCATGCATTTTTACTCACTGGTTCAGATACCGAAGGGTCACAGCGAGAATCTGTACCACCGCACAAATTTCTTACAGCATAACCGAAAGAAATTTCCAGCCATCGAGGCCAATACTTTTTCAACCCTTCGGGTAACACATTATGTACGTTAAACGATAACCACAAAGTATGGGCACTGTAATCATCGATAAACATTGTCGAAGGAACGCGAGAATGTGAATTGAACCATCGAGGAGGAAAATACATAAATTTGGGCGTTAGGTTTTGAACAAACGGAACATAAGAATATCCCAGAAAAAGTAAGCTACCAGCCAAGTCTGCATAAAAATCGCTTGGACTGAAGCCCCATTCAACAGCGAATCCATCGAGAATTTCAACATAAGTGGTATAGCCCAAACCTAAAAAAGTTCCTATTGCAGTTGCCCAACCATAATTGAAGCCACACTCGAGCAAAGAATGAGTTAAAACATACGAGGTAAGGAAGGTCCCATAGAAATGGCCAGCCTTATCTGCATACAGGGCATAATCCTTATCTTCTGCAATATGAAATTTACCGCGATTCTTCCAAATTGTTTGAGTTTGCCCAATATGTTGAAGATAAACAACTGTAGCATAAGTTCCGAGAAAAATTCCAATTGGAATTGGCTCGATTTTTGTTATCCTATTTATTCTGTTACCAGTTATAGTAAAAAAAGGTTTATCGGCAATGTGATATTGATAAGATTGGTTTAAATTGCTTGATTTTGAAGTATCGACAGCAGCGAAAGAAATGGAGGTATAATTGAATACAAAAGCAACTATTAATAAAAAAAAGAACTTGTGAATCGGAGGTAGCATTTTTATTTGTATTTTTGCATTAATAAAATTACAAAATTAATATTTTATGGATAACCTTTCGGAAATACTTAAAAATACACGCGAAGAAAAAAATCTTTCTTTAAAAGATGTTAGCATAGCAACCAAAATTCGTTTAAATGTTTTAGAAGCGATTGAACAAGGCAATTTCGATTTTTTACCACCAGTATATATGAAATCATTTATTAAAGAATATATAAATTACCTACAAATTGACTATGAAAAAATTAAAATACAATTAGAAGAAACTCTGAAACAAATTGATAAAACTGCTTCGCCAAAGCCCGAAAAAGAAATAAGAAAACCTACATTTAGCATTACAACAAAGCGAAGGAAAATCAAACATAGCTCTCAACAGTTAAGCAAAGCAATTCTATTTATATATCTTGCTCTTGGGTTGTCAATTATTGCAATAGTGTATTTCACTTTTTTCTATACCCAAGAGGAACTACAACCCCCTGTTCAAACTGGTAAAAGAGACACAATAACACTTGGAACAAAAGAAACACCCCCATTGCCTACCCTGTCAACTCCTACTGATAGTATGAGTTTAGAATTCAAAGCGATCGATACCGTGTGGATAAATATGATTATTGATAATAAAGTTTCGGAAAGTGCAATATTATATCCCGAAAAAGTTAAAACTTGGAAAGCAATGAATTTTTTTAAATTCACTATTGGTAACGCTGGGGGAGTAATCATAAAACGTAATGGTGAACTTTTACCACCGTTAGGAAAAAAAGGGATAGTGCTGAAATCTGTTG
>CAZPSM010000127.1:0-3860 GCA_964589125.1 uncultured Hyphomicrobiales bacterium | reverse complement strand
ATGAAAAATAAAAGCGACAGAACAAATATATCCCGCCAATATTCGATATTTTGTTGCTTTTTCATAGAGGAACTATCCAAGAAAGCGATAAGTAAAATCCAAAACTAATTGAGGGAAAATTCCAAAGAACAACGTTCCCAAACAACAAATTACAATAGCCACAATAGGCAATCCTAAACTTGTTTTCAATTCGACTGAAGACTCTTTAAAGTACATAACAAGTATTAAACCGATATAGTAATACATTGAAATTATAGACGAAATAACCGCAATTATAGTTAGCCAGAGGTAATCTGCTTTTATTGCCGAAACAAATAGATAGTATTTTCCAAAAAAGCCAGCAAAAGGAGGTATTCCAGCAAGCGACAACATAAAGATTGAAAGAATTCCAGCGATAAATGGATGGGATTTGGCGTAACCTTTATAATCTTCGTATAAATTATATTTTCCATTTTCGCGTTCATTAATCGAAACAATAGCAAATGCCCCAAATTGCATAAAAAGATACGAAAGTGAATAGAAGGCAATTCCATTCCATCCTTCTGCGTTGTTTGCCACAATGCCAATAAGAAGATATCCTGCATGGGCGACAGAAGAATATGCGAGCATTCGTTTTATATTTTTCTGAACAAGAGCGATAAAATTACCTACCAACATTGTTGCTGCCGATACATAGGCAAGGATGTTCTGTATATTGTGAGAATAAGAACCAACAAAGCGAAGTTCGGCACCTGGGGCAATGAAATTCTTACCTAAAATTAACAAAGCGAGAATTGCGGCAGATTTCCCTGCAGTACTCATAAAGCCACCAACGACTGTTGGAGCACCATAGTAAACATCCGGTGCCCATTGGTGAAATGGAAAAGCTGCAACCTTGAATGATAATCCGATAAATAACAAAGCAATACCTATTGTGAAATATAATTGATGCAAATTCCCCGACTTAATATAATCACTAATTTCATTTATCATCAAGGATTTGCTTGCTCCGTAAACCATTGCCATACCGTAAACAAGGAAGCCGGTGGCAAATGCTCCAAGAAGAAAATATTTTATGGAGGCTTCAACCGACTCATTAGACGTACGGAAAAACCCGGCAAGGACATAAAAACTTAACGACATTGTCTCGATTCCAAGAAATAAAACTATCAAATTATTGGAATGAGCAATGAGCGACATACCGAAGATTGCAAGTATGATTAATGTGTAAAATTCATTAAGTTCTTTATATTCCCTGCGAATAAAATCTTTCCCAGCAAGTAAAGTTAAAATACCAGCCAATATAAAAATTAAGTCAAAATAATAAGAATAGCCGACAAAGGAAAGTGTTCCTTTCGAAACCAAAGCAGTAGGGACTAATCCCAATGCTAATGGGTAATTCAGAATGGAAATAATAGTTCCTGCAAAGGCTAAGAATAAGGCAAAAAGGGTTCCATAAAAATTCAGTTGTTTTGATTTCCATATTCCATCGGAAACCAACAGTAGAATTGAAAACGCTCCTAAAGTTACTAATGGTAAAGCCCCAATAAATTCAATGTTCATAGGTTCCGTCCAACCTTTATTTTACTTCTTTTTTAAGTAATCATAGTTCAACAAGTTTGTATATGGTTTTGTTCCAAATTTGTATTCATAAACACGATTGACAACTTTGCGAGAGGTTTGCTCCGAATATTTTAAGAAAAAATTTGGATAAACACCTATCCAAACAATGAAGAGCACAATTGGAAGAAGGTATGCCCACTCTCGTTTCGTTAAGTCTTTCAAGTTATGATTTTGTGGTTGTGTTATAGTCCCAAACATTACTTTTTGAAACATAACGAGAAGATAAACAGCCGCAAAAATCACACCAGTTGCAGCAAATATTGAATAGGCATAGGAATCAAGGATTGGCGACTTAAAAGCCCCGAGCAAAGAAAGAAATTCGCCTATAAAGCCGTTCAAACCCGGCAGACCCACCGAAGCAAGCATAGCTATTCCAAAAAGCACAGTAAATGCTGGCATAACTCGTGCAATCCCACCATAATCAACAATTTCCCTTGTGTGACGTCGCTCGTATAGAATTCCAACAGCAAGAAACAGCATACCTGTCGAAAGGCCATGATTTACCATTTGAATGATTGCTCCTTGGATGCCTTCGACAGTTATAGAAAAAATTCCAAGCACTACAAAGCCTAAGTGACTGACCGAAGAAAATGCCACCAATCGCTTAACATCAGTTTGAACAGCAGAAACTAACGCACCATAAATTATTCCTACCACTGCAAGAAACGAAATGTATGGGGCATAAAAAATCGCAGATTGTGTGAATAACTCAATATTAAAACGAATCAGACCATAAGTGCCTAATTTCAAAAGAATACCAGCAAGAATAACCGAGCCCGGTGTTGGAGCTTCGGTATGTGCATCTGGCAACCAGGTATGGAAAGGAAACAAAGGAACCTTGATACAAAAAGATAGTGCAAAAGCTAAAAATAGCCATTTTTCAATTTCGAATGGGATTGGGTGAGCTGCAAGAACCTGTCGGATTTGGACGAAGTTAGCAGTAAAACCACTTGAAGTTTGAAGAATGTTTCCACCAACGTAGAGTCCAAGCCAAACAATTGCAATTAGCATAAACAATGAACCAACAACCGTATAAATAAAAAATTTTACGGATGCATAAATACGATTTTTTCCGCCCCACAAACCAATTATAAAATACATTGGTATCAAAATCAGTTCCCAGAAGATATAAAAAAGAAATAGGTCGAGTGAAACAAAAACTCCGGTCATTGCAAATTGTAGGATCAAAAGAAGTATATAATATTCTTTTTCTCTTTTTTCAATTGCAGAGAAAGATGAAAGGAAAGTAATTGGACTTATAAATGTTGTTAACATCACCAAAAGGATACTTATTCCATCGACTCCAACTCGAAATCCGACATCGAGCTTGCTTATCCAAATACTTTCGGAATAAAATTGAAAGTCGGGATTATTGTAATCAAATTGGGCTAAAAGAAGCAACGATACAAGGAAAGATAAAACCGAAATAACAAAAGAAAAGAATTGTATAAACTTTTTATTGTTTCGATTAACGAACAAAAGGATGATTGAACCGAGAAGAGGTAACCCTAAAATAGCAAATATAATTTCCATCGTTAATGTTTAAAGTTAAACAAACTACAATCCTAAAAGCATATAAAGAATGAAAAAAATAATTCCCGCAAACATTACCAGTGCATAATTTTGAACTACTCCCGTTTGGATTTTCCGAAGGACTTCGCTTATTTGAATTGTTACTACCGCAGAGCCATTAACAATTCCATCGATAATTTTTGTATCTACAAATTTCCACAAAAATTTTTGCGATACATTGATTATTGGGTCTGCAATTACATAGAAATAAAACTCATCGATAAAATATTTATTATACAAAGTGTTGTATAGCGATTTAAAACCTGCTGAGAGTCTTCGAGGAACAGCCCATTGCTCGTCCGAATAGAATTTATTCGCGAGCAATATTCCTCCAAGAGCAACAACAATAGAAAGAATCATAAATAAATATTCTTGAAACTCAATATGATTAGAAATATGATAGTGAACTCCTATATTAGATGAGAAAATTTTATGTGCATCGGCGAAAACAGGTTCAAGCCAACTTTCTATTAGGTTCGATTTTCTTCCAGCCCAAAAACCTAAGGCATAGGGAATTCCAAGGAAGCCTCCAAATGCAGAAAGGAATGCAAGGATTTGTAAAGGAATTGTCATAACTTTTGGTGCTTCGTGTGGATGAAGATGATGGGAATCGAAACGTTCCTTGCCGAAAAATACGAGGTAAAGCAAACGGAACATATAAAAAGCGGTAAAAAAAGCGGAAATTA
>CAZPSM010000126.1:0-3893 GCA_964589125.1 uncultured Hyphomicrobiales bacterium | reverse complement strand
CCCCTCACCTCCTCATCCCAATAAATGCTGCCATTCTACCAGAGTGTTCCCCTTCACGGCGGTAGGAATGTAAGTTGAGAGCTTCGATTGTACAAAGTTCAGAGGTTTCAATGTTGTTGCGGGGAATCCCAGCCTCATCGAGTTGGAAAAGGATTTCTCGCCTGTTGTCGAAAAAGTATCTTCCATCGGAATTTGTGTAAATTGAGCGGGGGAACAATTGAGCAACTTCTTTCCCGACTTCATACCGTTTTCCAGAAGCCAATGGAGAAACATAAACAAGCAAGTCTTGCGGGCTTGTTGCGAACCTTTTAATCATAAGTTCAACGGTTTGGGGTAGTATCCTTTTGCTCGAGCCTCGCCAACCGGAATGAACCACTGCTACTACTTCCTTTATCGGGTCGTATAGCAAAATACCAGCACAATCGGCAATTTTAACAGCCAAAATTATTCCCTTTGCCGCTGTAACCATTGCGTCTCCATAAGCATTTTGGAAGTTCTTTTCGACAACCCAGATTTTGTCGCTATGGGTTTGATGTAGAAATTTCACGTCCGAAGTACCAACGTTTAGATAGTCAGCAAGATATTTAATGTTCTGCTTTACAACGTCTTTGGATACATACTTCGACACACCGAAGGTTAAACCATTGGGTTCGAATTGGCTGTTTTTTGTTGTAACTCCCGAAATTATTTGTTCTTTTGGAAAAATTGTTGGATGCAAGATTTCTATTTCCATTCCATATATTCATTTATTTTAAAAAAATTCTTTCCTTGGAATAGTATTTGGAACAATGCTCGTTGTAAATTAGACGAAGTTTCAAATACATCAATTGTTCGGTGTTGGGCAACTTCGTCGACAATTGCAATCCCAACATTGCCAGAGACCCCGATTTTCAATTTCCCGCTTAGACTTGAAAGGAGTCGCTCCATTGCTACATCGCGTGAAGGGCGGAGATGTGGCTTGCGGTCGAGCAACAAGCAAACAACGCGCTCGGAACCCGCAGCAAATATCGCTACATACTTTGCACGCGGATAGAACTGGACTTGCGGCGAAGGAATTTTCTGGAATTGATAGATTAAAGTTAAGATTATTACCATTCCAACAGCAGAACGCAAAAGGAAATCCAACCTTGACCTTGAATAGATTATAAACAATATTGTCAGTGTAATCAATAGGGATAACAACAAAAGTTCATTGCTATGGATGACTAAGCCCGATAATTGATTTGCTAACCATTGGGCAATAATATTGGCTGTGTCAATTAAAAAATCGGCAGAAAAGCCAATTGCTTTAGCGATTACTACCGAAAAAAATGATATAATCAAAGCAGCAAAACCATATATTATTGCAATAATAAACAACGGAACAATAACAACATTGGCAAGAAAGGATATAAAGGTAAAATATCCAAAATAGTATGCAACGGCGGGAGCCGTAAGAATTTGGGCAGAAATTGTTATGCTAATTAGCGAGCGAATAGCCCTTACCACCCAAACGTTCGATGGGAACAATTTCCAAAGAAACGTATCTGTTTGTTTCCCGAAAAGGGCTATCGAAAGAACAGCAAGAAAGGACAACTGGAAACCAATTGAAAATAGCATCGAAGGTTCAAAAAGTAAGATGCAGATTAGGAGGAAAGCCAATAGGTTCAAAAGTTCTGTCTTCCGTTCGAGGTTCTGGGCATAAAGAAAGGCAAGTGCCATTACCGAAGCTCGAACAGCCGAAGGTGGACTTCCGATTGCAACAAGATATATCACAAGGAAAATTAAGATAAGGCATAGCCGGAGCCATTTATTCTTTGCAAAACTGAAAAGGGAAAGGACAATTACAATAATAATCCCGATATGAAACCCGCTTAAAGCAAGGATATGGGAAATTCCCGTCGTTGCAAATATAAGTCGTGTTTCCGGATTAAGTTTGCTTCTATCTCCAAGAAGCACAGCAAGAAAGATTCCAGCATTCCTTTCCGAAAAAATTTCTTCAACCTTTGTTTTTAAATAATTTCTAACTTTAATTTGAAAAGAATAGAATGCAGTCGGGTTCGCCCATTGTTTTATGATTTTGTTTGTGGATGTCTTCCCGAATAACTGGACCTCCTCGAGTCGAGCAATTCTCGGTTCGTCGATGTCTGTCGGTAGCGATGGTTTACGTGGTGGGCGTACGCCTGCGAAACAAAGAATTATGTCCCCTTCGGAAAATCGTGGAAGGCTCTCGTCGGTGGCAGATGCCGAAAGCAGAATGGTTGTTTTGGTATATTTCTTGCTGGACAAATACATATCTCCTTCGACTCTCACTCGAAAATAATTGCCATCGCTGGAATATACGTTGGTTACAGTTCCAAATAGCATACTTTTCACACTTGTAAACGAATTTGTGGAAGGGACTTCCTGCCAATGTAGAAAATACATCGAAGCCAACAAGCCACATCCGAAAACAGACGCAACGAAAGTAATTCCTGTTTTTTTGAATAACAATGAGGCAATAATCATTGTTACAACAATAGCAAGAATAACTAAAGTAAAAGTTTGCCCCACTACAATTCCAGTGATTAGCCCCGGAATGATAAAAAACAACATTTTCAGAAAAGGCAAACGTTCCAAAATTATTCGATATCGAAGTTTTAAAAAATGAAAAATACTGAAAAAATGAAAATTGCAAAGTGTTGTGAATAAATTCACTAAAATTACGTTAATTTAGTTTTCTACATTTTGAAAATTTTAAAAATTAACTTAAGCAGTTGTAATGTGTGGAATAGTAGGGTATATTGGTAAAAGTAACGCCACGAATGTATTAATCAATGGTCTCCAACGTCTTGAGTATCGGGGTTACGATTCTGCGGGGCTTTCAATTATCGAAAACGGGCGTATCAGAACGTTCAAGAAACAAGGGAAAGTCGCCGATTTAATTCACTCGTTGAATGGATACAAATTTGATTCAACAATCGGTATTGCCCATACACGTTGGGCAACACACGGCGAACCAAGCGACATTAATGCTCACCCGCATCACGACAATTCTGGCAATATTTCCATTGTCCACAATGGTATTATCGAAAATTATGCAACTTTGAAACAAATGTTGCTTGGAAAGGGTTACACATTTGTTTCGGCAACCGACACAGAAGTCCTTGCTGTTTTAATTGGTTACTTCTACAAGCAGTTTAACGATTTAGAAAAGGCTGTTCGTTATTCGCTTTCCGAAGTTCAAGGAACTTTTGGAGTTGCTATTCTTTCGACATATGAGCCCGATAAAATCATTGCTGCCCGACGCGGTAGCCCAATGATTTTCGGTATCGGCGAAGGTGAATACATTGTTGCTTCCGACGCTTCTGCGATTATTCAACACACACGGCAAGTAATCTACCTTTCCGATAACGAACTCATTACTATTACTCGCGATGGGTATAGCACCAAAACTATCGACAATGTGCTTACAAACAATACAATTCACCTCGTTGATTTCGACTTGAGCAAAATCGAAAAAGGTGGTTTCGAACATTTTATGCTGAAGGAAATTTTCGAACAACCACAAACTATCCGAGATGCCTGTCGTGGACGACTCTTAGTCAAAGAAGGTGAAGCCCGACTCGGGGGATTGCTCCCCGCATTAGACAAGTTACGCAATGCAGATAGAATAATCATAACCGGGTGTGGAACATCTTGGCATGCCGGTTTGGTTGGAGAATATATGCTCGAAAATATTTGCGAGATACCAGTTGAAGTCGAATATGCTTCCGAGTTCCGCTACCGTAATCCAATTATACGTTCCAACGATATTGTCTTTGCAATTTCACAAAGTGGGGAAACAGCCGATACTCTTGCTGCTGTTCAAGAAGCAAAGCAAAAAAACGCTACTGTTCTTGGAATTGTTAACGTGGTTGGGAGTTCAATCGCTC
>CAZPSM010000125.1:1871-4094 GCA_964589125.1 uncultured Hyphomicrobiales bacterium | reverse complement strand
ACTGTAATCAAAAGACCCAAACAATATTTCCAACTGAGTATCGAATCGCTGTTTATCTGGTTCTTATATACGTTACCACTTTATATGATGTTCTTTTCGTTCAGCTTCGCGAGTACCTATAATCTTGGCTTCGACGATGCAATTCTTTTGATTGTGATTTCCGGCATCGGATATACAGTCGCACCTACCCCGGGGGCGATTGGACTTTACCACTTTTTGATTCAAAATGCGCTTTATCGCCTTTATGGAATAAGTCCCGAAGAATCACTTGCCTATGCAACAGTAACTCACGCTGTAAACTATTTTTCCCAAGTAATTGTTGGTGGAATCTTCCTTTTCCGCGAACACATCCATTTAATCCCGTCGAAAATTGAACCAAATAGTCTTGGAAATGGAACAAATAAGATTGAAAACGAAAATTCCTAAAAGAGTTGCTGAAGGACATCTTTGGATTTTCAGTAACGAGTTGGAAAGCATTCCTAAGTTGCAAAAAGGCGAAATAGTTAAGGTAGTCGATAAAGGCGGATTATCATTAGGAATTGGTTTCTACAACCCTCATAGTCTTATTGCAATTAGGTTGCTTAAATGTTCAGAGCAATCTAATTTCGGCGATATTCTTAAAGCGAGAATATTCGAAGCAAAGAAACTTCGGGAAAAAATTTTCCCCGATGAAGAATGCTATCGTTTAGTTTATTCTGAATCCGATTTTCTACCAGGCCTTATTGTGGATAAATATGGCTACTATTTTGTTATCCAAACTAATTCAGCCGGGATGGAAAACTTACTCGATATAGTTGTGAACCGTCTCGTTGAACTTTTTCCTAATACAAAAGGTATTTTAGTCAAAAATATTTCCTATTTCAGAAAATTGGAATATCTAGATGAATATCAGCAAGTGGCGTATGGAGAAGTCCCAAGCGAAATCGAGATATTAGAAAGTGGAATCAAATATAGGGTTAATCTATTAGATTCACAAAAGACCGGTCTTTTTTTGGACCATCGACTAAATAGAAAATTCCTACGAAACCTTTCAGCGAATATGGATGTGCTCGATTGTTACACCAATTATGGTGCTTTCGGATTAAATTGTGCCTTCGGAAAAGCTAAGCAAGTAACTTGCGTCGATATTTCCGGAACAGCACTTGAACGAGCGAAATTGAACTTTGAAATGAATGGATTTAAAAATTATGAACTTATAGAATCTGATGTTTTGGAGTTTCTAAAAAAATCATTTAAAAGCAATAGGAAATGGGATATTGTAGTGCTCGACCCCCCTTCCTTCGCTAAAAGTAAAAAGTCGGTTAAACAAGCATTGCTGGGATATGCACAAATTAACAAATATGCATTAAGAGTTTTGAATGAATATGGCTTTCTTGCAACAGCAAGTTGTTCAATGCATATCGATGAAGACACTTTTTTGCAGTTAATTAAAAGGGTGGCATTTGCTCAGAGTGTTGGATTGAAACTAATTTATCGTGGTAGCCAATCGCCTGACCATCCGATATCAGCATCGATGCCCGAAACCAATTACTTAAAGTTTTTCATATTCCAGAGATTAAAAAATTAATTTAAAGATTTATTTTTGTGGTTTTTTAGTTTAATACTTTGATAAATGGATATTATCTACGCGATTATTATTGGAATTATTCAAGGGCTAACCGAATTCCTTCCGATTAGCAGCACTGCACATATGACCATTATTGCAAAACTATTCAACCTCGAAATGTTGAAAAACCCACAGAATTGGACTGCATTTATGGCTGTGCTTCAATTGGGAACCCTTCTCTCTTTGTTCTTTTATTTTAAAAAAGATTTACGAACAATATCATCGAGTTTTATTAAAGAGAACTTTACGTTAAAAATAAATAGGTACTCAAGTCAAAGTTTACACTCCCGTTTGGGATGGCTAATCGTTCTTGGTTCAATTCCAATTTTTGTCGTCGGATACCTATTGCATAATTTAATTGAAAGTGAAGCAACGAAAGATGGAACTCTTATTGCTTTAGCACTTATTTCTGTTGCTATTATTTTGTTGGTTGCCGAAAAGGTTACTCGCAAATCGAAAGGGTTAGAAGATATTGGTTTAAAGGACGCTTTGGCAATTGGCTTGGCACAGTGTTTTGCCTTAGTTCCCGGGGTTTCCCGTTCAGGTGCAACAATAACCGCAGGTTTATTTGCGGGCTTGGAGCGTTCTACCGCAGCGCGTTTCTCTTTCCTTTTGAG
>CAZPSM010000125.1:0-1847 GCA_964589125.1 uncultured Hyphomicrobiales bacterium | reverse complement strand
TATCCCGGCGATTTTAGTGAGCGGAATCTATGAATTGGTTAAATCGATTTCTTTTTTTTCGGGCGATAACCTACTTTTCCTTGCGATTGGAGTTGTAACTTCGTTTATTTCTGGATACATCGCTATTGCTTTTCTTCTGAATTTTTTGAAAACTAAATCAACATTGATTTTTATCGTTTATAGGATTTGCTTGGGTTTGTTTTTATTAACTTATTTAAGATGAGAGTGTTTTTTTTAACATTTATTTCCTTTTTGCTTCTTATTACTTTTGGTTGTAAGAAAGAAAGAACTAAAATAGACAGGGATAGCCAATACTTTGAAAACTCTATAGATTCCGGTATTATCTCGAAAAAGCAGGCTGTTGATATTAAAAAACTCAAGTTCGATATACAAATTAACCCGGATTCAGTTCAGATTACTCATTATGCTGTTGTTAATACCACACTTGGAAGTTTTACAATTGCACTTTTTGGGCAAGACGCGCCTAAAACAGTGAACAACTTTGTGAAACTTGCTCGAAGTGGATATTTCAACCAAACTTTGATACATCGTATTGCTAAAAATTTCTTAATTCAAATGGGCGATGGAAATACTCGCTTCCTTTCGAAAAAAGACGAATGGGGGAAAGGAGGCAAAAGTATCTACGGAGGGTATTTTGCCGATGAATTGAATCCAAATACATATATCTACCGAACAGGATATACTTATGGCACTGTTGCAATGGCTAATAGTGGTCCGAATAAAAACCTAAGTCAGTTCTTTATCTGCCTCGACGAAGCACAGTATTTAGAAAAGAAGTATTCAATTTTTGGGAAAGTGGTCGAAGGTATGGACGTAGTCGAACAAATTGAAAAACAAGAGATTATTCCATACAAATTCGATTCCAGCGACGGCACACCAAAAACCCCAATAAAAATATTATCGATAAAGATTTTAAATAACAAATAACAGTTTCGTTTGCAAATAATACGAAGAAGAATTCTTTGGTTTCATTCTCCATTTTCTATTTCGAACCTTCTTGCTTTGCTATTCTGAACTCCATTCTATTTTTTGGAACTGAATCCAGAATTACATATTACTTATTCCACAACCCGATGCCCGAAAGGTGTCTTATACTAATTTTGTTTTCTGTATAAGTATAAAAGATATGCAATCCCCTTTGTTACTTTTCAAGGCTGAGTTTTCATTAAAAATAATTCCGCTTCGATTTTGCTTGCCGAACCGAAGACCCCAATGGCATTGTTCACACTCGAAAGCAAAGGATTTATTTGCTGAGTTCGGAAGTATTGCAAAACCCATCGTAAATAATTGAAATCGGGCGCATATATTACTATCCGATACTTGCCGTACCATTTGAACATTATCCACATAATCGGATATTCTATGTTTGCAACGCCATCCCAAGTGGTTACATCGGTATAATCCATTTCGGGTTCTTCGGTATGTGGATGATAAGTCCTACGGTTTTTCTCTTCTGTTGGTGGTGTCAGATATTTGCCGTAGTCTGCTGTGTCCAAACATTTATACATTGCTAAATAAAGCAAGGTTCCGGGAACAGAAGACCATTTTATTTTATGGATTTTGCCGTCCGAAAAGTTCACCGAGTCCTTCGGATAATAGAGTGTATCGGGCGGCTTTTCGACCCACTCGAACCGCTGGGGCGTTGTAGTTGTGCCAGTAATTTTAACACCATCCGAAGTTAATATTTCAAGGTGGTAAGTTGTATTCGGTTGAATTTTTAGCGATGTATCGGGGAAATAGTATGCTTTGCTGTCGATGTTTCCGGTATCGCGAAAAACAAGTTGTATTTCTTTATCTTCGAACTTGATTTTTACAATCGCGTCTTT
>CAZPSM010000124.1:2649-4201 GCA_964589125.1 uncultured Hyphomicrobiales bacterium | reverse complement strand
AAATTCTCTGCTATAATATTGAAACATTAAAGCAATACCTTGAAAGAGAAAATAGTGTTAAACTCAAAGACTTGCCACTTTGCGAAAAAATTTTTGAACAAGAAATAGATGCTTTTCTTAGTTGGCAAGAGTCCGCAAAAAACGACATTTTTGAACCTTATGCCGAAAAGTTTGAATATATTCGTTCTCAATTGCTCGAAGAATATTCGAACATACTTTCTGCGGAAATAATGGAAAAGGTCGATAAAATTACTCGCCAATTGATACATAGAACGAAATCTATATTTGTTTCAATCCTAAAGAATGGGGGAGTTGAGTAGTTCTGCTTTTGGTTTTTAGGTTTAACGAATTGCTTGCGGTTATTTGATAGAGTAGATAGAGTCAACATATATCCCAAAATTGTTAAGGTAATGTTTATATGGGATAAAAGCCATTGATTTGGAATTACTTCAATTCTCTATCGAAAAAAATTCCAAGATTTAATTAGTTGGTTCGGGAAATTTATAAAGCAACTTGCCATCTTGTGTAACTTCGAGTTCTGCTACACCTCGTTCTACGTAGTTATCCAAAATTTGTTTTGCTTCTTCGATAGTAATTTCGAGTGCAATCGAAACAGTTGCAGGATTTAATAATCCTTTATTCGAAATTGAAAGTTCAAGGATTGTCGAATCCAGTTTGCGTTGTCGTTGGAGAGCTTCGTACCTACGAATTTTCCTTATTTCTCTTATGCTATGGATTGTTCCCACAATTGAATATGCAATTAACCCTATTCCAACAATTATAGATTGTGGATCTGTGTCTGCTAATGCAACTACACCACTAAACCCGAGCAAAATAGCAATTGTAATGTGCGTGTAATGTCCAGTAACAGAGCATCCTGAAGGGAGTGTGTGATTTGTTTTAACCATCTTTATACCATTTATTTAATTACAAAGGTATATTCCCATGTTTCTTGGGTGGATTCATATCAACTTTCGATTCCAAAATTTTAAATGCATTGATTAGAACTCGTCTTGTGTGTTTTGGTTCTATAACATCGTCGATATATCCGTATGATGCGGCAATATATGGATGTGCAAATTTTTTATTGAATTCTTGGATAAGTTCTTCTTCGCGTTTTTCTGGGTTTTCAGCGGATTCAATTTCTTTTTTGAAAATAATTTCTACTGCACCTTTTGGACCCATAACTGCAAGTTCAGCCGTGGGCCATGCAAAATTGAAATCGCCGCGAATATGTTTGCTGTTCATAACATCGTAAGCACCTCCGTATGCTTTGCGTGTGATAACTGTAATTCTGGGAACTGTTGCCTCGCAAAAAGCATAAAGAAGTTTTGCACCATTCGTAATGATACCACCCCATTCTTGGTCTGCTCCGGGCATAAAACCGGGTACATCTTCCAGAACCAAAAGTGGAATATTAAATGCATCGCAAAAACGGACGAAGCGGGCAGCTTTACGTGAAGAATTAATGTCGAGAACACCAGCAAGAACCGACGGTTGATTTGCTACAACACCAATAGAATTTCCACCAAGTCGAATAAAACCAACTATT
>CAZPSM010000124.1:0-2623 GCA_964589125.1 uncultured Hyphomicrobiales bacterium | reverse complement strand
ATCTCCAAGAATTCTCCGTTGTCGGCAATCTTGTGAATTATTTCTTTCATATCGTATGGTTGGTTTGGGTTTGCCGGAACGATATAGTTTAATTCTTCGTTTTCTCTATCTATCGGGTCGTCGTTGGGAACGAAAGGAGGTTCTTCGGCATTATTCGAAGGGATATAGGAAAACAATTCTTTGACTAATTTAATTGCTTCGAGGTCGTTTCTTGCAGTGAAATGGGCAACACCGCTTTTTGTTGCGTGTACCTCAGCTCCTCCGAGTTCTTCTGCTGTTAAATCTTCGTGTGTTACTGTTTTAACCACTTTTGGTCCGGTAACAAACATATAAGATGTTTTTTCGACCATTATTGTAAAATCGGTTATTGCTGGTGAATAAACTGCACCGCCTGCGCAAGGACCCATAATCACCGAAATTTGAGGGATTACCCCGGAAGCCAATGTGTTGCGTAAAAAAATATCGGCATAAGCCCCAAGAGAAATAACACCTTCTTGTACACGCGCTCCTCCGGAGTCGTTAAGTCCGATTACCGGACAACCCAACTTCATTGCCATATCCATTATTTTGCAAATCTTTTTTCCGTGTTCAGCTGCAAGACTACCCCCAAGCACGGTAAAATCTTGTGAAAACACGAAAACTTTTCGTCCACCGATAGTCCCATACCCTGTTACTACACCGTCGCCAAAATATACATTCCGTTCCAGTCCAAACTCGTTGGAATGGTGATGAACGAGCATATCGATTTCATAAAAACTTCCTTCGTCCAAAAGTAAATTAATTCTTTCGCGGGCAGTAAGTTTGCCCTTCTTGTGCTGGTCTTCGATGCGTTTATGCCCTCCTCCTTCGAGTGCTTTTCTTTTAAGTTCATACATTCGTTTGAGTTTTTCTTCAATTAACTGTTTGTTTATGTCCATTTTCTTGTAATAGGAAGTAATAAAAGTTCAATTTAGAAATTTTCGGTCAATTATAAAAAGACTATGTGGAAAATATTTTGTCTTGAATCCATTATATACATCCTAGCATTATAGTTTTAAATAGACCTAATCTGGGCTATTCTGTATTTATAATACGAAAACTTTTTCCCGGTTCACTTATTTTTATTAATTTTATTTGATTTTTATTAAGAAAAATATGAATTGTTTAAGCAAAGCTTGTTTCCTCTTTTTGGTGCTTGTTCTTCTGATAGGTACACCACATTTGCTCTTTTCTGCTAATATTTTGTATAAGATGCAAATCGGTCCTTTGAACCGTCTTGTTCTTTTCTTCGACGAAATTCCAAAGGAGGTCGATTCTCAATTGGACAATACGAAAACTAATATTACAATAAAATTGAAGGATGCCATTGCCCGAGTGAAATCGGATACACTTTTGGGTGAAGGAATCATTAATAAGGTTTCTATTCAAAGAAGCTCGACAAATATAGACTTATCGATTTCTTTGAAATCCCCACGAGGTTATACAATTACACCACTTGAATATTCTCGTGCTTTAGTTGTTGAAGTGTTCGATTGGAATTCGCTTTCTCCGCCAGAAGATAACTATCGGATGGGGCAACTTGCATTAATGGACAATCTTGCTTCTGCTCGTTTGTACTTCGAAAAAGCATTCAGCGAGAATATTGCTAACGCTGGATACTATCTTGGAATGATATATTTAAAGGCTAACGAAGTTCAAAAGGCAAAGGAAATCTTTTTAAAGGCACAGACGCTTGGAACCGACATTGTAGATAACTATGCTGCTTTAGCACAAGTTTGCCAAGCACTTGGGGATAGTAACAAATTTCAGGAATACAGAAAAAAATTCATTAGCAATACAGTTTCGTTGAGTTACAATCCTATCGAAATTGATTCCACTTTGCGAGATTCTATCTTTAAAAGTGTTAATGATTTTTTTCCTTTAGTCGAAAGTCAAAGTACAGACACTCTAACAGATGGAAAGAAAGAAATTCCGCAAGAGAAACAGATTAGCAACACCAACTATGGAAACGAGTCGGAAACAGGCAGCACAATATCATTATTCTACAAAGTATTGATATTTTTGGTCGGTACAGTCATTCTTATGAGCATAATGCTTGTAACTTTATATTTAAGATGGAAAAAGCAAAGGACTAAACAGATGAACGAGAAATTTGCCTCGGAATTTCAAAGCGAACAAGAAAAGATTCATAGTTATTCTGGTGTTGCAATTAAACTTTATCAAAAGGCAGAAGAATCAAAAACTGAAATTTCAACACAAGAGAACTTGCCTCCTAACCCAATTAATCAGCATATTAGGCAATTAGCCGAGGAAATACTTGCTACGAAGCAAAAGATTGAATTGGAAGAAGTACAGCAAGAACCGACACCATCCCCATCTTCGACGAAGCAAAAAATTTCGCCACGATTGGCTATGCAAATACAACACGAACAAGAAGAACTCATAAGGAGAAAGCTTCTCCAACTTGCGAATATACCATTAGAAAATTCGCAGGAAAAAATGTTAGAAATTTCAAAGAGGTTAGGAATCCCTATGAGCTCACTTTTCGCAAAGAAAAATATCGAAGCTATGTCAAAGGACAAAAGTATCATCGAGAAGTTGCGCTTAAAGTTTAGTTCAAAGAAAAAACAATAAAATATTTATG
>CAZPSM010000123.1:4143-4353 GCA_964589125.1 uncultured Hyphomicrobiales bacterium | reverse complement strand
ATCTTTGTTTTTTTCTCCCAATTAGAGGAAAAAACAAAGACTATTCCGATAACAAATAGAAAAGAAATAATAAAAAGAAAAGAAAATTTTTTAGTTAATAAAAAATTACTTTTGGTTTCCCCAGTCACCATAGAAAATACTAACCAATAAAAATAAACAAATTCCCCATTTAGCTGCAATACGAATTTAAGTTAAAGTTTTTTAATTTCC
>CAZPSM010000123.1:0-4117 GCA_964589125.1 uncultured Hyphomicrobiales bacterium | reverse complement strand
AAATAAATTATAAACAATTCAGGAAACCCCCATCGAGCGGTATGCTCGTTCCATTTAGGTAACTTGCAAATGGCGATGCAATAAAAGTTGCAAGGTATCCAATTTCTTCGGGCCTACCTAAGCGTTTAACTGGAACCTTTTCAATGAAATTTCTTTCCTCCTCTTCATAAGTGATATTTTTTGATAAAGAGTTTGCTTGAATTAGATATTTCAAACGTTCAGTGCTGATATAACCGGGTAGGATGTTGTTGATAGTGATTCCATAAGTAGCAAGTTCCTTCGAGAGAGTTTTTGCCCAGCTTCCCATTGCTCCACGAATTGTATTCGATACACCTAAATTTTCTATGGGTTGTTTCAATCCAACAGAAACAATATTAATGATTCTTCCATATTTAAGTTCAATCATTTTAGGTAAGACTATCCTCAAAATTGTCTGAGCCGATAGAATGTGTTGTTTGAATGCACTTTCCAATTCATTATTCTTACTTTGATAAAGCAAGCCGGGTGGTGGTCCCCCCGTATTATTTACTACAATATGGAATCCCCCGTATTCGTTGTTTGCAGTTGCGATAATTGTTTCAAGTTTAGATAAGTTAGCCATATCGACGCAAGAATAGGTATGATGTTGAGTGGAATTTTGTGGTAAAGAGGCGATAGTCTTTTTTAAATTTTCCTCGTTTCTTGCGATAAGAAAAACCGAGGCACCCGATTTAGCAAATTGGATTGCTATTGCTTTACCCATTCCCTGCGAGGCTCCGCAAACAATTGCCCGCAGTCCTTCGAGCGAAACATTCATAAATTCTTTGGAATATTTCTATGACAAAAGACTAAAATAAAAAACTGTCCTAAATTATAGATTAGGACAGTTTTAAACGAATGCCTGAATTGCTTAGTTTATGCTTTCTATCTTCGAATTATCTGTGGTTTCTTCTTCGGTAGGTGAATTTGCGTTTGTTTCGGATTTCTCCTCTATTTCTTCTTCGGCGATTGTTTCTATTTCGTTCGACTCGGTTTTTTCTATTTCAGATTCTTCTACTTTCGAAATTGTTACGGGCGCCGGTTCCTCCGCTTTCTCCTCCTTTGTAGTTGAGTAGGATGGAGCTAATGAAGGAAATAGCACGCTCGAGATTTGGTCTTCCGGTCTTGTCTTAGTTTCGATTCCCTCGTAATCAGCAGCTTCGGAGGTATCGAAGTAGCTCTTTGATGTATCGATAATAGCCTTATCGGCATTAGGAACAGGATGCTCGGCATTATATGCATCGACAGCAGCTTGGTCCATATTTCTTAACGCTTCGACAGCTGAAAGAACAATTTTCTTGGATTCTTTTTCGAACTCTACAACTTTTAGAGGTAAACGGTCATTAATATGGAAGTAATCACTTATGACTTTTATTGGTGCAAAAGAGAGCTGAGAAACCGGGACGAATCCATCGACTCCGTCGGGGAGTTCGACTATAACACCTTTTTCTATAACTCTCTCAATTTTGCCTTCTGTTTGAGTTCCAACCTTATACTTTTCTTCGAAATAATCCCAAGGATCCTCCTCGATTTGCTTGTGCCCAAGTGCAATTCGTCGTTGCTCTTTATCAACAGACAGTACAACAACTTCGAGTTCTTCCCCTTTTTTCACAAATTCTCCGGGGTGGCGTATTTTCTTTGTCCAAGAAAGGTCGCTGATGTGTATGAGGCCATCGACCCCGGGTTCGAGTTCGACAAACACACCAAAGTTCGTTATATTTCGGACAACGCCACGATGTCTCGACCCGATGGGATATTTCTTCATAAGTTCTTCCCATGGGTCGGGTTCAAGTTGTTTCATACCGAGTGCAAGCTTTTTCTCTTCTTTATCGATGTTTAAAACAACTGCTTCGACAACTTGCCCTAATGAAACAACTTGAGATGGATGCTTTACGTGTTGTGTCCACGACATTTCGCTGATATGAATTAATCCCTCGATTCCTTTTTCTATTTCAATAAAAGCACCATAATCGGTTAAACTAACAACTTTGCCTCGTACCTTAGTGCCCTTCTCATATTTATCGCCAATTGAATCCCAAGGATGAGGTGTAAGTTGTTTTATACCTAATGAAATTCTTTTCTTATCGGTATCGAAATCGAGCACGACAACTTTAACTTTTTGGTCTAATTCAACGATTTCACTCGGATGCGTAACTCGTCCCCACGATAAGTCAGTAATGTGAACTAATCCATCGACTCCACCTAAATCTACAAAGACCCCAAAATCGGCAATTGCTTTAATTACTCCTTCGAGCACAAGCCCCTTTTCCAACTGTGAAAGAAGAGCGTCGCGTTGTTCTTTTAATAATTCTTCGAGCAGAACTTTATGGCTAACTACAACATTTTCATTGGGATGATTGACTTTAACTATTTTTACATCGAGTGTTTGTCCTACCCAAAAATCAAAGTCACGAACGGGGCGAATGTCGATTTGGGAGCCGGGAAGAAATGCTTCTACCCCAAGTAGGTCAACAACCATACCGCCTTTTATGCGGCGAAGAATACGTACTGGGACAACCTCTTGATTTTCATAAATTCGGATTATTTCCTGCCAAATCCGCATAAAATCAGCACGCTTTCTCGATAGCAATACTCTTCCTTCGTTGTCTTCGAGACTTTCGACAAACACATCGATTGAGTCGCCAACTTTCAAAGTTTCAGAATTTAAAAGTTCAGCACGGGGAATAACACCAACGCTTTTGAAGCCAACATCGACAAACACTTCGTCCTTTGTAGTTCGGATTATTTTCCCACGTATAAGTTGCCCTTCTTTGATTTCTTTAAAAGATTGTGATAGTAAATTAGCAAAAGTTTCGTCGTCGATTTCAAATCCGCCAAACGTTGAATGCTCTAAAGTTGGGGAAAATGTTATTTTAGATTTTGTGGTAGTATCAAAATGGGTAGGATTTTCGACCGTTAAATTTCCGGAAACGTTAACTTGACTTTCTGTCATTAAAAAACCTCCATTTGAATTTAGGCCTTTCGGCAATTAGTTAAACATACAAATTACAATTATAGACTTGCAAATTAATATTTTTTAACGAGATATACAAATATTTTCTGGAAAATATGTCAGTCAAAGAATTAGGAAATGAACATATGACGTAACTAACCAATGTATATTTTTCTAAGGAATCTCATTCTATAAGAAGTTGGACTTTATGGTTATATCTGTGGTTGCTAAATCCAACACATTAAACCCAACAAGTTCCACTGCGATTCTTTCACTTTTGCTAATGGAGTAGTAACATACATACATATCTTTTAACCCAACGATTAAACCTACAATATCAATGATTATAAGGCAATTAATTAACGAAATGAAAAATTATTCTCATAATGTTTTGTAATTAGCGAACTCTTTTTTAATTTTGTCTTTCTTAAAATGGTTTATTTGATTTTTTCCAATAATTAAAGGTAGAGTAAATATGACAAAAGCAGATATTGTCGATGAAATCGCGAAAGCCACGGGTTTAACTAAAATCGAGACAAAGGCAGTAGTGGATGGAGTTTTTTCCACGATAGTCAATGCTATTGCTAACGGAAAAAGAATTGAACTTCGGGGGTTTGGAGTTTTTAAAGCAAAAGAACGCAAGCCAAGAATGGCTCGCAATCCTAAAACCGGCGATGCAATACCTTTAGATAGGCGTTTTGCTCCAGTGTTTAAACCATCGCCAGAGTTCCTGAAAAAAGTAAACGACAATATGAACAACAATATATAATTAATTTACTGTTTAAAAAATTAAGGTTTGTCTATGCCCTGTGGAAGAAAGCGTAAACGCCATAAAATGGCAACGCACAAAAGAAAAAAAAGATTGAGAAAAAATCGCCATAAGAAGAAGAATCGCTAATTTGGATTGGCTATTGTAAAGGCATTCCTTTTTTTGAGAAAAGCCATTGTTTAAAGATTGATGAAAAAAGTAGCTTTGTTTATTTTAGTTTTTGGGTTGATAGGGTGGGGTGTTCTTGCGCAAAAAGGACAAGGGACGGTTGTACTTTTGCAAGGTAAAGTGTTGGAGTATCGAACTAATGAGCCATTGCAAATAAATTTCTTTCTTGTTTCGAAAAAAAAAAAAAAAGTTCCGGTAAACTCTGGAAA
>CAZPSM010000122.1:0-4573 GCA_964589125.1 uncultured Hyphomicrobiales bacterium | reverse complement strand
ATTAATAAAAGAATTTGGAAATTGTATGCGATGCAAAGCAAGGGTCAATTTGCAAAATTTTGAACAAAGGGGTAAAACGAGGGGCTGAAGCCCCTCGTTACTTGTTACCATATATCGGGATTTTTCAGATATTCATCGATGGCTTTGGCTGCTTTGCGTCCGGCACCCATTGCAAGGATAACGGTTGCTCCACCGGTAACGATGTCGCCACCTGCAAAAACCCCTTTCTTACTTGTTTTCATAGTTTCGGCATCGACAAGGATGTTTCCCCATTTGTTCACTTTCAAGTCGGGTGTTGTTTTGCTGATAATTGGATTCGACCCATTACCGATTGCGATTATGGCTGTATCGAGTGGAATTGTTTCGACAGCGCCATCGATTGGGATTGGTCGGCGTCGTCCGGAGGAATCTGGCTCGCCGAGTTGCATTTTTTGAAGTTTAACGGCTTCGAGCCAGCCATCGCCGTTTCCCAAGAACTCTAATGGAGCAGAAAGGAAAACAAATTCGACACCTTCTTCTTTGGCGTGTTTGATTTCCTCGATACGCGCTGGCATTTCTGCTTCGGTTCGACGGTAAATAATCATTGCTCGCTTTGCTCCAAGCCTTAAAGATGTGCGGACTGCATCCATTGCGGTATTACCACCGCCAAAGACAGCAACGGTTTTGTTTCGGACGTCCATAATCGGGGTATCTGCATCGGGGAACTTATATGCCTTCATTAAATTTACGCGCGTTAGGAATTCATTTGCAGAATAAACACCAAGAAGGTTTTCACCGGGTATATTCAGAAAATACGGCAAACCAGCACCAACGCCAACAAATACAGCATCGAACCTTCCGAGCAGTTCGTCGATAGTTTCTGTTAAACCGATAACGTAGTTGGTTTGAAATTTTACCCCAAGTTTTTCCAAATATCCAACTTCGGCACGAACAATTTCCTTTGGCAATCGGAACTCGGGGATTCCATATATCAAAACGCCACCGATTTCGTGTAGAGCCTCGAAAACCGTTACATCGTGTCCCATACGAATTAAATCCCCGGCGCAACTTAAACCCGCTGGTCCTCCACCGACTATCGCAACTTTTTTGCCTGTTTTGGGTTTCATCGGGGGCATATGGAATGGGACATTCTTTCGTTCCCAATCGGCGACGAAACGTTCAAGGTGACCAATTGCAACAGGTTCATTTTTCTTTCCAACAACACATACTTTTTCGCATTGCTCTTCTTGGGGGCAAACCCTTCCGCAAATAGCCGGCAAAGCATTATCTTCTTTCAATATTTCCGCTGCCTCTCGATACCTTCCTTCGGCAACCATTTTAATAAAATCTGGAATCTTGACTGCAACGGGACAGCCTTCGACGCAAACTGGTTTCTTGCAGCGCAAGCAGCGCTCGGCTTCTTCGCGAGCCAATTCAATCGTATAACCGTAATTAACTTCTTCGAAGTTACCAATCCGAATCTTCGGGGGCTGTTCGGGCATAGACTGCCTTGGGATTTTCATTCTATCTTTGTTGCTAAGCTCGGGCATTTTCGTGTTCCAATTTGTTTGCCATAACATCGATTCGACATAGGAAATTTTCGAGCGACCTCCGTTCATGCTCCAAATACATCCTATTTCGCTTGATAAGTAAGTCGAAATCTACCTTGTGTGCGTCAAATTCGGGTCCATCGACACAAGCAAAAACTGTTTTATTATCGACATTTACACGGCAACCGCCACACATTCCAGTTGCATCGACCATTATCGGATTTAAACTTACAACGGTTTTGATGCCGTAGGGTCTTGTAACTTCTGCAACTGCTTTCATCATAGGTATTGGACCAATTGCAAGCACGAAATCAATTTTTCGACCTTCGTCTATTAATTGTTGAAGTTTGTGGGTAACAAAGCCGTGGAACCCGTATGAACCATCATCGGTAGTTGGATATAGTTCGTCGCAAAACATTCGCATTTCATCTTCAAGGATAACAAATTCCTTGCTTCGTCCCCCGATAATCCCAATCACGTAGTTCCCCGCTTCTTTCAATGCCTTGGCTGTAGGGAAAGCAATGGCTGTTCCAACCCCCCCTCCGATACTTATTGCTGTTCCATAATATTCAATTTCGGATGGCTTTCCGAGTGGCCCCACAACATCGTGGATATATTCGCCTTCGTTGAGCAAATTGAGTTGCTTCGTTGTTTTACCAACACCTTGAACAATAATGGTAATTGTTCCCTCATCGCTGTTCGAGTCGGCAATGGTCAATGGGATACGTTCGCCTAAATCATCAACCCTTACAACGACAAACTGACCGGGTTTCCGTTTTTCTGCAATTTTAGGGGCTTCGATACGAAATAACTTAATATCGGGAGCAATAAAACGAGCTTCAATTATCTTATTCATTTTTATTTATTATTAGTTTGTCCAAACTTCAAAATTAACTAAAAAGTTGTAATTTATTAAACTATTGAATTAATTAGGACTATAAATTCTTTGTTACTCTTCGCCAAAAAGAGGAGGAAAATTTTTCGTCTTTATATAAAACAAATTTTTCGAGGTTTGGATAAGACGATAGGAAAAAGTTTGAACTCATTCTTGCATCCTTAGCGGGGTAAAGCCTACCACCGCTATCTTGTATGATTTTATCGAGTATTTCGAGCTTTTTAAAAATCTTCGGCTCGAGCGGGAAATCGACTGCCATTGTAATTCCTTCCATAGGAAACGATAACAATCCGGGCGAAGGAATCTTGCCAAATGTTTTGAGCACGGTAAGGAAAGAATACAAGTTCAACTTCTTACAAGTATTGATGAAATTCACAAGTGTTGCTTGTCCATCTTTAAATGGAACCACAAATTGATATTGCAAGAAACCATTTCTGCCATAAATATAATTCCAATTGTAAATGCTGTCCAATGGAAAAAAAAACTTTTCGAAATGTATAGAGGCACTTCTTCGTTCTTCGTATTGCTTGTTGTAATACAGAAAATTGAAAAGGAAAACACTTAGATAGTTGATTAAAGGAAGAGGGAAGGGAACTTTAATAGGTTTTAAAACAGATGCTTTTAAATCAGTTCTCTTTTCAATGAAATTTGCGCGCTGAAAAATTCCACGAACCCGATTTATGCCACCATTTGAAAAGTCCAACCATGCAACTGTGTAATCAAAGAAGTGCTCGGATTCTTCGTTGATTGAAAAAAAGTCATCTAACGAAGAAAACTTTATAAATTCTACATTTAAGAAAGGACTTCTTATCGGCATTAGTTGAATTTCTGCCCAAAGGATAACGCCAGTGAGACCTAACCCACCGATAGTTGCTTGGTAGAGTTCCGTATTTGCAGTTGGAGAACAGACGATTCTTTCCCCATTGGAACGGAGCAGTTCGAATCGAAGGACATAACGGCCGAAAGTCCCGCTTTTATGATGATTTTTACCATGCACATCGTTTGCTATTGCTCCCCCCACGGTGATTAATTGTGTCCCGGGGACAACTGGAAGGAACCAACCGTAGGGAACAACGAGTTCGAGAATCGATTTTAACGTTACTCCGCTTTCGCAACATAGAATACCTTGCTGTCTATCGAAATAAATAAAATGGTCTAATCTTATGCAATCGATGAGGATTCCATTTTCATTCAAGCAAACGTCGCCATAACTTTTCCCTAAACCATAAGGGAGCAAATTTTTGCTCG
The DNA here is from genome assembly GCA_964589125.1 of uncultured Hyphomicrobiales bacterium. Lineage (GTDB taxonomy): Bacteria > Bacteroidota > Ignavibacteria > Kapaibacteriales > UBA2268 > JBBIJO01. Next base: position 901 of record CAZPSM010000122.1, on the reverse strand, counting down.
AAGATGACATTTCCGGGGTTTCGTTTCTCCAGCATAATTGAACTACTTTTGAAGGTGCTTGTTTGGGAAATAAGCCCCAAGAACCGTATTGTTTCATAAAATTGAAGCCAAAAGCCACATAATAAGCATAAGACAAATAACAACGATACTAATTTTATTTGTAAGAGCCTCGATGATGGGGTCGTAGTGCATTTCGCCTTTATTAGCCAGATTCCACAGGAAAAGTAGCCAATACAGCAAGGCAAAAGCAAGTAACCAAAGGAACTTCGGGCTCTTGTAAAATTGAGCGACAACGTCGCTATTGATATAAAGGATAAACACAAGAACCGATACAAATGCGCTAGCCACACCAATCAGTAATGTTAAAATTAAATTCGATGAAGTGTATGGTCTATCTAAATGGATATTAGTAGATAATGCGTTTAAATTCACTACCTCGGCATATCTTTTCAAAGAAGCAAGAGAAAGGAAAAAGAAAACCGAAAATGCAAGCAACCATTTCGATACAGGAGTTTGTGTTGCAATCCCACCAGCATATATCCTAATGGAATAGAAAAAAGTTAAAAGGAAAATATCAACTATGTAGATGTTTTTGAAATATAAAGAATACAACAGATTTAACAGAATATAGATTATAGCAATCACAGAGAATTGACTTGAAATAGAAAATGATAATAATAATCCTAAATACAATAGAAGGACAGCAAGCAAAATAGCCTGAGCAATCGTTATCGAGCCACTGGCTAAAGGTCTTTTCATCTTATTCGGATGCTTTCGGTCGAATTGTAAGTCGAATATGTCGTTAAGCACGTATATGGAAGACGCAATTAAACAAAGAGCAAGGAAGGCAGTTGATGCCAAAATGAGTTTTTCTTGTGCAAAAGAATGTGCCATAATCATT
>CAZPSM010000121.1:3741-4861 GCA_964589125.1 uncultured Hyphomicrobiales bacterium | reverse complement strand
GCAATATTGAACTTTCTCGCCGTAGAGCAGAGTCGGTAAAAAATTATTTAGTCAATGTATGGGGTATAGAACCAGACCGTCTTAAAGTCGAAGCGAGAAATCTCCCCGACATTCCATCGAATCCTAACGACCCCGATGGTGCTGCCGAAAATCGCCGCGTTGAAATTCGTGCCAATATTCCACAAATTTTCGAGCCACTGGTTGTCGAAGATACTTTACGAGAAGTTAATCCACCTCGCTTCCGATTTAAACCTGTTGTTCATTCTGCTATTGGTGTGGATAAATGGCAACTCATCACTTCACAAAGTCAAGGAATTGTAAAAGTATTCGAAGGGAGCGGCAATATTCCCCCGGCAATCGAGTGGGACATTGCCTATGAGCAAAAGAATGTTCCAAAGCTCGATGAACCTCTTTTTTATAAACTTGTTGTTATAGACAAGGACAACAAGCAATGGGAATCGAAGACACTCAGTTTACCAGTTGAAATTGTTACCGTCGAAAATAAAATAATTGAGCAAGTTGCCGATAAGCAAATCGACCGTTTCAGTTTAATCCTGTTTGAATTTGGACAATCGGATGTTTCAGGCGAAAATTTGAAAATTGCTGAAATTGCAAAAAGGAGAATCAAACCAAATTCAACGGTTAAAATCGAAGGCTACACCGACCGAATAGGCGATGAACGAACGAATCTGGAACTTTCCCAAAAAAGAGCCGTCTCGACAGCAAAAGTACTTGGTGTTGATACAAAATTCGCTCGTGGTTTGGGAGAATCGAAACTTCTTTACAACAACGATTTGCCCGAAGGTAGAGTCTACTGTCGAACGGTTAATATCGAAATTGTAACTCCTATTGAATAAATTTGTTAATAAATTAAGGAAATGTTGGGAGGAAAAAAATGAATAAAATTTTATACTTTTTTTCAATTGTATTTCTATTGATATTTGATGCTCAAACAAGTTTTGCCCAGCAGTTAAAAATTGTAGAAGTTTTTCCAGAAACATATCCAGATGTAACAGTCGAGTTCAGAGCATACGACAATAGCAATAACGAAATAAGAACTTATTCTGTAAACGATTTTGATGTTCTGGAAAATGAAATTAAAAGAGTTATTAAAAGTGTT
>CAZPSM010000121.1:420-3713 GCA_964589125.1 uncultured Hyphomicrobiales bacterium | reverse complement strand
CGAAGTTCTCCCTTGTGCTAACGATTGACATTTCACAATCGATGAGTGAACCAAGTACAATTCCCGGCAAAACTAAGATGGATGTTGTCAAAGAAGCAGCAAGAAATGCTATTAAATCACTTCCAGCAGACAGCAACCGCTGGGAGGCAGCTATTACACTATTTGATTATGAAAATGAATTGGTTCGTAGTTTTACGAATAGTAAATGGTGGCTTAACAAGGGATTAGACACTGCCTTGCTAAATCCTCGAGGTGGAACGGATTATAACGCTGGATTTTTATACGATATTTATAATGAGCCCGGAGCGTTGTTAGTTGCACGCAAAGCCAAATATAAACCTGTTGTTATTTTCTTGACCGACGGCAAACACGAAGGTCGCTCTAATCCACCTCCAAGCCGAGTTCCAGTGTGGGTCAGTCAAATTCTTGATACTGCTCGGAAATATGATGTTACCATTTACGCAATAACATTGGGTTTCCCAGTTCCCACTGAATTAAATCAAATTTGCTCGGGAACACCAAGAGGCGAAGCCTATGAATCTGTTCCCAGCGACGAAGAGCTAAGCAATCTCTATTCTAATATTCTTACAACTATTGGAACAATTGGAACGCCCGCACCTTGTAAAATCAAATTTGTTTCTGACTGTAGCGGAGGCAACCTTAAACTTATTTACAAGGTTAATGGGACAAGCGATAGTATCCAATATATAGTTCCAAACAATATTCTCCCAGTCTTACAATCGGATAAAGCTGTAATTTCGGTTGTTAACAAAAGCCCTTCGCCTCCGTTTGAACAAACTTTAACCCTTCGGGCTAAAAATAATTTTGTTAAGTTCTATCCTCCAGGGGTTACCTCGCCCGACGGGAATATAAGTGTAACAGATTGGGGCGGAACACCCCCACCTTTTACTTTGAACAAGGATTCGATACGCACAATAAAAGTTTCATTTACACCTTATTCAGACTCTTCTTTTCACAGTTTTAAATTTACTTTTACTACTTCTGCTTGCTCAGGGAATGAAATAATTATCAACTCGGGATGGATTTACCCTTTGGATGTGGATTGTGGTTCGGGTTCAGTCGGTGTTCCTAAATCAATACTACAAAAGACTATCTTTTGTAACAATTGGAACGAGGGATTAACAATTTATTCTGTGAGGATTTCCGGAGGTGACCAGGGTGATTTTAAATTAAACGGCAACACCACAAATATCGCACTTTCTGCACAAAGTTGTCTGTACTTTGATATTGTATTTACCCCGGGCGATGCAAATTATCGCGAGAGTAAGCTGATTTTCGATACAGACAAAGGGCGATTTGAATCCAAAATTTTTGGGCTTGGTAGCGGTCAACCAGAAATCACAACAATTAGTTCACTTGGTTTTCAGAATGCTGACTGCAAATCGCCAACGATAGATACATCATTTTATATAAAAAGCACTGGGGCATTAAGTCTCGATATTTCTAAATTCGAGATAATTGGAACTAATGCAAGTGATTTTTCCTTTGTTCCAGCCAATCCCGGTCCACAATCTATTTCTCCTTCGGATAGTTTCAAAGTAACAATAAGATTTAATCCAGCACCTACCTCGAAAGGTAACTTAACAGCAGATTTGGTCATTACAAGTAATGCCAAAAATGCTCCTACTATGACTATTCCGTTATCGGGCTTTTCTGCCGATTATAATTTTACCACAAGTATCGGTAATTATGATTTTGGATACATTTGTCCTAATGACACAGGTAAGATAACATTAACTATTCAGAATACTGGAAATGTCGATTTGCAATTAAATCTCTCGACAACAAACCCATATCAAGTCTCTCCAGCTCCAACAGTCAATATTGCTAAAAACTCTTCATCCAGCATTGAAGTTTCGGTTAGTTCCGCAATTGAAGGGCTTTTTAATGGAACACTTACTGTAACTGATAACTATTGCGGGATTACAAAACAAATTACATTTCGAGCAGATGTCGAATCCCCCGAAATCAATAGGCAACCAATACCTGTTTACGGTATTGTTGGAATACCTACAGATACAACTATTGCTATCATTAATAGTTCAAATAGGCAACTAACAATTACCTCGGCACAATTTCGAGACCCACAAATTACTATCAGAGGACCATCGTTGCCTTGGGTAATTGCTCCAATGGGTAATTTTGCAGTTGACATCCGTTATATGCCAGCAACTGGGGGAACATTCAACACATATCTTGTGGTGGAAGGCACACCTTGCAATTTCCTCGACTCTATTGTATTTACGAGTAATCCAATTGCTGCTCGTGCCGATATTGTAATTGAAAAACACACTGGGCTAATTGGCGAAATCGTTCAAATTCCACTTATTATCAAAAATGGAGCTTTGCTTAACCAATCGGGAACTACAAAGATAAGAACCCAACTTTCATACGACGAAACAATGCTGAAATTTCTCAATACAAATCCAGTAGTTTCCGTTACTCAAGGAGTGAATTCATTGTTGTTCGATAACATCCCGTTTAGCCCAACAAATTCCACGCCGTTGGCCATCTCGTTCGAGGTATTGAACTCTTCAAAAACCTATACCGATTTAATACTTTCGAATACTATGTCAATCGATGGATTTATCAATTTCAATGAAATCGCTGGAAGTTTCGAAATCCTTCCGTCATCGGCAGAAATTTGGGTCGGAAATGTCGAAGCCAAAACAGGAGAAGAGTTTACTTTGCCAATCTATCTGAGGGCTCCTCGGAATATTACATCATTTCATCAAAATATTTCAACCGAATTGCAGTTCAATTATTCTCTTATGGAGCCAATTCCACCAACGCCTATGGGAACTATAAATGGAACGACAACTACAATCAAAATCGATAATCTTCCGACAATTCCTAACTCTTCGGATTCAACAATTGCAAATCTTCGATTTCGCGCGAAACTCGGTACAGATGAATTTACCGATATTGCAATTTCTAATACTAAAACGGCAAAGGGGTTTGTGGCTTTCAAAGAAAATCCGGGTAAACTAACAATTACAAATATTTGTAAAAGTGGTGGTCCAAGGCTTTTCGACCCACGTGCAGTGGAAAGGTTAATCGTTGCTCCGAACTATGACGATAGAACTGTTGATCTCCACCTTTCAATAATTGAAACCGGTTTTTACACGGTGCGAATATTCAATACCAATGGTGTCCTACTCTATAAATCAACTTTAGACTTAAAGGAGCAAAACGAGACCTTTCTGCGGGTTCCTTTCCAGTTACAGAGCGAAGGAACATATATCGTGGTTCTGAGTACACCATCTACAATT
>CAZPSM010000121.1:0-401 GCA_964589125.1 uncultured Hyphomicrobiales bacterium | reverse complement strand
TTTACCCGATACTATTTTATCAACGGGGTGGTTGAACCACTCCGCTGGTGTTTTGTAGTGTTTGAGGTAGCGTCTTTTTTCAATTGGCAAACTGGGTTAATTAACTAACAAGTACTCTGTAGTTTAATTAGTATGTTCAGCAAAGTAACAATTGCCATTAATATACTCATAACTTATATAATTGAGTTAAGAAAACAATTAACAGTTTTGTAACAAATTTGCTATTTGATTGTTAATGCATTATAAATTTAATTTTTTTATTAAATTTAATATTTGGAAAAAAGAAAAATTGTTTATGTTAAATTAATTAATAAAAAGGGGGTTAGTGATGAAAAAAGCGACCTTATTTTTCTTATGCGTTCTTTTTTTTGCGGGTTCCTTGCTCCTATTTTCCCAGGAAC
>CAZPSM010000120.1:0-5173 GCA_964589125.1 uncultured Hyphomicrobiales bacterium | reverse complement strand
TCGAAAAAAATATAAAATTTAGTAATTTATAAAATTAAAATTGATGTTTTTCAACGAAGCGAGATGGAGAAAGTTCGGAATATTGTATTCTTTGGAGATGGGAATTCCCCCGAGGGTTCGAATTTGTATAAAGAAGCAGAATTAGCTGGGCATCTGGTTGCTTCGCGTGGTATTAATGTTGTTACCGGTGGATATGCTGGGATTATGGATGCTTGTTTAAAGGGAGCAGTGCCTTTCGGTGTCGAACGGATTGCAGTGGTTGTCGGAACTTATCGTAAGACAATTTCTACATTTGCTACAAAAATAATCGAAGTCGGAAGCTATCTTGAAAGATTGAACAAATTGCTCAGCATAGGCGATGCCTTCGTAATATTCGAAGGTGGTAGTGGAACATTACTTGAATTGGCGGCGATTTGGGCATTAGCCGAACGGGGTTTCGTTTCGAAGCCGGTGTTCTGTATTGGTTCTTACTGGGAAAAAATCATTAATTGCCTCGAAAATGCAAGTATTAGGTTCAGTTCGGGACATTCTATTTTTACCTTCCTTGAAAAAGTCGAGGAAATACAAAAACTACCGTTTTGAGTAGGGACGTTGCAACGCGACTAAGCCTTCGGGGTGTCATTCTGGGTTCCGTTCTCCGACAAACGGGGATGCTTGTGGCACCTGCTGCGAGTTATCGCTACGCTCGGAATGACAGAAAACAATGAATAAAAGGCTTCAGCCCCTTGTGCAGTCGTAGTCCGATAATGTTAAAAAATCATTTTTTGATATGAACTAAACGTTCCAACTTTGGCAAAAACCATCGAGCAGTTGCATACGAAGAATATGCCATAAAAGGAGCAACAAATACATCGATAGAATAATGAACGTGTTGAAGAAGCACGCCCCCGCTGACTATCAATGCCCCGATTAAAAGAGGAATTTTCAAATGTCTGCTTGGAACTAAAAAAAATAGGTAAAACATCAACGAAGAATGCCCGGAAAAAAACAAGTCTTTTGTCAAAGTAACTGTTGTTCCAAAGTATTCAATCAATGGGTCGTGCAAAGGAAGAGTAGTTTTCGGAGGGTCTAATGGAAGGAGATACATCCCCACTATTCTTAAAGAAATAAGCAAGCCATATCCTAAAAATCCGAGCGTTAAAAGTTTAGGTGTTCGAAGCAGGTAAAAGAAGGAGAAAATAACAGAAGAATACAAAACCGAAAAAACGAGCCAAGTAACATCCATCGGTTCGAAAAGAGAAAGAATAGGGTCGTCGAAAGCAAATCCCGAACGATGCTCCACCGCACAAATAAACTTTGCGGTAAACGACAAACAGATGATTGTCAATACGAATGAGAACAGCAAAAGGGCAAGATTTTTGGGACTTCTTGCGAACTCTTTGAATTGCTCTAAATTGGGACTAACTACTTTCATAAAAAGGACAAAATTGCTTAATTTAAACTTTTTAAAAATGCAAATTTAAGAATGAAATTATCTGAAAAAAATAATATTATTGCAACAACGGTTATCGGGTTGATTAAAGATGGTAAAGCCGCCATTGGAAGCGATGGCCAAGTAACCTTGGGAGAAACTGTCTTGAAGCACACAGCGCGCAAAATACGACGACTTTACAATGGTCAGGTTTTAGCAGGATTTGCTGGTGCTACTGCCGATGCCTTTGCTCTTCTCCAACGCTTCGAAGAAAAATTGGAAGCCAATCGTGGTAACTTGTTCCGTTCCGCGTTAGATTTTGCAAAAGATTGGCGAACCGACCGCTATCTCCGTCGATTAGAAGCAATGATGGTAGTTATGAATACCGAAAAGATTCTTGTACTAACTGGAACCGGCGATGTTGTAGAACCCGATGACAATATTGCTGCTATCGGTTCGGGGGGACCTTATGCTCTTGCTGCTGCTCGAGCAATGCTCAAACACAGCAATCTCGGCGCCAAAGAAATTGTCCAGGAAGCCTTACGTATCGCTGCCGAGATTTGTATCTATACAAATTCTCAATCGACAGTCGAAGAATTGTAATAATAAAATGGTCAAAATTGCTGATTTATTGAAGTTAAAGCTACCCTTAATCCTTGCATCGAGTTCCCCAAGGCGAAAGAAATTACTCAAAATGCTTGGCTTCGAATTCACCGCAATCGCACCAAATATCGACGAAGAGACAATCCATTCAGACATTTACGACTATTCTCTGAAAGTTACCGAAGTTGCTAAAGCTAAAGCAGTTAAAGTTTGCGAGCAAATCGATTACGAAGCAATTGTCGTCGGAGCCGACACAATCGTTGTGATGGGTGGGGATATACTTTCGAAGCCTATCGACGAATACGAAGCAAGCATTATGCTGAAAAAGTTAAGCAATCGAGTTCATATTGTATTTACTGGCATTGCCTTAGTGCACTCTACCTCGCTGAGGTATAAAACTTGTTTCCGACGGACTGAGGTAGCTTTTCGACATCTTCGCGAAGAGGAGATAGAAGCATATATCCAATCGGGTTCCCCGTTGGACAAGGCTGGTGCATATGGCATTCAGGACGATTTCGGTGCCGTATTTGTCAAACATATCAATGGTTGTTACTATAATATAGTTGGACTACCTATCGAATGTTTCTACACGACTTTATCTGAATTCGTTCGGGAATTGGAGAAATAAAGTCATTCTTCCGGGGTAAGCCAAACCTTGAAATGACAAGTTGACATTCGCATTCTGAACTTAATTCACATAATCGGAATAGTAGCCTTTTATAACCCGCAGAGTTGGCGATGCGTAGGAATCTTTGATAACTATTTTGACTTTATCGGTAGTAATACCTTTGAATGTAAAGATTCGTGAGCGCCCTATTGTTGTCCCTTCGAAGATTTTTGCCCAATTCCCATCGACTTCTGCTAATATTTCGAAAGCCTTAATTCGTTGTCCGAATTCAATCGCTTCTTCTAATCGAATGATGTTTATTTTCTCTTTTTGTGAAAGTTTAATGGTGAGTTCTGCTTTGGTTGTGTCCTTATCGGTAACCCAAAATGTTTTTCTGTTGCCATCGACACAATTTTTTGGTGAATAGTGTTCTGAACTATTCCGTGTGTTTGAACTTTCGATTTGTTGTCCAGCGAAGAGGTCGCGAGCAAAAATCCTATCGAGCGTTTGCCGCCAATCCCGAAGCCGTTGAACGTCGAAATCGGAAATTAATCCATCTTTGTTTGGTGGAACATTCAACAAAAGATTACTATTTCTTCCAACACTTTTGAAATATATTTCAACCAGTTTGCTTGTTGATTTAACAAGAGAATCTTCACGTTTGTAATAAAACCAACTGGGGCGAATAGAAACATCGCATTCAGAAGGATACCATACTTTGCCGTCGGGTGTTGCCGGCTGAATAGAAAAGGCTCTTGGTTGGCTACTCCATTCAGTTTCGAAGCCCAAACCCTCCTCGTTACCAACCCAACGAACGTCGGGTCCCGCTATCGCTATTACCGCATTAGGCTGATAATACCTAACGGTTGCAAAGTATAAGTCCCAGTTATAGACCTGTTTGGATGTTCCATCGGAAGCACCATCGAACCAAACTTCTCCAACTTCGCCATAATTTGTTAGTAGTTCAATCAGTTGGTTTTGAAAAAATATATTATATGCATCGCTTCCGTAGGTTGGTTCGTGGCGGTCCCAAGGCGAAAGATAGAATCCGAATTTGATTCCGTGCTTGTGGCAAGCATCGGCAAATTCACGAACAACGTCGCCTTGTCCATTTTTGTATGGACTATTTGCAATTGTGTGGGTCGTATATTTGCTGGGCCAAAGGCAGAACCCATCGTGATGTTTGGCTGTAAGAATCACATATTTAAAACCGACTTCCTTTGCCAATTTTACCCATTGCTCCGCATCCAATCGTTTTGGTTCAAACATTTTCGGGTCCTCTGTTCCATTGCCCCATTCTTGCTCATAAAATGTATTAATCCCGAAATGGATAAACATTGCAAGTTCTCCATCTTGCCATTCAAGTTGAGAAGGCGATGGAACAGGGTAAAAGTATTCAATTGGAGGCGAAGACTTCGTCGTCTCTGTTATCGGCGAAGTTGCTGAATCTTCTTTACAAGACAACAAGACAATTGATATAACTGCAACAACAAAATATTTGGCAAACATAGAACACCTTTTATTTATATTATTTATTATTTGATTTCGGTAATAGAACTGGTTGGAGCGGTTTCGGGTTACTATCGTGAAAACGAATCTCTTCTATTCGGAATATAGCGAAGGGGTCGGCTCGGAATAAGCAGGATTTTGCTGGGGCTTTTCCCACATAATACCAGCGGTCTTTCGCTCGAAAATTAGGAATATGGATATAAATCCATCCATTTTCTTCGAATTCATTTGTTACTATATAGTCAACTTTTTTTGCTTGGAGATATTCACGAATACGTTTTTTATGAAGATACTCTTGGTATTCCCAACTATTGATTAATCCATCGCCGTTAATAACGGCACGTTCGCTAAAATAGCCAGTAACCCCGCTAGCATCTACCTGGAAAATTCTTGCAGAAACGGGCACATTATCTCGTAACCATAAGCCTGTAGATAAAAGATTCAACTTATATTCCGAGGAAGATAGTCTGTATATTCCAATATAGAAGCACATATACAAAAGTAGTAGCAATCCAATTGAATAAGTAATTAATATGCGATTTCTAAAAAACCAGTTAGAAGTGTCTTGATATGTTTGAAGTAAGTATGCAATATCGGTTCCTGCTATGCTAAAACATAAAGCAAGATACCAAGAGCCAAAGCCATAAGATGAACCAAATAAGAGTAAAGTGAATGCGTAAGTAATTACATAAAGGTTGGCTCCAAGAAGCAAAACTTCAAGATTACGTTTAAATTCCGAGTTTTTAGAGCGAAACAGCCGACGCCCAAGAATAAAACATAAAATTATTGCTACAATAACTGGAATTACCAACCTTACTTTTAAACTTAGCCCCATACGTTGAAACCAATGGTTAATGAATGTTCCTCCTAATTCAACCTTTAAATTGGCTGAAATTGTTTCGAAATGTTCATAGAACGCAAGATTATATAAACCGAAGGCTAAATATGTTGCGAAGGCTGGAAAAACACTAATACCCAGAAAAGCGATAATATCTTTTGGCTTGGATTTTGAGTATAACATAGCGATAGTTACGGCTACACCA
>CAZPSM010000119.1:4477-5306 GCA_964589125.1 uncultured Hyphomicrobiales bacterium | reverse complement strand
TGATTATAGTGCTGGTAATATGGATAGGTATTTCTTTTGTGCTATTTAGAACCGAAAAGAAACTCGGGCGGTTAGAAAAAATGATTCAAAAAACCAATAAATCGAAAGAATAAATAGGGGGAAAGTATTATGAAAAAATACATTATTGGTGGTTTGCTATCTATCATATTCTTGGTGGTAATTCTTTTCTCGTTCAATAAAAGCTCTATCGAATATACTGACTTTCAAACTGCCATCGAAAGCGGGAAACGTGTTCAAGTCGTCGGTTCCTGGGTCCGAGAAATGACTACCGATTACAAGCCAGAAAGTAACTTATTTTCATTCTATATGAAGGACAAGAAGGGAAAGATAGTAAAAGTTGTACACAGCGGTCCCCAACCAAATAATTTCTCTATTGCAAAAGAATTTGTCGTTCAAGGATACATCAAAGGCTCCATTTTCTACTCAAATCAAATCATTACTAAATGTCCTTCCAAATACGAAGGTGAAGTTGAAGATATTGTTAAATAACTATTGAGGGAACAGCAATGCTGGGTAAAATCGTTATATTTTTAGCCTCGTTGGGCTGGCTATTATCGTTTTTGTTTTATCTATTTTACGAAAAGTCGAAAAGTACCAAATTGTTAAAATTTGCCCGAATTGGATATTTTGGTGGCATAATTTCGATTGTAATAGCGTCTTTTTTCTTGCTTTTTAATATTTTTTCTCATAACTTTCAATTGACATACGTATGGAGTTATTCTTCTAAAAAACTCCCGTTTTTACTTCAATTTTCCTCTTTTTACGCTGGACAAGAAGGCTCTTTTATGCTTTGGGCACTCTGGCTTTC
>CAZPSM010000119.1:0-4460 GCA_964589125.1 uncultured Hyphomicrobiales bacterium | reverse complement strand
TGGCTTTCAATTATAGGAATTTTCTTATTTAGTTTTGCAAAAAATAGAAATCTGGAAGGTTCGCCTCTGGCTTTCTATTCACTTGTGCTCTTGCTGTTAACAATTATTCTAATTTTCAAGAGCCCATTCGCCGACCTGTGGGAATCTTTCCCACAAGGCAATATTCCAAAGGACTTTATGCCAGAGGATGGCCGAGGGCTAAATCCAATATTGGAGAACTATTGGATTGCCATACATCCCCCAATACTTTTCCTGGGTTATAGCCTTTTGACAGTTCCATTTGTTTTCGCCGTTTCAGGATGGTTAAAAAAAGATTATTCGTCATGGATTCAACCCGCTACTAAATGGGCATTAGTTGGCGCGGGCGTTCTGGGACTTGGAATTATGTTGGGAGGTTTTTGGGCTTACGAAACACTTGGCTGGGGCGGATTTTGGGGATGGGACCCAGTGGAAAACTCTTCTCTTATACCATGGCTTTTTGTTACAGCATTAGTTCATACTTTAATATTGCAACGCCTCAACGGTGGCTTAGTTCGGACTAATTTTGTGCTCGCTTCGCTGAGTTTTATCGCGGTCCTCTATGCAACATACCTGACGCGAAGTGGCATTCTCAGCGATACTTCTGTCCATTCCTTTGTTGACCCCGGAAAAATAGTCAATATTCTTCTGTTAATACTTCAGAGCATTTTTTTAGTTTTTCCAACAATCGTCTTTATTCTTAGATTGAAAGAGACGTCGGGCATAAAGTCGTCGTACAAATTAAATTCGCGAGAATTCCTAACAGTTCTCGGCGCTCTTCTTCTTATTGTTTCCGCAGTGATTATTATTTTAGGTACAAGTTTACCAATTTTTCAAGGTTGGGTTGGGTTGAAAAAGGTGGCGCTCGACCCCGGCTTTTATAACCAATGGATGTTGCCTATCGCAATTCTCATACTGCTACTGAATGCAATTTCTCTGTATTTCGCTTGGAAAGAAACCGATGTAAGTACAGTGTTTAAATCAAATATTTGGGATTTAATATTGGCTTTCATTGTTGGAGTCGTATTTGCAATTTTTAGTAATAAAAACTTTGCCTTTGGATTCCTAATTTTTTCATCGTTCTTTTCGCTTATTGTGAATATAAAGTATATTATTCGGAAAATCAAGAAGAAAAATCTGCGGATTGGAGCATTCGTATCCCATTTGGGCATTGCTATTCTTATTGTAGGGGCAATGCTATCGGGCGGCTTTGAACAAACTCGGACAATCCATTTAATTGAAGGTGGAAAAGCTAATGCATTTGATTATCAATTTGAATTAGTCGCAAAAGAGCAAATAGAAAAACATCTTTCTGACCGTGAAAAGTATCAGTACCATATCAAAATTACTTCTAATGCCTCAAATTCCGTCTTGAAACCAATAGTATATTGGAGTGAATTTAATAACTTCGAACAACCATTCTTTGAACCCGATATTAAAACTTATATATCGAAAGACGTTTATGTTGCCCCTAAATCTATTAGTTTTAATGAATTTTATACGCCAATTACTTTACAAAAGGGTAAGAAGATTCAGGCTCCTTGGTCTGAACACGACTCCATTGAATTTGTTTCATACGATATGAGTTCTATGCACATAGGAACCAATACAGACCACTTTATGTTCGGATTGATACTTAAATATACTATTGATGGTAAGGAATACGACGATAATATCTATTCAATCCTTAATATGAAGATGAATTCATTCAGCCCGGTTTGGCGGCGCGTTCCAACAAAGGATTTTGCAATTGGTTTTACCAAATTTGAACCAGCCGAAAATCTTGAGCAATCAACCATTCAATTAAGTTTTGGGCAGGAAATGTTTATTGCCGATGTTACCATCAAACCATTTATATGGTTGGTTTGGTTAGGAGTTGTCTTTATCGTTATAGGTTTTTTTGTGGCATTAGCTAAATATAGAAAACTACCTATTCTTGCGTCTTTGCCTAAAGAAATAAATGAAAAAGAATCGGCGGAAGAAACTCAAAACAATCAACAAATAAATTGAAATTTGAATCGTCGCAATATTATTATTTAGTAATATAAGGAGAAAAAATGGGAAAAATTAAAGCAATTACATTAAACACGCTCATTTTACTGATTATTTTATCGCTTTCCTCTTGCAAAAGCGAAAGCAAGGAATTACCAAAAGACAAAGAAAATTACATCGATGTAAGTGAGTTGGCGCAACAGCAGAATAAAGAAATTGCAGATAACACTAAGTCGCCGAGCAAGTCCAATATATTTGTAGCTTCTTCTGTTACTCCGGCAAAGCCCGGTAATTTAGTCGATTTCGTCTGGCAGCAAGATGGAAAGGAGACAAGATTTTCCGAATATGTTAAAGGAAAAGTTGTTCTTCTAAATTTTTGGGGAACTTGGTGTCCTCCTTGCCGACGTGAAATTCCAGATTTAGTGTCGATTCACAACGAATCCAATGGTAAAGATTATGTTATTGTTGGAGTAGTCTTAGAACGGGACATAGACAATGCCGAACGAAATGTTGGTGATTTTGCAACCAAAAATGGTATTGGTTATTTAAACATCATCGATAAAAATCAGTCGATTGCAAGGGCTTACGGAGGAATTAATGCTGTTCCTACTACTTTCGTCATAGACAAAAAAGGTAAAATAGTTGAAACACTTATTGGTATGCGTTCAAAATCTGAGTTTCTCGAGGCTATTACAAGAGCAAGTAAATAAATTTTTATATCCATACGATTTTTAACCCCCTACCTTTCGGTAGGGTTTTTTATTTTTGTTTTTTTGCATTGAGTTTATGGACGAAAAGACAAAACTTTGTTCATTACTGTTTGATGTAAACTTTGATTGCATCATTTGTTTGAACTCAAGAATACCTTCATTAGGTTTTTTTTTACAATTTAAAGAACTACCAATTATTGCAGCAGATGGTGGTGCTGTTCGCTTATTCGAAATTGGGATACTCCCCGATTTTGTGGTTGGGGACCTTGATACTTTCGATGCATCCGGAGTAGAAAAATTCTTTAACAACGTAGAAATAATTCGAGAATTGAGTCAGGAAATTAATGATTTTGAAAAATCATTAAATTTTGCGATTCACAAGGGATTTCGTAATATTTTGATTATTGGTTTCCAAGGCGGTGAACTTGAACACACTCTAAACAACTGGAGCGTTTTAATCAAATTTGCTGACCTACTAAATTTATGTATTTATGACTCTGAACGTTACGGAATTCCTGTGAATCATTCAGTTCAAATTGATGTTAGGAAGGGCGAAATTATTTCGATTATTCCACAACCTTTTTGTAACATAACCACACAAAATCTTCGATGGAATTTGAGCGATGAAAATCTAAAATTGGGTATCCGCGAAGGAGCAAGAAACATTGCAGAAGATAACACCATACTAATTGAACTTAATGAAGGCTCGTTCTTATTGTTTGTAGATGCAAGGCTACCTTTTTGCTACCGTAAGAACTTGTGGACCCGATGAGATTCGAACTCACGACCTCTAGAGTGCGATTCTAGCGCTCTCCCAACTGAGCTACGGGCCCATAATTCTATTTATTATATTACAAAATTACTGAATTTATCGGATTTAACCTCAATTTCTTCATATCATAATATTCCATAATTTTATCTATTTTTGGGTTCCATAGTAACAACGGGAATTATCATCTCTTCTAACGATATCCCTCCATGTTGAAAACTATCTTTGTATCTTTGCAAATAGTAGTGGTAATCCGTTGGATAAACAAAATAATAGTCTTCTTTTGCAATTATATTGTTGACCGTGATAGATATTCGCGGAAGCCGCAACTCCGTTAAATCCTTAACCTGCATAGAGTAGCGTGGGTCTGACTTTACATTTTTTCCGAATTTATAACGCAAGGAAGTTGATGTTTCGCGGTCACCTAAGACTTTTACCCCACGCATACATCGAATCGAACCGTGGTCCGTTGTTAATACAATTCGAACATCTGGATAAGTCGATAATGTTTTTAACATACCCAAAAGGCTTGAGTGCAGAAACCAAGAACGTGTAAGAGAGCGGTAGGCAGATTCGTTTGGTGCAATTTCCTTCAAGATTGCGTAGTCGGAGCGAGAATGAGCAATCATATCGACAGAGTTAACAACAATAACAGTCAAATGGTTTGGGATGTACCTTTGAATTTCATTTTCAACTTTTTTCCCAAAATCGGTATCGTGAATCTTAATATAAGTTAAAGGAGTGCGGAGTTTTATTCTCTTCCTATTCAATTGCTCAATCATTAAGTCTTTTTCGAAAGCATTTTGCTTATGGTCTTCGGTGTTAAGTTCGCCTACCCAAAATTGCGGATAGAATTTTTGAATATCATAAGGATATAGACCTGCAAAAATAGAATTTCTTGCATAAGGAGTTGCGGTTGGAAGAATAGAGAAGTAATATTCTTTCGATATATTAAAATATTGCTGAAGTGT
>CAZPSM010000118.1:4853-5430 GCA_964589125.1 uncultured Hyphomicrobiales bacterium | reverse complement strand
TATGGAAACTGTCCGACAAAAAATTGCTCAGTCGCCTATTACAATTGGCAAGGACATCTATTTCGCAACAATTAGTGTTGGCATTTGTCAATTCTATAGCGATTCTACAGCCAGTAAACTTTTGCAAAATTGCAAGGAAGCTTTGGATATTTCGTTGAGAAAGGGAAATACAGTTACTTTATTTTGATAATGACAATTATGCAAATTAGACAACTCGAACAAAAAATTATATCGGTTCTTCTCGATTCTGAACACCCACTTCAACTGCTTGAACTTTCGAAACGTTTAGGGATTCCTTCGGGGTCAAAAGAATATAGGACTTTGAAAAATGTTTTGCAGCAACTTTGCGACTCTGGGACCTTGATGAAATTACCTCGGCGAAGGTTCTCGTTAAGTTCATTTGTCGGTGAAACTCTTGTTCGTGGCACACTTCGTATCCAACACGGCAAAGGGCTATTGTTTGTTAATGGTAAGAAGGAACCTATTACGATTAAACGTAAGAATCTTTTTACTGCTTTCGATGGGGATAAAGTTGTTGTAAAACTCCTCGGGTTTAAAAAGCACAATCGTCAATACG
>CAZPSM010000118.1:3484-4806 GCA_964589125.1 uncultured Hyphomicrobiales bacterium | reverse complement strand
TGAATACGATGCAAATCTTTATTTCCTTATTCCCGATAACGATAAATATTATTTAGACTTTCTTATACCACCATCAAAGTTGAATGCAGCTGTGAATGGCGACAAAGTCCGAGCTCGTTTTGTAAGTTGGGATAACCCACATAAAAGCCCAATTGCCGAAGTAATTGAAATACTCGGGCGTGCTGGCGATACATCATCGGAGAGTGAAACAATCATCCATAAATTTAATCTTCCACAAAAATTTCCTGATAGTATTGGATACGACGTTGATGCAATACCTGCTGAAATTCCTCATGATGAAATTCGTAGGCGAGTTGATTTACGGAAAAAACTAATTATTACAATCGACCCAATTGATGCAAAGGATTTCGATGATGCGGTGTCTCTCGAATTTTTGCCAAATGGGCATTATCTCTTGGGAGTTCATATCGCCGATGTAAGTTACTATGTTCGTGAGAAGAGTGAAATTGACCACGAAGCATTTCGCCGAGGTACTAGTGTTTATTTAGTTGATAAAGTGATACCTATGCTTCCCGAGAAATTATCTAACGATTTATGCTCATTGCGGCCCAATAGAATTCGGCTAACATACAGTGTCCAAATGGAATTCGATGAAAAATTTAACCTTGTCGATTACCAAATTTTCGAGTCGGTTATTAAAAGTAAAAAAAGATTAACGTATGAAGAAGTGTTTGAAATTCTTACTTCGAATCGAAAGCCGAAGAATGAGATAGAAGAACTACTTCACAATCTCAATAATCTTGCTCAAAATTTAAGGAAAAAACGACTTTCCTCGGGTGGAATAAACTTCGAAACCTTTGAAGTCAAATTTGTGTTGGATGAAAGTAAAAATCCTATCAGTTCTTATCTGAAAGAAAGTAACATAGCAACCCAGTTAATTGAAGAATGTATGCTTGCTGCAAATAAAACTGTTGCCGAACATATTCAACGATTGAAGAAAAAGTTTAAGTTGAAAACTGAATTGCCTTTCGTTTACAGAATACACGAAGAACCGGAAAAGGACAAAATTAAAGGTGTATTGGTCTTTTTTAAATTTTTAGGTATAGAGTCAAAAAATCTGACAAGTTCAAAAGCAATCAATAGATTTTTGCAAAAGTTCGAAGGGAAACCCGAAAAACCAATCGTTCATCAACTTTTGATTCGTGCAATGCAAAAAGCCCAATATTCTGCGGACAATATTGGGCACTATGGATTAGGTTTTCGGTTTTATACCCACTTTACCTCACCTATACGTCGTTATCCCGACTTGGTTGTTCATCGTCTTTTAAAAAAATATAATTCTAATCAAATCAAAGAATCCG
>CAZPSM010000118.1:0-3413 GCA_964589125.1 uncultured Hyphomicrobiales bacterium | reverse complement strand
AGCCGAGCGCGAAAGTGTTAGACTTATGCAATCGATTCTTGCATTTCAAAACATTGGTAAGGCATTCTATGGAACTATTTCGGGCGTAACAAACTTTGGGTTTTTTGTTATGCTCGATGAACTTTACGCGGAGGGTTTAGTTCCAGTTCGCGACCTATTAGATGATTATTATATTTACGACGAGAAAAACTTATGTCTTGTTGGTCGCCGGAAAAAGAAAGTATTCCGATTTGGTGACCGTGTTTATGTTAGGGTTGTCGAATCAAATATCGAAAAAAGAAAAATAACATTGCAGTTGGTAGAATAATTTTACTTTAACTTGACTACGGTTACACCTGCTCCTCCTTCTTCGATAGTTCCCTCGCGGAAATTATCTACTTGTGGGTGGGTTTTGAAAAAGTCGTGCAAAGCCTGACGTAATGCACCCGTGCCTTTGCCGTGGACAACAGTAAAGGTGTCGATATTGCTCAGAATTGCTTCGGAAATATATCTGTCAATTTCTTGAACAGCCTCGTTTACCCGCTTCCCGCGAATGTCAATTCTGCTTGCTGCGGAAAATTTAAAATATTCAGAAGATTTGCTTCCCAAATATTTCGTTTGTGGTATATTTGCTTTGCGTAGACCGTTTAGACTAACCTTGAATTTTATTCCATTGAAATCCGCGAGAGCTTGATTTTGGTTTGGATATATCTGTAAAATTATACCTATGTTGGCAGGGTCGTCGATATACACAGAATCGCCAACATTGAAGGCTTCGTCGGATGGGAACTTGGTATCCATTTCAGCGAAAACATTTTCTGCTTGCTTTTCAATCTCTTTTTTCTGTGTGGCAAATTCAGTTTTAATTTGAGAAATACTTTTTTGTCCTTCGCGTATTTGTTTAATAGTATTTTCAATTAAAGAGTTAGCATTATGAATAATTTCATAAGCCTTAATTTTTGCATTGTCTATGAACTCTTTTCTTTTTGCCTTTATTTCGTTTAGTTTTTCATCCAGTTTTGTGTTGAGTTGCTCGTAGCGACTTTTTTCGGCACTCAAATCCATTTTTAAGCGTTCAGTTTCAATTTTTAACCGATATAGAGTTCTAAGTGTCTCGTCCAAATTGGAATGAGATTGTCCAAGGAAAT
This sequence comes from uncultured Hyphomicrobiales bacterium, assembly GCA_964589125.1. Classification (GTDB taxonomy): domain Bacteria; phylum Bacteroidota; class Ignavibacteria; order Kapaibacteriales; family UBA2268; genus JBBIJO01. The sequence continues at coordinate 2,286 of CAZPSM010000118.1, read as the reverse complement.
TCTTTGCATTTTTTATAATATGTGGGCTTAGTCCCAACCAAGTTGCAAGTTCGAAAGCGTAACTATTTCCCGGAACCCCCTGCAAGAATCTATATGTTGGTTTTAAATATTGTTCGTCGAATTCCAACGAGTCGTTTTCGATTTCAGATTTCGAGAGGGCATAGGTCTTCAGATAAGAGTGGTGAGTGGTAGCTACGAAAAACGAATTGAGGTTGACAAAACTTTCTAATATAGCGGATGCAAGAGCCGAGCCTTCCTGTGGGTCAGTTCCCGAGCCAATTTCATCAATTAATATGAGTGAATTCGTATCGGAAAAGTCAAGGATAGTCTTTAGCCTAAGGATTTGAGAGCTGAAAGTGCTTAAATCGTTCTCAATTGACTGCAAATCACCAATCGAAGTAAATATCGAAAAATAAGATGTTCTACAATAACCCAAAGGGAAAAAACCAGAAAGGGTAAGCGCGATGTTAAGTCCAATGCTTTTCAAAGCAACAGTTTTTCCGCCTGCATTTGGTCCCGATATTAAATGACCACGTTTCGACTGTGTGAATTCGATAGTTAAAGGAACAACTTCCTTCAAACCCCGATGGTGCGCAAGTATTGGGTGGCGAATCTCTTGCAGATAAATTTCTTTCCTATCGAGTATTTCGGGTTTTAAACAATTAAATTTCAAGGAATATTTGGCTTTTGCTAAAAGTAAATCGATATGGGTAAGAACCTCGACAGAGTGCAAAAGGCTATATGCTTCGCTGCCAATTTCTTTCGTGAGGTTTTGTAGAATGCGGTATATTTCTCTTCGCTCCTCGTTTTGCAAAAGCGAAAGTTCGTTGTTCATTTCGATAACCTCGGCTGGCTCGACAAAGACGGTTGAACCCGTTTGGGAAACACCGTGAATAATACCCGAGAGTTTATTTTTGTTTTCTACTTTTATTGGAATAACAAATCGTCCTTCGCGTAGAGTTATAAATTCGTCTTGAATAAGTTCTTCTTCGGCAACAGATTTGAGGATTTGTTTTATTCGTCGGCGTAATTTTGCAGATTTTTCAATAATTTCTTTCCGAATTCTGAAAAGCTCTCGGCTTGCACTATCCCGAACATTTCCACTTTCGTCGAGTGTATCGCGAATATGCTTTTCGAGTAATCGATTTTCGTAAAGTTCTTTTGCCTCGTTCCATAATAATGGAAACTCTTCGCTTTTGGATGAAATAAATGAGCGCATCGTTCTACTCAGTCGAAGCAAATTCAAAATGGTGAGAATTTCTTCGGGATTTAGAATGGCATTTTCAATCAACGATTTGTGGAGTTTTGGATTTACATCGCCAAAATTTTCGAAAGGAATATTTTCGTATCGTATAAGCAAATTTTTTGTTTCTTCAACTCGGTCAAGTTCCGAGCGCAGCCAGTAAAGGTCCGATGTTGGGAACGCGGAAAGTATTTTGTCCTTTCCATATTCCGTAATGCAGAACTTGGAAATGTAGTCGAGAACGTTGTAAAATTCGAGTTGATTTAACGAATCTGCTATTAATTGGTCTTGGGATTCAAATTTCGAAATCGTCATCTTTGTCGTGGGTCATTCCGATAATAATTTTTTTGCAATGGATTGAACGAGTGAGCCTTCGGCTTTTCCCCTTAATTCTTGCATAGCCTTACCCATCACTTTACCCAAGTCTTTGAGTGAATTTGCATTAACTTCGGTAATGATTTTTCTTACAGCAGTGCGGACTTCCTCTTCGCTCAGTTGCTCTGGGAGAAATTCTTGAATGATTTTTATTTCTTCTTTCTCACGGTTGGCTAATTCTTGTCTCCCTCCTTTTTCGTAGAGTTCAATAGCATCTTTACGTTTTTTGATTGCCGATTGCAGGATTTTCAATTCGTCGTCGGGGGTCATTGCTCTGCCGATGCCACTTTTGTTGAACTCGATAATGCTGGCACGAATTGAACGAAGAGTATCCATTCGAAGCTTATTACTTTCTTTAATCGCTTTTCTGAGTGCTTCGTTTACTTTTTCTTCTAAATTCATATTTATACCAAATAACCAAAATTAAATAACGATTTTAGGTGGAAAAGATTATTAAATTTTATATATAGCGGTTTTCCCAATTTATAGTTTGTATTAATCCATAGACTAAATCGAAAACTGATATAACCCCATTGTTTATTATGGACTTACATAACAGTTAATTTTTTTAATACTATAGTAAAACTAAATTTTGAAATTGTTTTAAAAAATGGTAATTTTGTATTTGAGTTTTTGCCCTGTGGTGTAATTGGCAACACGTCTGACTC
>CAZPSM010000117.1:0-5528 GCA_964589125.1 uncultured Hyphomicrobiales bacterium | reverse complement strand
GTTCCGGTTTCTGCAAGTGCACCAAGCATATTAGTTTCCAAAATTGAAGTCCAAAAGAAACAGAAATCCGAAGAAAAACCACCAATACTTCCGGCACCTTAAAATGGAAACAAATTATTACTACACAGAAGTTCAAAGAATTAATAAGCTATTTTTCGTGGTAATAGTAATCTTTGCTGGAATTGTCCCTATTGTCTCGATTAGTATAGCTTTGTTCAAAAGCGATGTTAAACCATCGATAGAAATGATTTTGGCATATTTACTTGCTACCGTTATAATCTTACTTTTTGTATTCTTAAAATTGGAAACAAAAGTTACCATCGATGGAATATATTACCGACTATTTCCATTCACTCCAAGGTTTAGGAAGATACCTTTTAGCGAAATTCATTCATATTTTATCAGGAGATATAATCCAATTACTGAATACGGAGGTTGGGGAATTCGTTACAGTATGAAAAAAGAAGGTATTGCCTATACGGTTGCTGGAACAGCTGGTCTTCAAATCCATCTTAACAGCGGCAAGAAAATTCTTATTGGTACCCGGCAACCCAATCTGTTGATTTCTGTTCTGAATAATTTAATACCCGATAAGAATATTACAAACAAGGAAAATAAATTATGAACAATAGTATGAAAAAAATCACAAAACTTATTGCGATAATTTTTCTTCTTGCAATATCAAAAAATTTTGCAATTTCTCACCAAGAAATATTGCGTGCAATGCGCGACGAGCTTCAACGTTCGATAGATAGCCTTTTCATCTCCGACTTGCCAAAGCCCTATTACATAGAATACCTTCTAACAATTAACAACAGTTACCGAACCTCTTCGTACCTCGGTTCACTCGTAGATTCAAATTCAAGTTTTTCTGTAAAACTTAATGTTACAGTTCGTGTAGGCAATTATCGGTTAGATAATTCCAATTATCTAGATTTTTCTTTCGCTATGTTTTTTGGTGGAGCAATTGGTGAAGAAGGATACCAAGAACGACGTATTCCAGTAGAAATGAGTTATAGTTCTATCCGCCGAGAACTTTGGTTAGCAACCGACGCTGCCTATAAAGAAGCCACCCAAACATATTCAAAAAAACTTGCAACATTAAAAAACCGATTAATGAAGGACACCATTCCAGACTTCTCCAAATCGGACATATATAAAGCCTATGATACCAACTTCACCTTGCCAAAAATTTCTTTACCAGACTTTTGTAATCTTACGAATAATCTTTCCAAAATATTCATAGATTATCCCAATATCAACAACTCATTAGTTACTTTCGAACATATTCAAAACATAAAATATTATGTAAATAGCGAAGGAACGGAGTTCGTCAAGCCAGAATTATTCTCTGGAATAGAAGTTTCGGGAACAACTCAGTCGAACGATGGAATGTTAATGAATAATTTCTATACTACATATTCGACATCTCCCAACGATTTTCCAGATTTCGATTCTTTGCAAAAAGCTGCAAAATCAGTTTGTGAAACTTTAACTAATACCCAAAACGCAAACCCTTTGGAAGAGTCATACTCCGGGCCAATACTTTTCGAAGGACAAGCCGCCGCTGAACTTTTTGCCCAACTTTTTGCTCCAAACTTAGTTGCTCAACGCTCCCTGTTGAGCGAACAAGGTTTACAAAACTTTTCGAAATATACTGCTTTCCAAACTAAAATCGGTGGACGTGTTCTTCCAGAATTTCTCTCTGTTCGCTCAATTCCTTTGGAAAAGGAACGTAAGCATATAACGCTCGTCGGTCATTATAAAATTGACGATGAAGGAATCCCAGCACAAAATATCACACTTGTCGACAAAGGTTATTTGAAAACACTCTTAACAAACAGAACACCTGTAAAGAGAGTTTTGTCGTCAAATGGAAATTCTCGAAATGGCTATCCTATGTTTAGTAACATTGAAGTCATTTCGGAAAAAAAGTATTCAAAATCGCATAAGGAACTTCGCGGAAAGCTAATCCAACTTTGCAAACAAAGAGACCTACCTTATGCTATAGTTATCCGAAAAATTATGAATCAGAATATACTTGGAACCGTATTCTTCAATATCGCAAATATGGATTTCAAATTTTCTGGTGACCAACCAACGCTACAAGTCGTTGAAGCATACAAAGTCTATCCCGACGGTCGCGAAGAACTTGTGCGCGGGGGCGAGTTAAAAGGATTTACAACACAATCATTCAAAGACATAATATTGGTTGGCACCGAACCTTATGTCCTCAATATGCTTGCTCCAAATATATCATCGAGATTCGGGGGAGGCACTTATTTGCAATCTTCGATTGTATCGCCCGATTTACTCTTCGAGGATGGTGAATTTAAACCTATTGAACTCGATTTCCCAACTCCACCAAAATTGACGAATCCACTCACAATAGGGAAATAGCTATGGAACCCGATAACAACGAAATACGTTATGGAAGGTATGCAATTCAATTGTTAGTGCGACGCAAAATTCTAATTCTAACTTTTGTTCTACTTTCAACAATAATTTCGGCAGTTATCGCTTTTATGTTACCCGATGAATACACTGCGATTGCCAGTGCTGTACCACCCAAAACTTCTACTTCGACACTCGAAAATATGATTGGTGGAATAAGTTCTACACTAAAAGACATTGGTCTTGGAAAATTAGGTGGGAAGACCGAAGGAGTTTACAGTTTTCTTGTTATCCTCGATAGCCGAGCCGTTAAAGATAGCATTATCAACAAGTATCGATTCGATACCATATACAAAATACCTATGAATCAAATATCGAAGCTTCGTGAAGCGTTCGAAAACAATTTGGAAATTTCGCTCGAACTGGAAGGGAACTATACAATCTCGTTCACCGATAAAGACCCAATACGTGCAGCAAATGTTGCAAACGACTATATTCTAGTTGCCAACGGTATTGCTCAACAATTAATGCAAGAAGAAGCAAAATTTAATCGCTCCTACCTTGAGCAAAGGCTCGAAGGTATCGAAGAAACCCTCAATAGAGTCGTCGATAGCCTACAAAAATTCTCTCAGCAAAAATTAATTTTTGCACCTTTGGAGCAATCGAAAGCAATTAGCATAAGTTACACCGACCTCAAAGCAAATAAAATGGCACAGGAAATTATTTATAATCTTTATAAAACGCGATTCGGCGAAAACGACCCAGTTACTCTTTCTCAAAAAACTATCGTGGACAATATCAACCAAAAACTTTATGAATTCGAGAACAAACCGGGCTATGTTGGGAACTATCCGTTGAAGTCTTCGGCAAAAGTAGGCTCCGACTTTCTCCGACTTTATGCTGAATTTGAAACTTACACAAAAGTTAAATCCTTTCTACTTCCAGTTTTGGAAGAAACAAAACTCAATGAATATAGGAAATTTCAGTATCTTATTTTCCTCGACAAGGCAACTCCACCCGATACTAAATCCCGGCCGAAGCGTTCAATCATCATTGCTGGCACTTGCTTCGGTTCGTTCATATTAATTTCGTTTCTTATCGTATTCGTCGATTCCATTAGGAAATCGTGGAATAAAATCAAACTTGAACCTTAGCAAAAAATGATGGAAATAACTCGTCGCAAACTAGAAGTCAAAAAATTAATAGTTTGGTTTATTGCTTCGCTATCTGCTTTGTTCTACACGTATATTCTTTATTTTTCTATTAGCAATGGCATAGAAGTTTACGTTTTTGGATTTTTCCTTTCGCTCCCACTCCTCTTCTTAATCATCAGGTTTCCGAAAATTTGGATTTATTCTGTCATTTTTCTTTTCGTGCCAATGCTTGTTTTTCGGGATGTCGGTGTCTCGGTTTTCGAAGTTCTCTTTGCCATAATATCTGTTACGGGTCTATTCTACTTCTTTTTCTATAAAACATTAATCGAAAAAAAAAGAATAGTTTTCAACTATGGTGACCTTGCCATACTCTCATTCTTTATTCTAATGCCTTTCAATATACTTTTTGCATCGGCAAACGATGTCGATTTGCTTCGATGGTTACGGGAAGTCCTCATTATCGCCCTTACACTTTACTATTTTCCAATTAGAGAGTATTTCACAACAGAAAAAGAATTTAAAACTCTGCTCGTTATAATTGGAATTGCTTCTCTTATCACAATTGTGGCAAGCCTTGCTATATTCCAGCAAAGAGTGCTTCAAGAAGCAATATATATTTATCAACTTGCGAAATCAGTGTTAGTCAATCAAACATTGTTTAGTGCTACAATCTTTGCTTCCATAGTATTTTTCCTTTATCAAAAAAAAGTTATTATTCGAGTCTTCCTATTAACTTTGGCTGGGGTTGCCACATTGGCTTTGGTAGCAACATATACTCGGACTAATTGGATAATTGTGGCTTTCGGAGTTTTCACATTATTTTTTATGGTTAAACACAAAGAAAGATTGCGTTTGGCAACCATTCTTGTCTTCGCCTCGTCAATCGTTACGCTAACATCGTTCCTATTATTCAAGGAAAACACCAAGTTCTTTTTTAGGATTCTTGAAGCAAGATTTGAATCAACCTCGCAAATGAGGGAGGATAAGTCCGTTGCTGCACGAATTGCTGAATACCCTACCGTTCTCCGTGGAATATCGGAAAACCCACTTTGGGGAAATGGCTTTGCTAAAACTATTAGATTTCGCGACCCTATTCACATTAGAACTGCCGAGGGCGAAATAATCCATAATGGATATGCTTTCTTCGTTTATAGAGCTGGCATTCCACTTGCCATTCTATACTTTGTTTTTATCTTTTACTACACTTTTAAGTCTCTATCGTTAACATTCAAAACTTCAGAACCTTTTATAAAAAGCCTTGCTCTTTCTGGTCTTTTAATATTTGTATCTCTACTAATTGCAAATCTTACAGGTCCTCAATTTATACACCGTGAAGGTATATTTACCATTATGCTCACTGTTTCAATAATTGAATTTGCTGCTCAACAGAATGACGAAAAAGCCATACAAAAATGATGACTGGGTGCTGGTTGGAACCATCGTTGGGACAAAAGGACTCGATGGCTCTTTGAAAGTTCAACTTCAATTCCCTACTCGAATCGTAGAACCTACTTTATGCCTTGTGGGTTTCTCACTCAACTTCGCTAACGAATATACAGTCGAAAGATGGAAACAATCTAAAGCCCGTTATTCATACGTTAAATTGAAAGATATCGACAATATCGAGGAAGCAAAGAAATTTATAGAAAAAGGAATATTCATAAAGAAAAGTTTGCTCGAGGCTCCAACTCCCGAAAATATCCCATCCGACGAGCTTTACGGTTTCGTAGTTATCGATATAAACAACTACTCCCAAGTTGGGATAGTAACAGGGACAGAAGAAAACCCGGGAAACAATCTTTTGGTTATTGAAAAAGAAAACGACATAATTTATATTCCCTATGTAGAGCAATTTATATACAAAATCGATAAAAGGAAAAAAATCGTCTTTATAAAATCTATCGAAGGTCTTCTCGACTTATAAAAAAGTATAAATAAATTGATTACTCGACTATGGCAGAAATTTTGCGAATTGATTTG
>CAZPSM010000116.1:0-5557 GCA_964589125.1 uncultured Hyphomicrobiales bacterium | reverse complement strand
AGTTGAGGCTACCCTTCCTGAAGTGCTCGATAAACTTGGGATGAAAAATACTTCGTTCCGAATAAATTTTTCGACTGCAAACTTAGAAAAGCCATCGCTCAATACACTTAGTGTGCAAGTAAATGGAAATTCTTACCAATTACTTGAAAATGGTATTGACAAAGTTGAATTTCTGATAGCGACACACCAATCTATGCCACCTATGCCACTTGCTTCTATTGCTTCTGGAGGTGAAATTTCGCGAATTATGCTTGCGATTAAAAGCATTACGGCAAAACACTATCAATTCCCTACTATGGTTTTCGACGAGATTGATGTTGGAATCAGTGGAAAAATTGCACAAATGGCGGGAATTCTTATGCACGAAATATCTAAGAACCACCAAATAATTGTTATCACGCATACTCCACAGATTGCCTCGGCAGGAAAGCGTATAATTCTCGTATCAAAAAAGGACATTAATGGCAAAGTGAAGGTTAAAGCAGAACCTTTGAACGACGAGGAAAAAATACAGGAAATTGCACGATTAATTAGTGGTGAATCTGTCTCTTCCGCCGCGATTGAAAATGCAAAAAGCCTAATTAAAGAATTCCAAGATACAGTTTATGAAAAGTAGACTTTCTTACACATTTTTCATACTCGGTTTCGTTGCTCTCAACGTTGTTTTAGTCCAATTTCCATTAGGTCGATTAGTAATTTATCCATTTGTGATACTGAGCACCTGGTTCCACGAGATTGGACATGGTTTAGCAGCTATAATTTTAAATGGGGATTTGCTCCGAATTGAACTATATGCTGATGGTTCCGGGGTTGCAGTTCACACATCGCCCCAGTTTCTCGGGAATATTGGAAATGCTATTGTTGCAATTAGTGGTCCGTTATTCCCTCCAATTGTTGGATTTATCCTTTTTAAAATAAGTAAAAACGTAAACATCTCTAAGCTGGTATTACTATTTCTATCGTTAGCAATTTTGGGAAGTGTTGTAATGTGGATACGCACACTCTTTGGGGTTATTATTTTACTCTTGATTTCTTTAATAATTATATCAATAGCTTTGTCAAAAAATAGCAAGATTCAATTTATCGCCTTACAACTAATTGGAATTCAAGCTTTTATCAGCGTTTATTTAAGCATAGGTTATCTTTTTTCGGAAAGTGGAACTGTAAACCAGTCGTCTTTTGCGTCGGACACCTCAATTATTGAACAAAACACATTCCTACCATATTGGCTCTGGGCTGGTATAATTCTTATTATATCGGCTGTGCTGTTCGTTATTTCAATCAAACACTCGATTAAAAATTTCAAACAACTTCACCAATAAAAAAGTATTCTTCGCCACTAAGTTTTTCTGCAACTTTATTGACAAGTTCGGGTTTAGTAACCAGTATCAAACCAATCCCTAAATTAAAAACCCGACGCATTTCTTCATCCGAAATATCTCCTTCCCGCTTAATCAATTCAAAAATGAATGGGATTTCCCATGCATCCCAATCGATTTTCAATCCCAAACCTTCCGGCAGAATTCTAATCGAGTTTCCAACGATTCCCCCGCCGGTGATATGTGAAATCCCATTAATCAGGTCTTCTTGCAAAAGTGGTGTAACTGCTTTTAAATAGGACTTATGTACCTTGAGTAATTCTTCCCCAAGTGTTGAATTTAGTTCAGGGAAATAATCATCCAGAGTGAACTTTTTGAGTAAAACAGCACGTGCCAATGAATAGCCATTCGTATGGAGCCCATTCGACTTTAAACCAATTAAAACATCGCCTCGCTGTATTTTCTTACCATTGATGATTTTATCTTTTTCAACAACACCAACTATTGTTCCAGATATGTCATATTCACCATCATCATAAAAGGATGGCATTTCGGCAGTTTCACCTCCAATTAGCACACATTCGTTGTTTCTACAAGCCTCAACAAAACCACTAACAACTTGAAAAGCGACATCGGGATAAAGTTTCCCGGTCGCAAAATAATCAAGAAAAAATAGAGGTTTAGCTCCACTCGTAAGAATATCATTAACACAATGATTTACTAAGCATTGTCCCACGGTATCGTGTTTGTTCATTAAGAATGCAATCTTCAACTTTGTTCCAACACCATCAGTACTCGATACAAGAACTGGGTGTTTATATTCTGAAAACTTTGCATCGAATAATCCCCCAAAGAGTCCAAGGTCGCTAAGGACTCTTTCGTTAAAGGTCGAACGAACTAAACCTTTAATCCTTCGTATAGTTTCATCACCCGCATCGATATCAACACCTGCTTTTTTATAGGTTATTCCCATTACGGTTCCTTTTTTTATTTCCATTAAATTTAATTTCTTTCATAAGCATGGCAACCCTTTCGGCTTGTAAAACAAAACTTTCTAACCTTGCTTCAATTATCTGTGGATATGGATTTCCATCGGTTTCTATTGTTAAAAAAGGAAGGTTCATTTCTCTATCAATATTGGATGGCAAATCATAATCCGGGGTGTTCAGTTGGCAAGCTTTTATCTTATATTTTACTTTCATCTCCGGTTTACTAACCGCTTCGGCAAGCCGAGTAGGCATACAGCCAAAAGGACCAACATTGATTACACCACAGTACTTTTCCAAAATGTCTTTCAAAGCAATGCCCAGCGTTAATCCAGGCTCTCCTTTGTATTCGAGTGGAATCAAATGTTTGCTATGATTTAGAATCGGTTCTATCAATGTTCTCGAATACTTATAATAACCAGTTTTGGATAGAATTTTCTTGATTCTATGCTCAGCAATTCGCATAAACAGAACTCGAATCCAGCGTTCGATTTTTTTCTTCAACAAAGTATCGGGTTCCAGCAGTTTCAACTTCAAAAGGTAATCGACATAGAAAATCCATTCGCTTATGTAAGCATCTTTAAGAATAAAACCTTTTTGGGCAAAATATTTGTTCAAGTAGCGGTGGGCAAAGTGGTCGCGTCGAACATAAATTTCGCCACACAACGCAATATACTTTGCATTGTCAATCGAAGAAGTCGAAGGAACATCAATTCGAATTCTCTTTGAAAAACTCCTTAATGCCGAATAAATCTTCTTTGGTTTTTTTTCGAAAACCTCGACTAATTTTACATATTCTTCATCGAAGATTTTTATTCCTTCATCGGGGTTTACCGCCATAGACATTATCCCCGAACGAATATCATCTAACACATCGCTGGTTATAATTGATTGAATACCTCGAAGAGCAAAATCCGAACCAAGTCCAGCGAAGCCATCTTCGTTCATCAAAACCAACGTAGCAACATTTTTAATCTCCTTCTCTCGCAATAAATTTCTAATAAACACAGGATATTGCCCCAGGCGACAATTACCAGCCCCCTGAACAACAAAAAAGGCAATTTTCCGTTTGCCATCCCAATCATTTTTCAGATAATGAAGCAGATGACCCACTAAAAGCAGTAATGGCAAACACTCTTTACCTGTCGAAACAGAGCGCGCAAGTTTAAGGATTTCTGGATTGCTTTCGGGCAATGGCTTAGCATTAAAACCCAAACCTCTTAGTGTTGCAGCGAACAAAGGAGCAGCCAAATCTCCCATCGAAGGTATTAGAATATCAATTTCCTTGCTTTTTAATGGAATCCTTTCGCCATCGGAAGTAATAAATACACTTTCATCCTGGCTAATATCAATTTCAGCAATTTTGAAGTTATCTTTACTCGACCCCAACTTTGAACTCAATGCCCGATAATTTTCGACAATGTCCAAAAACGCATCGATTCGAGTATTGATACCAGCATCTGCTGTGTGTTGGTCAAGTTCCAATGTAAGCGAAGGTTTATTTCCCAATATTTTCCTAAACTGCGGGATTAACATCGAATCGGGTCCACAAGAAAAATTGGTAACATAGACGGGAAACAACTGGTCGTTGTCCGCAATAGCTTTTGCAACTTTCAGTATCTTTTTCCCAGCCTCCCAAAACTGACTCTCGTCGAGTGGATAGAAATTGAAATTCAAATATTCATACGGAATTACATATACCCCACGACTTGCAAACTTTTGTGGAATTCCTTTATTAGCAAAACTAGTGAAAGCATTATATGGTCTACCAACCAACACAACAGCGTACATATTCGGGTTTGCCTTCAAAAAACCGAGGAATTCATTACCTGTTTTTTCAAGTTCACCGAAAAACTCCAGTTGTTTAGAAATTGCCCTATTGTATGCTTGGCAAATAATAGTTTCGTCCTCGATTCCGAGTTTTTTCCCCAGAGCAACAAACTTCTCGACTTCGCATTCAAACCCATTTGCAAAATTTAAATATGGAGTTATCAATCTATCTTCGAGATAATAATCCTTAAAGGCTTGACGAAGATAGAATGGCTCCCCACTCACAAATACACAACTACTGTTAAAATCCAATCGTTGGTAGTCTTGTTCGCCAGTCCACATTTCGAAAATTTCTGGCAAAAATATATAGTCGGGGTTCTTATCGAGTAAATTTTGGAATACACAAAGAGAAATTTGAGCAGGATAACAAAAACTCGTATGCTCTCGCTCGAAACCTCGTTCATCAAGGTAGTCGGGTAAAACAACTTTAAAACCAAGTTCGGTGAAGAAATGATAGAAAAGTGGATACAATGTATGAATATGAAATGATAGATTTATACCAATAGTAGCTTTGTATGCTTTTTCACTGGCTTCCAAGCTGTCTCGATTAAACATCGATTCGTTTCTTTTGCGAACATAATCGTATTCACTAATTTCAAATTTCCTGTTGTAAATTAAGTTATAATATTTATTACAAGCACCACCAAAAGGATAAGTTTTCCCATCAATTACAACCCTATTAATTTTGCAAGTTAAATCGCACTTTTCTTTTCCACCCGCACAAACGAAAGGCTCCTTATGAAGGACTTCCCGTTGAACAAGTTCATCGAGGTCGAACCTGTTTGGTTCAAGTAAACCAAGTTCAATTTTTTCTTTGACTTGCAAAGCAACACCAAAAGCCCCCATTAATCCGGGTTCAGGAGGAACAATTATTTTTTTTCCAATTAGTCCAGCCATAGCAACAGGAATCGACTTATTGTAGCAAACCCCACCCTGCATAAATACAACATTACCTACCGGGCGATTCCCTTTTACTCGGTTCAGGTAATTCATACAGATTGAATATACAAGGCCAGCAACAATATCTTCTTTGCTAATATTTTCGTTCTGAGCGGTCTTAATATCGCTACTTATGAACGCAGCACATCTGTCGCTAAAGTTTGGTGGTTTTTCTGCTCCAAAAGCAATCTGCTCAATCTCGTGGGTCCGAACACCAAGAGACTCGAAAGCGGCTTCTTCTATGAACGAGCCAGTTCCCGCTGAACAAGCCTCGTTCATAGCGTAATCGGCAGGAACTTTATTAACAAGGAATGTATATTTAGCATCTTGCCCACCTATTTCGAAAATCGTATCAACTTTTGACTCGAAAAAAATTGCCGCCGTAGCGTGAGCAATAATTTCATTGTATACCCCTTTTGTCAACGCGTGTAATCCTGCAATCTGTCGCCCGGAACCGGTGGTTCCAAGCCCAATGATATGAAT
>CAZPSM010000115.1:0-5561 GCA_964589125.1 uncultured Hyphomicrobiales bacterium | reverse complement strand
CCGTTTGTGTTAACGAAAAACTTGAACCATATCTACCGGTGCCTATTATTGTCAAAAATGGAGACAAATATCAATTTGATTACAATTTACCGAAATCGATTGGTAAAGTTCATTCTTTCTTTGGTAATTTCCTTGTTCTTGTGCGCGCATACGCATATATATTAATGAATGGCACCGAAGGATTGAAGGAAATTAGCCGTTCGGCTGTTATCAATGCAAATTATCTGTTCAAGAAACTTAAAACTAAATATGCTTATCCTTTCGATGAACCTTGTATGCACGAGTTTGTGATAACCGGGGAAAACCAAAAGAAATATGGAGTAACAACGAAAGATATTGCAAAAAGAATTTTAGATTACGGCTTTTACGCTCCAACTATTTATTTTCCGCTAATTGTTCACGAGGCAATGTTGGTCGAGCCAACAGAAACCGAATCGAAGGAACGACTCGACGAATTCGCCGATGCAATGTTGAAGGTTGCCGAAGAAGCAGAGACCAACCCAGAACTTCTGCTTTCGGCTCCACATAATACACCCGTGCGGCGCATTGATGATGCTCGTGCTGCCCGGTTCGTGAATGTAAATTACTTCAAAGGAGAAGGTAAGTAGTTTTTGGTTAAGGAATATTTATTAATTTTGTAGTGTTTGCTCGGATGGCGGAATAGGTAGACGCACAGGACTTAAAATCCTGTGGGCATATTGCCCGTGTGGGTTCGAGTCCCACTCCGAGCACAAAATAGGTTCGAGTCTACTCCATGCTATGAAAACTAACATTGGAAAAATACTAATCGTGGTTGGAATTATCTTGATTCTCGTTGGCTTGTTTTTTCCTTATCTTTCGAAAATACCGTTTGGTAGATTGCCCGGCGACATCATCATCGAAAGACCAAACCTTAAAATTTATATTCCAATAGTTACTATGCTGATTATAAGTCTGCTACTATCCTTAATTTTCTGGCTTTTAAAAAAATAGTTTTTAAAATGTATCGTAATGCCTTTCCCCAAAAATTGCTGTTCCGATGCGCACAATGGTTGCACCTTCTTCGATTGCAATAAGGTAATCGTTGGTCATTCCCATCGAAAGTTCTTTCAGTGGAAGGTGTTGAAACTTCTCTTTCGATTGTTCAAATAAATTGCGGAGTAATTGGAACTCTTCGCGAATTATTTTCTCATCGCTCGAAAAAGAACCAATTGTCATCAAGCCGCATATTCTAATATTTTCAAAATGTTGGATGCTGGCTATGATACTAAACAAGGATTCGGGCGAACACCCAAATTTCGACCTTTCCCCCGAGGTATTCACTTGGATAAGAATATCGGTTACGCGTTCAATTTTACGGGATTGCTTATCGATTTCTTCGGCAAGGTGCACCGAATCGACCGAATGGATGAGAGAAATAAATGGGACAATGTATTTGACTTTATTAGTTTGAAGATGTCCAATGAAATGCCATTTAGGTTGTTGTTTCCCAATTTGTTGAATCTCTTCGAATTTGGCTTTAAGTTCTTGGACATAGTTTTCGCCGAAATGTTCAATTCCACACTCCATTGCGTTTAAAATTGCTTCCGTTGTGTGAGTCTTCGAAACAGCAACTATTTTTATTTCCCTTTGAATATTTGCCCGTTTGGTTAGTTTCTCGATTGAGTTGACAACTGAAATGTAATTGTCTTTCAATTTCCTATATGAGTAGTCGTTTCTCATATCCCGACAATAATATTTCAAAATGGAACGACGAAAAAGCAAAGACTTTGATTTTTATTGTTTTGATTTTTCTTATTTTTGCCATTTTTATTTATGAGATGAATTATGGAGTATTCAAATGTGCCTCTTTATTCGGTAACTCCTTTTGTCCTTATGCTGTTATCGATTGCAATTTTGCCGTTGTCTTCGCCCCATTTTTGGGAAAGTAACAAGAATAAATTTTTAGTCAGTTTAATCTTGGGGATTCCGACAGCAGTTTGGCTACTACTGAATAATCTATCGGAATCATTAATCCACTCGATTTTTTTCGATTATATTCCATTTATCATTCTTCTTGGAGCTTTGTTTATAATTACGGGTGGAATACATCTCGAAGGGGACCTCGAAGCCAATCCACGTGTGAATACTATTTTCCTTGCTATTGGGGCTGTTTTAGCGTCGTTTATGGGAACAACCGGAGCGGCAATGCTTTTGATTCGACCTTTGCTTAAAACCAATTTCAGACGTAAGCACAAGACACACATACTGCTTTTCTTTATCGCAATTGTCGCGAATTGTGGCGGATTGTTGACGCCTCTTGGCGACCCACCTTTGTTTATGCTATACCTTCGGGGGGTTCCGTTCTTCTGGTTCTTTAATCTGGTTAAAGAGTGGGCGATTGTAAACGGCTTACTCATTTTAGTATTTTACTTTGTCGAAAAACATTATTATAAAAAAGAAAACGAAGAGGATTTACTGCTCGACCGCCAAGAATATCAAAAATTAAAGGTAAAAGGACAATATAATTTGATTTTCCTCCTTGGGGTTGTCCTTGCTGTTGCATTTATTAATCCATTGTTTATACCATTTATTCAGCCACACCATATTAGTTCATATCTTCGGGAAATTGTAATTGCATTTATGGCCATTCTTTCGCTTACTTTAACTCCGAGAGTGGTTCATCAACTTAACAATTTCAATTGGCATCCAATTAACGAAGTGGCTGTTCTTTTCTTTGGAATCTTTATTACTATGGTTCCCTCGTTGCTCTATTTGGAGTCAAACGCCCAAAGTTTCGGCTTCACTACCATCCATACCTTCTACTATGCTTCTGGTTCTCTAAGTAGTTTTTTGGACAACACACCAACAGCCGTAACTTTTTATTCACTTGCCAAAGGGCTTGTAACTCAACAACCACATCTATTTACCGACCCGGTTATTGTTGGGAGTATCCCCGAGCATTTGTTAGAAGGAATTGCAACTGGTTGCGTGTTTTTTGGTGCAATGACATATATTGGAAACGGACCGAATTTTATGATTAAGGCTATAGCTGAACACGAAAAAATTCCTATGCCCCACTTCTTCGAATATATGTACAAATTTTCGCTTATTATTCTCTTACCTGTGTTCATTATTGTCCAACTATTATTTATTCACTGATACGAACGATATAGGCGAAATTGTAAAAATTTTGCAATGATGTACTTTCTTGTCATTCTGATTCCGTCCTGTTCGACAGAAAGGGACGGAAGAAAAATCCATAGAAGGGGGTAGTGGAAGAGATTCTTTCCCGTCCCGCTCTGTTAAACGGGACGGGACTCAGAATGACACAGACAAGGCAATGTCATTCTGAGTTCTGTCCCATTTTATGGGACGGAACGAAGAATCTAAAAGAAATGGTGGTGGAAGAGATTCTTCACTTCTTCCGTTCCGTGCAGCGAAACGGAATACGTTCAGAATGACAATGGGGAACAGAATGACACGGAAAGAAGGGGCTCTGTCGTCCTGAGTCCGTCCTGTTCGACGGCAGGGGACGGAAGAAAAATCCATAAAAGTAGAACAGGCATCCTTGCTTGTCCTACCTTGTGAGGCATCACTACGCTCGGAATGATAGGAAACAGAACACGCCTTTGTCGTTTTTAATTTTATGGTTTTTTACGGAAAGAAAAGGCAAATTACAATTAAAATTTCCTTAATATTTTTTAATTTAATTCGTTAATTAGAGAGTTTTTTTGTAAAAATAAATGGATTTTATGAAAAAGATTGCATTGTGGCTAACGATTGGTGCCATTGGCGTTGCGATTGGTTTCTTTCTTACTCCACTCACATCGGGCGACAACATTTATCAGCAGATTAAGAAGTTCGACCGAGTATTGAATATTGTTTCGAAAAATTATCTAGAAACAGTTGATACGCAAAAATTGGTCGAAGCAGCGATTCGTGGACTTCTCAACGAATTAGACCCTCATTCAGTATATATTACCGCGGAAGAGATGAAACGAGTTCAAGAAGACTTCCAAGGAAGTTTCGAAGGGATTGGAGTTGAATTCGATATTATCAACGATACAATTGTTATTGTTTCGCCAATTCCCGGTGGACCGAGCGAGGCATTAGGAATTCAATCGGGCGACAAAATTGTAAAAATAGATGGCGAAAGTGCGATTGGGCTTTCCCGAAGTGACGTCCCCAAAAAATTAAAAGGACCGAAGGGCACGAAAGTAGAAGTGGACATTAAACGAGAAGGAGTTAAAGACCTCTTACATTTTTCGATAATTCGCGATAAAATTCCTATCAATACGGTCGATGCCTCGTTTATTGTCGATGGCACAGATATTGGCGTAATTGTAGTAAATCGTTTTGCGGCAACAACCCACGATGAATTATTGAAAGCATTGAGCAAACTCGAACAGCAAGGGATGAAAAAACTTATACTCGATTTGCGATATAATCCCGGTGGATATTTGAACCAGGCTTTTCTTATGGCAGAAGAGTTCATACCGCGTGGCGACACAATTGTTTATACGAAAGGACGGCTCTCTGAATTCGATGAAGTTTACGTTTCTAATGGTTTTTCTCGCTACACAAAACTGCCTTTGATTGTTTTAATCAACGCTGGTTCAGCTTCTGCAAGCGAAATTGTATCGGGTGCTATTCAGGATTTAGACCGTGGTTTGATTGTTGGCGAAACCTCCTTTGGGAAAGGTTTGGTTCAACGACAATACGAACTCGGGGATGGTTCCGCATTTAGAATTACGATTGCGAAATACTATACACCTTCGGGACGTTGCATACAGCGACCTTACAAGGATAAAGATAAATATCGGGCACTCGTAGGTCGCTTCGAATTGGAAGAAGGAAACTACATTTACGATTCCTATCAAAAAATTGTCGAACAAGTTAATAAGTTTAATGAAAAAGAAACGGACAGCAAAAAGAAAATAACAATCGATTCGCTTCCAATTTATTATACGCGAAATCACCGCTTAGTTTTCGGTGGCGGAGGAATAACACCCGATTATATCATCAAACAAGATACAATTACACAACTTAGTTCGGAAATTCGAAGGAAAAACCTTTTCTTTGAGTTCGTCAACGAAGGCTTACGAAATGAAATAAAGACGCTAAAACAAAAATACCCCGAGTTCATATCTTACTTGCGCAACTACAATATTTCCGAGAAAACTATGAAAGAATTCAAAGAATTTGTCTCGAAAAAGAATGTAAAAATCGACGAAGAGCAATGGAATAAAGACCAAGAATACTTAACTAATGCCATTAAATCTCAAATTGCACGAATACTTTGGACACGCGAGGAATCGTTGCAAGTCTTCTATACAATAGACTCGCAATTTACAAAAGCGTTGACTTTGTTCCCCGAAGCAAAGAAAATCGCCGGCTTGAAGTAGAGTAGTGGCACATTACTATGTGCCTCAAACTTTCTGGGGCGTATGAGAAGATGCCCCTACTCCCCCTGCCCCCTCAAAGAGGGGGAATTCTGTGTCATTCTGAACGTATTCCGTTCCGCTGCACGGAACGGAAGAAGTGAAAAATC
The DNA here is from genome assembly GCA_964589125.1 of uncultured Hyphomicrobiales bacterium. GTDB lineage: Bacteria > Bacteroidota > Ignavibacteria > Kapaibacteriales > UBA2268 > JBBIJO01. The sequence goes on along the minus strand of CAZPSM010000115.1, from coordinate 49 downwards.
TCTTCCACCACCATTTCTTTTAGATTCTTCGTCCGTCCCGTCCCGTAGG
>CAZPSM010000114.1:0-5610 GCA_964589125.1 uncultured Hyphomicrobiales bacterium | reverse complement strand
ACATCGCTTTTCCCTTGTCATTCTGAGCGAAGCGAAGAATCTCCCTCATTTGTCATTCTGAACATTCCCCCTTGTCATTCTGAGTCCGTCCCGTTTAACAGAACGGGACGGGAAAGAATCTCTTGCACCACCGTTCCTTTTAGATTCTTCGTTCCATCCCGTCTTGTGGGACGGGATGGAACTCAGAATGACATCGCCTTTCTCCTTCTGTCATTCTGCTTCCCTTTCCATTGTCATTCTGAACGAAGTGAAGAATCTCTTACACCACCGTGCCTTTTAGATTCTTCGTCCCATTCTGGCGAATGGGACTCAGAATGACATTGCCTTGTCTGTGTCATTCTGAGCGAAGCGAAGAATCTCTTCCACCACCGTTCCTTTTAGATTCTTCGTACTTCGGCGCACTTTTATTCAACGACCAACCAAGCAGAACGATTCAGGAGACGTTCGTGGGGAGTAGAATTCCCATTATTTGTGTTAAAAGGCTTAGGATAAATTTCGAAATCGTTGTTTAAAAGTTTTTTGGCGCTTTTTGCTCGCTCCATTGCAAGATTATAGTTATAGCCCTCGCCACCGATATTATCAACCGAACCGGCAATTTTAATTTTTTTGCCTTCTTTGCTTGCTTTATCGATAATCTGCTTAATCGATGGGTTGAGCCAATAGAAGTCCTTTTTATCGGAGGCGCACAAGCCAAAAAGATATGCTTTCCCGTCGGAAGCAACACGATAGTCTTGTATGTTCTCCGACGTGCTATCTTCGAGAACAATGGTGAAGTCTTTCGTTATGCTTTTGTTCGTTTTGAAGGCATCGTCGAATTGGACTTTGCCGTAAAAAGCGAGAACACTCCCATTGCTAATCCGTGTTGCGATACTTGTCAGGTCGAACGAAAACGAATCGTTTCCAAAAGTATTAATAGAATCATTATTTAGAACAACAACACCCGAAACTTGAGGTATGTAGGCACTGCTATTACATTTTGGTGCGATTTCGAGTTTGGGAGCAACGAAATGGGTTATCGAAGCTTTTTCTTCGAGTAAATCGAGCACCAATGTTCCATCGCTTAATAAAAATTGTAGTGAACGGGATTCTTCTGCCAATTCCTCCGATTTAAACTCGGTTGCTTTTCTCACTTGTTCCTTGATTGAAATTCTGTTTTCGGCGATACCGTGGGAACGAAGAAATTCAACAACTTGGAGTGAACGGTTCTGGCAAACATTCGAAAGTTCATCATCCAGCCGAGAGCAAAGAATTTCTACTTTAACAGCAGGATTGTTCTGTAAGTAGCGTAACAACGCAACAATAACTTTTTGGTTCTGCCTAAACAGCAATAGATTGGCTGGTGTCAATTGAAATGTATCGAGACTCACCGCAAAATCGTTACGCTCGAAAAACATAAAAGGTGGGGTAAACGAATGAGTAATCTCTTTGGCCGCTATTCTTTTAATAAACAAAGTTTCACCCGATTCTATGGGTTTCCCATCCACACTGACTTCCAAATGGCAAGCGATTTTAACTGGTTCGGGAGGAGTTAGTGGTTGGGGAAAGTCGGGCAATTGCGGGGTTATCGGATGAAGAGGTTTTGGTTTTGGAATGTCGTAGCGGATTGTCAGACCGGCACCAAGAGAATATATTTTCCAATTGACATCTTTTGTAAAATTAAATAAAGGAAAATTGAAAGCCAATGTTGGCAAAATTTCGAAGTTACCAACGCTTGCTACCTTCCATTCTGTTACGAAATGTAGCGCCAATTGTGGGACAACAACGTTGGGTATCTTTTCGTTTTGGTAATTATTTCGCACTTTGGAGCCATTTTCGAAGTTCGCTCGCTCGGGTTCGAGCAATCTTTCTTCTTGGGAAAAGAGTGCAGACAACGGGGCAGTTAAATTGACTCCTAATTTCAGATTCAAGTTATCGATTCCTGATAAATGATTTAACTTCGCTCCCAAGGCAAGGTCGAATGCTTGTATTTTGGGTTCAAGTGTGTGGCGACTGATTGCTCGATAAACTTTTTCATCGATAATTACATCGGCAAAGTAGTCTTCTTTTTCAAATTTGCCCGAATAATCACGATAGGCGATGGTAAAGAATAGACCAAGTTGTGTTCCAAAAAGTTCCCTATTTGAAAGCCATTGACCGCCAAGACCCAATCCATAGCGTAGCCCATATCCGAAGGTGAAGTTGGAACAACAAGCATAGCGCGGGAAGCCATCAAAATCGGAAAAATAAAGATTGCCCACTCCAAGGATATTGCTTTCAATTGAAAATGAGTTTCTTTCGGAGGCAAAGGTTTTATAATTTGCACAAGCAAAAATAAAAAAGATAAGCAGCAAGATTCGATAATATGTATTACAACAGGACAAAAGCAAACGTCGTATCATTAAACTTACTCGCTAAATTTGATGAAATTAACGACAGCAAAAGAGCCACGATAGGAAAAAACCAAACGGTAGTTACCGTTCACCAAAGAAGAAACGTCGAGATTAAAGGTATTGACACCCTTTTGGACATTCGAAAAAGTGTTCATAAATATCTTGTTCCCAAGGTTATCGAAAATTGAAAGGAAAATAACATCGGGTTCTTGAACCTCGAAATCGATTCGAAGCAAATTAGGAGTGGGATTCGGAGCAACCGAAAGTAGCGTTATTTTGTTCTCATCCAATAATATGTGGCGATTTCCACATAATCCTATCAGTTTCAAAATTCCATCCCGAGTGGTTGTTTGAACACTTCTTCCCCAAAATTTACTTTCTGTAGCAAACGAAATCAAAGTAGTGTCGGATTCAGCCAATCCAACGTTGCCTTTAATACTTACAATAATGCCCGATGTTGGGAAATCGCCTTCGACTCGGAACCCAACAATTCTTCGGTCCGAGACAATTTCGTTACGTAATAATTGGGCATTACCAAAAGAACTGGTTACTTCGAAAGGCAAAAACATTCGTGGGTTAACGCGGATTTCCCCTTCGAAGAAACGGCGTCCATTGTAAGGAAAATTTTCAGTATTCTGAAAAAATATGGGGATTTCAACTATACCTTTTGGTTCGTGTTCGATTGTTTCTATCCAAAGCGAAGAAGTTCCTGTGTATGGTCCAAGGAGCACGGTTTTCATAACCGCACACGGTGTTGCATAAATTTGCATTTGAACGTCTTTCATCGTTGTTCCATCCCAGTTTATAGTCAAAATTTTCGCGCTATTTGCTGGTAACGAAAAAGGAACAGTGTTCGAAAGCCAGAAGAATCCGGGTTCGGAAAACACAATACTATCGATTGTTACATCTGTTTCACTAGTATTTTTTAATACTATATCTCTTGTTGTTATTTCTGGGATGAAACGGACATTTTCTTGCGACACAGATAAGTCGGTTCCAAATCCAATTCCTTGAATCGGGATTTGGAATTTATAATTGGTTTGCCCCAAGTAATAAATGACGATGAAACCACTAATCAACCCGACTCTATCGGGTTTGAATTGAACAGTTAGTTCAATAACTCCTTGTGGTTCGATGACTCGGGTTTGCGACCCGTCCAAAATAGTAAAATTGGCTCGGGCATTCTCCGAAGCCAATATTCTATCAATCGGCAGAGCGATTGTATCGGAATTAATAGCAACTCGAAGTGTTAGAGTTTTTGTTTCGCCTACGCATACTTGCCCAAAATCCACTGGATTTAACAGCACTGTCAAATGTCTATTTTCGCCATATCCACGCACGGGAAGATAATAATAATTTCCACAAGATACTACGATAATTGAATCGGTAACAATACCAGTGTCGATTGGATTGTAAATGAACTTAAACGCCAGACACTCGTTTGGGAATAGTGTATCGCCCGTTCTACTACTAACCAATTGGAAGTTCCTGCTATTTTTGAAACCCATCCAACCTATTATTAACGGACTTTTCCCAACATTGCAGAACTCATTGGTTACACTTATCTCTCGCGGATTGTATATTAACTGATTTGAAAGAACTATTTCTTTGGTACTCAGTACTGGTTTAATTATAGAAAAAGGATTATCGGAAACATCTGTTTCGGGGTAGTTAAATTCACGCAAAATCACTTTTCCTCGCGTCGGCTCGGCTGTTGCTATGACAAAACTCGAAGGCGAAAGACGGAAATCGGCTATTGAATCTGCTGCTCCAAAAATCGAAGAGCTGCGATAATCATTCACTAAATCCCAAAACACCAAGACTGGATTACTTTTGAACGCTATAACTAAATAGTTATTCGTTGGCGAGAAGTCCAATCCGATAGCGTCCGACCAGTTGTTGTATAAAGACCTAACAATTTGGCCAGAACCGATTTCGGCGACGTAGATGTCGGAAAAATTTCCATAGACACTATTGTCCGATGGTGCCTTCGTCGAAAAAGAAAGGAACCGTTCATCTTTCGAGATTGCAAGATTTGTTACATAAGGAAGATAATTTATGTCAATCCGTGTCAATTCTGTAAAATCTTCCATACGCAGAAGTCTGATGTGTTTATCGAGCGACGCAACAGCAAGTATTCCTCCGGACGGGCTTTTAGCCATTTGTGTAACTGGGGCACCAATACCAACGCTTGTTATGAAGTTACCATTCGATAAAGAATAAGTTTCGATTGTGTTAGCGAAACTTTTCAATACTATGAAACGCCCGCGTGGTTCGTCCACAAATATTTTTCGAACGAGAAGAGTATCGTTGTGTAATTCTACCTTCGAGATTATCTCGCCTTTAGCTAAATCGAGGAGTGCAACCGAATCCTTTCCTCCTTGAAAATAATAATCTGTAAATCTATATGCAACAATGGCTTTTGTATCGTTGTCGAAATATTCAATTCCACCGATTACAGTTTGTTCAATAGGGTAGTTAGTCGTTGTAAATTTTATACTATTAATTAATGTAAGGTTCTTCAAATCGAACTCCGAAATCTCCCCGTTTAATGATGCCGAAATAAGTTTCGTTCCATCGGTTGAAAATGCTACTTTTTGGGTCGAAGTTCGGTTGGTGTTCAAGGCTTTATCTGCCGGGGTAGAATACTCCTGGCGAACGCGAAGCAAAACATTGTTGGCATCTATATTGGGAACAGTCCAAAGGTATTCGTTGGCAACGACTACATCTATTGTTGTCCATTCCAGACCACGATTGGTAGAGTATTCAATAATTGTTGGAGCATCGGTTTTGTGTCCCTCCCACTTAATGAGGTATTTTTGGCAAGGAGATAGGATTTCGCCTCCATTTGGTTGAAGGAGTTGCAATTGGGTGTGTCTCGGCATCGAATACGAATTCCCCACTAATGCAATATGATTTTCACGTCCACCATCGTAATACACCGTGAAATATTCACGATAGTATCGATTTTCTGAAGGAATGAACAAAACTTCGAATGAATAAGGAAAAGGCGAAATGATATCAACAGGAGGTTGCGAAGTATTCAAACTTGAGCCAAGCCAAAGATATTTGAAGTCGCCGGAAGTTGTTCGTATGGAATCCAGACGAATGGGTTTGCCTGCTCCATTTTGGATTCTGGTCAAATAAGCAACAACATTACCCCCATTGTTCTTATAGTTTCCAACGGCAACATTGCCGAATTTCAATTCCTTTATTAAATTTCTATCGTTATCGACAAATT
>CAZPSM010000113.1:5438-5715 GCA_964589125.1 uncultured Hyphomicrobiales bacterium | reverse complement strand
CTGGTTGCCGCGCTGAATCTTAAAGGTCAACACATCACCAACAAAAGCATCGAAAACAGCAAGATAATAATCATTCATTGTGCTCATCGTTTTTTTTTCTTTTTTAAGTATAATATCTTCCGGTTCGATGCCCGCTTGGGCTGCTGGCGAATTTCTTTTTACACTAATCACATATAACCCGGAGTCGAAATTTATACCATATCTTTTAGCTTCCGGGGCATTGGGTTCAAGCATTTCGATTCCAATATCGGGGCTTCGCTCTAATTTTCGGTTTTCG
>CAZPSM010000113.1:1651-5418 GCA_964589125.1 uncultured Hyphomicrobiales bacterium | reverse complement strand
ATGAGTTTATCGACAACTCTTTTAACACGATTAATTGGAACAGCCCAGCCAATACCTATGCTTCCTGCACCACTGGAACTTTGTGCAGTCGAAAAAATCACCGTGTTGATTCCAATAACCTCACCAAGCGCATTAATAAGAGGGCCACCCGAGTTCCCTGAACTGATAGCAGCATCGGTTTGAATCATATTCTTATAAAGCCTATCCTCATAGGAAAAATTAACACCTACATTTGAAACCACTCCCACGGTAATAGTAGGTTTTGCATTTAAGTTGAACAATCCGAATGGATTACCTAATGCAATAACCCACTCGCCTAAAATAACATCATCGGAATTTCCAAGTTTTAAGAAAGGAAGGTTTTTTGCATTAATTTTGAGCAATGCCACATCGGTTAAGTAATCCGAACCAACTATTTCGGCATCGTATTGTTTACCATCGGTTGTGGTTACAATTATCTTCGAAGCCTGCCCAGCAACGTGATGGTTCGTTAAAATGTAACCATCGGGCGATATAATAAATCCAGAGCCAAGTCCTTTGACAGGGTATTTCTGGTAGAAACGAGGTCTTGGTCTATTCCCAAAAAAATACTGAAAGAAAGGGTCATCGAATGGGTCCCAAGTTGGAACTTCAACATATTGGATAACATTGATACTCACTATACCGGGAACAGCGGTAGCAACTGCTTTAGTTATTGCATTCTGCCGCGAGTTGTATATTTGTTGCGACACTGAATCAGTCTTTGAATGGGTTGACTCGGTATAAATTTTTTTATTTCCACCAATTGCAGATTGAAAAGCATCGTCCTTTGCTGAACACCCGATGATGTTGAAAATAAAAAAAACTAAAAAAAATCTACTTATTTTAGAGCCCATATTTTGTTAATTTAATTTTTTAAAAGAAAACGACGAATGATTTTCGAAAAGATTACAGATAAAATTGGATATACCAAATTAGTCGATGTAGTTCCTTTAACTTCTATTGATTCTTCATTCACCTATTTATATGTAGATAAAGAAAAAACCGACCTCGTAGGATTTCGTGTGTTGATTCCTTTTGCCGGACGCAAAATCACTGGAATTGTGGTCAAAGAACATAACGGAAAAATTAGTTTTCCACAAAAGAAATTGAAGCGTATTCTGGATGTTTTGGATACAAACCCTTCGCTTTCCCGAAAAATGTTGCAACTATGCTACTGGATTGCTGAATATTACCATTCGCCAATCGGAGATGTTTTCCGAGCTGTATTGCCTCCGAAGTTAACAATTAAACAAAATTTGTATGTAAAACTACTGGGAATACCTAAATTTGAAGACTTCCTATTCTCTAAAAATCAGTTGAAAGTAGTTGAATTTCTAAAAGAAAAGAACAAACCTATTAATGCAAAATTTTTACAAAAACAATTGAAAATGCAAAACATTAATTCGGTTATCGAAAGTTTAGCAGAAAAAGGAATTATCGAGGTTACAAACAGATTGGAAGGCGGAATTGCAAAACAGAAGTCAATTCGTATCAAGCGAGAAATGTTCGAACGCGAAAAATTCGACGAGTTCCTAAATATTATAAAAAGGAAAAAAAATCTTGTTAAATTGCTTAATTATTTAAACGAGGCTCTGCAACAAGGCAACGAAGAGTTGTCCCCCGAGGATTTGAAAGCAGTTGTAAGTTCAAATTCAATTACTCGTGGGTTAACAGAATTGGAACAAATGGGATTCATTTCTATTTCGGAATCCGATAAAATTGAATTGACACCGAGCATTGTAACTCACCTTGAGCAAAAGAATGAGTTGACATTGGAATTAAATCCTGAACAAAACTTCGCTAAGGAAGAAATCCTTTCTGCTCTCGAACACGAGAGATTTACATCGTTTCTACTTTTCGGAGTTACCGGTAGCGGCAAAACCCTTGTATATATGCACTCTGTAAAAAAGTGTTTAGAAATGGATAAGAGTGCTATCTTGCTCGTTCCCGAAATTTCAATTACGCCACAATTAATTGCTCGATTCGACAATTCCTTTCCAGGGCAGATTGCTGTTCTCCACTCTAAGTTAACGCTCGCCGAAAGAGCAAAGTTCTGGTATTCAGTTCGTAGCGGGGAACGAAAATTAGTTATCGGTGCAAGGTCTGCTATTTTCGCACCAGTTCCAAACTTAGGTCTGATTATTGTCGATGAAGAGCACGAGCCTTCATATAAGCAAGAGTCCCCCAATCCACGTTATAACGGGCGGGATGTGGCTTTAATGCGTGGAAAACTTGAAAGTGCTGTTGTTGTTCTCGGCTCGGCAACACCTTCGATTGGAACATATTTTCTAACCAAAACTGGCAGGCATAAACTAATCCAAATCGCCAAACGAGCCGACGGAGCACAAATGCCCAAAATCATTGTGGTCGATGTTGCTCAACAAAGAAAGCAAAGTAAAATGTATGGACAATATTCCGCCATATTGATAGAAAAAATAGTAGAACGAGTCCGCCGAAAAGAAGGTGTAATCATTTTTCAAAACCGACGCGGCTTCGGCTTACTCGTCGAATGTAAAGGTTGCGGAAATATCCCCAAATGCCCAAACTGCGAGGTAAGCCTTACATATCACAAATTCGATGAAAAATTGAAATGCCATTATTGTGGATATTCTGAACATTACGATGGGGTTTGCAAAAAGTGTGGCTCGACTAGTATGCTCATATTAGGCTATGGAACCCAACGGCTCGAAGAAGATTTGCAAAGCCACTTGGAGGCTTTCGACGTTAAACCGGTCATAGAACGCTTCGACTTGGACGCAGTTCGTGCCCGTGGAATTGGAAACAAAATCTTGGAACGTTTCTATGCCGGGGAAATCGATATACTCGTCGGAACTCAATTAATTGCAAAAGGCTTGGATTTCGAACGAGTTACTCTCGTCGGCATAGTTAATGCCGATTTACAAATGAATTTACCCGATTTTACTTCCTCCGAACGCGCTTTCCAATTATTCACTCAAGTGGCTGGACGCTCGGGACGCAAACAAGAATTCCCCGGCGAAGTCGTTATCCAAACTTATAACCCCAACGCATACCCTATCGTTTCCTTTAAAAATAACGATTATTATTCTTTCTATGAAAAAGAAATAACTTTCCGCAAAGAGCTAAGTTATCCGCCATTTACAAGATTAGTTGCTCTGGAAGTACAAGATAAAGATTTGCAAAAAATCGAAAACTGTTCCGCTGAAATCTTGAAATACTTAAAATCGAATTCGTTCTACTCCGTTCTTGGACCGGTCGTTCCAGTTGTACCTAAAATCCAAGGGAGAACGAGAAACGTTACATTAATAAAGGTGCTCAAAGATGCAGACCCTTCAGGAAAAAAATTAGGAGTAATCCTAAAAAAAATAGAACACAATATTTTGAAAAAATATAACTCGAAGGATTTCAGATTTATCGTCGATGTCGATTGTCAATATTCATTAATGTAAATAAAAAGGGACAGAGTAAAATGAGTATGAAATCAATTATTTGTTCAGTTTTTGCTTGTTCTTTGTTCATTGTTGCTTGCACAACAGTCCAAACAAGATACAACATAAAAAAAGAAAACATCGCAGACGATACAATTCTACACCAAACTACAAATGCCACACACTCCACCACACAAATAGTTGTCGAACAAAGAGAACCAGAAAAACTTATTGAACCACCGACGAAGGATACTTTGGTCATTGCTTTAAACACCGAAAAAGAGGATACCAACGATGCTACTACACTCGACATCAGTCGGGCAAATGAACTATTCGAAT
>CAZPSM010000113.1:1203-1633 GCA_964589125.1 uncultured Hyphomicrobiales bacterium | reverse complement strand
GAACTTTATAGGTTTATTATTCCAAAAATCGAAAAGGCAAATCCTAATTATTGGAACGTTCGTTTTCGCTACGAGGAATGTAAAATCAAGCTAGGCAAAGTTGACGAAGGAATCGAAGGAATCGAGTTCCTATTTTCCTTAATTGAACAGAGCAATGGAGTGAAAGAAAATTTATTAGCACGCTTTGTTCAAATCCTTTGCGAAAACAACAAAAAACAAAAGGCTAAACAGTATTTCGAAATATTAATGAAAAACTTTCCCGATTCACACTACAAAAAAGAATTAGGCGAGTCTCTTTGCTTCTGACATTATATCTTCCTTCACCATTTTGAACAAGGAATTTTCGCCTTGTCGTTCTATACCACATATTCATTTCTTTTCTTACATTTTAGTAATTTTGTGTTTTAAACTCGGATGTGATGGCAAAACT
>CAZPSM010000113.1:0-1144 GCA_964589125.1 uncultured Hyphomicrobiales bacterium | reverse complement strand
AATATATACTCGAAGATATATCTTTCGAGGTTGACGACGATGAATTCCTTGTCCTCGTAGGTCCTTCGGGCTGCGGGAAAACCACCATCCTTCGCCTAATTTCGGGTCTTGAAACCCCGAGTTCAGGAAACATCTATCTCGATGGTCAATTGCTGAACAATGTGCGTCCGGGGAAAAGAAACGTCGGGATGGTCTTCCAAAATTATGCACTCTATCCTCATCTTTCCGTGTTCAGCAATCTTGCCTTTCCTTTGCAAATCAGTAAAGAAAACAAGGAAACAATAAAGCAACGTGTCGAGCAAGTTGCGAAAATCCTTCACATTACTCATCTTTTGAACAAAAAACCAAAAGAGCTTTCCGGAGGTGAACGCCAAAGGGTTGCCCTTGGGCGAGCAATTGTTCGTCTTCCCAGCATCTTCCTGTTCGATGAACCTCTTTCGAACCTCGATGCAAAGTTGCGGGTAGAAATGCGAACCGAAATCGTCGAACTCGTCAGAAATACCAATATTCCCGCAATATATGTAACCCATGACCAAGTCGAAGCATTGACAATGGGAACGAAAATTGTCGTTCTGAAAGATGGCAAGATTCAGCAAATCGGTTCCTCGGACGAAATTTACAGAAAACCAGCAAATACTTTTGTTGCCACCTTTATTGGCTCGCCACAAATGAATATTTTCCATTGTGTTTCGAACGCTAACGAACTTCAAGAACAAGAAGGACTCTTCTCAATCAGAACGGATAGTCCTTACAGATTTCCAGAAGAACAAAAACTTCTTGTTGGCACACGCCCCGAAGATATTTTGATTTCAAACGAAACGGATTTCGATTTCAAACTCCCGGTTGAATCCATTGAATATATCGGACACGAAACTATACTTTACGTCCGACGGGGCAAGAACTTCTATTCTATACTTTCAAAAGAAACAAATTTAAAGTTTTCCTACGGGGAATTACTTCACTTGAAACTCCAACCAAACCGACTCCATATTTTCAATGAAAAGGGTGAGAGAATTAACGCATTAAATTGAATATATCGTCGATACATTTCGTAGTAACTAATCACTTGCCTTTTTAGATTCCTTTGTCATTCTGAGCGAAGTGAAGAATCTCTTTAGATTCTTCGTCCCATTTTAACAAATGG
>CAZPSM010000112.1:5586-5793 GCA_964589125.1 uncultured Hyphomicrobiales bacterium | reverse complement strand
AACTTAAAATAAACGACATCGACTCCAAGCGGATGTTAATCAGGATTGCTGCTGCAAAAGGAAAAAAAGACCGATATGTGATGCTCTCTGAAAAACTTTTATAGTTACTCCGTGAGTATTACATAGAATATAAACCAAAAGAATACTTATCCGAAGGTCAAAAAGGGGGTAAATATTCTGCTCGCTCCGTTTAAGCGATTTTTAAAG
>CAZPSM010000112.1:0-5562 GCA_964589125.1 uncultured Hyphomicrobiales bacterium | reverse complement strand
ATTACGCAATGCCAATATTAACAAAAAGGCAACGGTTCACACTTTGCGGCATAGTTTTGCAACTCATTTACTTGAATCGGGTATTGATATCAGAATTATTCAGCAATTACTTGGACATAGTTCAATTAAAACAACGCAGATTTATACTCAAGTCAGTTCATCAAACATTGCTAAGGTTAAAAGTCCACTTGATTTATTGTAATTTATAACGTTTTGCTCCTTGGCGAAGGTAACGATATACGTTAGTTTACTGTCACCAAGGCATAAGACGGCTATGTTATCAGAACTACGGTAATTATTTTTTGCCGTGTTGATTTTAAACAATGTGTAAATCGGACAAAAACCAATCAATCCGGTGATAACAAAAATGATTGCAACGATTCCGAGAATAACCGCAACAATACCTTCGATTTGGCCCAGCAAAATTAAAATTGCAAGCACAATAGCTATTATTATACGCAAGGTTCGGTCGAAAGAACCCATATTCTTTTTCATAATTTCTCTCCTTAAAAAATTAATACATTACCAAAAAGCAACTTAATAATTTTTTTATTATTAACAACTTTATAAGTTGAATAAAAAAATTTCTCTTATAGTCTACATTTTAAATTTAATTTGCTTTTGACAAGATTTCTCGTAAAAGTAGTTTTGCTTGTTCGAAATCGGGTTTAAGCTTCAAACTGAATCTCAAATCATTTATCGCTTTGTCGCGCTGCCCAAGTTCAATGTAACAATTTGCGCGTTCATAGTAAACATCAAATTGTTTAGAATCTAATTCCAAAGCCTTGTTAAAATCTGTTATGGCATCTTCAAATCGTCGCATATTCATTAAACATAATCCACGATTGACGTAGGCATTCACATATTTTGGGTTAATTGTCAGGACCTTCGAATAGTTTTCAATTGCTTTGCCGAATTGCTTTAAATCGTAGTATAGATTTCCACGATTGTAATAACCAAAGTAATAATTTGAATCCAAGTCAACTGCTGTGTTATAATCTGCGAGCGCCTGTGAATAATTTCCATTGGCTTGAAATATTGAACCACGTCCCAAATAAGGATGTGGCACTCGGTTCGGATATTTTTCTATGCAATCATTCCACAAGGCTGTTTCGCTTTCCCATTTCGGCAATTCAAATCGTGAAAACAAGAACAAAAGTATTCCGAGAACACCAAAAACATAGTAAAAATACTTACTAAAATACTCTTTAATTACGAATGAAATACATAAAGCAAATGCAAACATAGAAAAATAAACATATCTATCCGAAACCGTTGACCAATATTGGTAATAGTATGTTACGAGATTAGAAACAGGAAGAAAGCCTAAGATAAAAACTGTCGTCGTAAACCAAAACCATCTTTTCTTCAAAATAATTCCAACAAACAAAATGGCAACGAAAACAAGTATTGGATAAAAGTTCGATACATTTTTAATCAAGTAACTATATGTTAACCCATAGCAAGCAGAGAAGTTTATGGGTATAAACATCTTCAGCAGATAAAATCCTATTGCATTGAACCACAACAGAGGCCGTACCCACAAAGGAGAAGAAAACTCTATCGTTCGACTAGTCTCGCCTTCCATCGCGATAAAAATGAATGGAACAACAAGAAGCAATATGAAAACATTTCGTTTCAAAAATTCTTTAAATGGAACAAAACCATTCAAATAAGCATCCGTTGTTATTAAAATTAATGGGAAAACAATACCGCTGGGTTTCGATAGCATTGAACACAGCAAGAGCAAATATACCAGGTAGTTCCTCGATAAACCAGTCTTACTTTTCAAATACACCAGCATGGCACCGAACCCAAACATTCCCGCAAGCAAGCCACGTGCTTCGGAAACCCAAGCAACCGATTCAACTTGTATCGGATGAAGAGCAAACACTATCGCTCCTAAAAGTGCAAACTTACGCTCATTGAAAAACTGGAGTAAAATAAGGAAAACCAGGATAGAGTTGACTATGTGTAAAAACAAGTTAAACAAGTGAAATGGCTGGGAATCGTAACCCCCATTTTGAATGCCTCCCAAATTGCCAATAATATTCCAAAAAGTGTAAGTCATTGGAATATACATCTTATCCTTCTTGGGAATAAAATAATCTGGAATCTTCGAAAGCGTCTCTTTTTGTGGCAAATTCGATTCGTTAATGTAGAGTTCCTTATCGTCCCACACAAACTGATAACGAAGTGATGGGAAATAGAGAACAAACACAACCAGTGCAAGAATTATAACATCTACAAGTAAATTACGTTTGTGCTTTGTCGCTTTTTCTTTTCCCATAATAACAATTCAAAAAATGTAAATTAAGACAAAGAAAGAAAACTATACAAAGCATTAGCGTTTCGAAAAGCAATCGAACAATTTCGAAATCCAACGCTCGAGTTGGCACAAACTCACAGCGGTATCGTTTTCCTAACACTACGGGTTAGGTATAGAAACTATTGCTTATTTTACTATTAAAACAGGATATACAATTGTCTTGTATCCATAACTTACTCTCAAATAGTATGTCCCCAAACCTAATGTCGATGTATTTATTCTAATCATAGCACTATTGCTTTCTTCCGACGTCTCCATAGGGAGATTAAACTTTCTGCCAAAAACATCGAAGAAAGCAACATCAACAACTTTACTGGGGTCGGCTGAATCCCAATAAACACGCACATTTACCCAATTCTGTGCTGGATTTGGATATGGCGGAAAAGCAAAAAGATAAACAAAATCTTTGTCAACTTCTGGCTCGACCCGAAGATAGGAAGACTCGCCACGGAATTTAGCAAGATTAAGTGGTATATAAGTATCAAAATCGAAGCTCTCTGCCAAATCGTTTAATTCCAATGTTAGTACTTCAGGTTTTATTCCAGGAATAGAACTTTTAATCGATGGTTTACCAGTTACAATATATTCCAAAGGTATCAAATCAAAATTGGTAAAGTCATTCTGAATGTCTGGGAAAATATATATTCCATTTTCCGTAGTAATAAATACAGTATCGTTCGAAGCGAATAAGTTTATAGAAACAACTTTCATCAACGGAAGTGAATCGAAAGAGTTCGCTGTTAAATCGAATTTCAATAACCTTCCACTAATAGGCGTTGATTCATATAAAAATAGGTTATTTTTTACAGTTCCAAGAATAATGTTACTGATATAATCATATTTGTCAATGTAATAGGAACTTCTTGGCAATTTTGTTAATCGAACCAGTGTTTTTCCATAATCCGAGGATGAATATAAATCAGTGCCATCGGAAAATATTAGCCCTCCGGGGTAAGGAACAATACCTGACCAAAAATTATACAACAGAGTGGTATCAACTAAACGAAACTTATCGTCAAAACGGCAAAGTAGATACTTTGGTCCAGAGTACTTATCATAGAGGCGTACACGAAAGAACGAGATTAAAAACTCATTGGTTTCTTGTAGTAAAAAACCATGATGGAAAAACGATTGCATAGAATCATTATTAAGAACATACCCAATTGGATATTCAACTGTTGAAAATGTCTTCCCAAGGTCGCTTGAATATATTCCAACAAGAGTCCCACTTATACTATTTTGTTCTGTCGCTTTGTAACCAATTAAACCGAAAGGACCAGAAGAAAACGAAAGAGGAACCCACTGGAGAGACAAATTCGATTTTATAAACAATGCTTGCTTTCGGGATATTGGCAAAAACGTAGCACCCCCGTCAACCGAATAAAAGCAAAATGGAATGGTATTAGTTGGAACTACAATAGTATCTTTACTCAAAACTTGAATATTGTATGCATTTGATCCAAAAGTCATTCGAAATATTGGTCTAAAGAAACTTTTCATCACCCAATTTGCCCCATTGTCCTTCGAAATCAGTATAGTTTTATTCCCACCCACGGCTACAATTAAGTTATCTTTTACTCTTAAAATTTGACTAATTCTATATTTATTCAAATTCTTACTGCCTCTATAATAGGGGAGCCAGATACCCAAAGAGTCTTTTTGAATATATTCTGTGAATTCTTTCCCTTTCGTTCTTACAAAACTTACCCCGAAATAAGGGAACCTTTCCCCAAAATAAAAACATATTGGAGCAAGGGTTGCAACACTACCATCCTTCTCAACCAAAAACTCTTTCGATACTGGAATGTCCCACGTAACATCTTTCCAATTATCACCATAATCAGTCGATTTAATAACCAAATGTCTTATGTTCCTATATTCAGACTCAATTTGCGAAGATAAACCATTTGCAACAAGGACATATAAATCGCTACCATTTACCTTTATATTCGCAACATCTCGATAATAGCTATCCATTTTAACTTTTGTATGAACATCAATTGTATCGATTTGCTTCGTTTCGGTATCAATCCGATAAATATAGTAGTTCGCCTCAATCACAAAAAGATATTTACCCAAGGGTTCACATTTCGAAAACGATACAAAATCATCGAATTCAAGAAATTTTGTAGGCGAAGACTTTAACTCCTTATCAACAGCCCAAACTGCATTTTGTGTAATGAAATAAATCATCCCATTTCGCAAAGCAAAATCGAGCAGAGTTATGTCCTTTCTCAAAGACTTTTGCGTCCAACTATTGCCACCATCCTTGCTAAAAAGAATTGATTTTGGAGTAAGAGCATATAGGATATTCTCTTCATCTTTGATTATCTTTAAAATATGATTGAATTCGCCCAAGTTGATTTGCTTCCAAGTGTCCCCAAAATCATCGGAATAAGTTAAAACCCCGTTATTGCCATAGGCAATAATCCTATCGTTGGCTCCTATCACACCATTATAATCTGTGCCCAACCTTTCAATTTGAAATGGTGGATTAGAATAAAGAACGTTGAGCGATATGAATGCTAATAGTAGAAAAATAAAGTGCTTCTTGTCCATTTTTACCTCCTTATATTAAAAATATTAAAAATATTAAAACAAACCACGGAGGGCGAAGTCACCCTCCGCAGTATAACTATTCACATATAGTGTCATAATAACAATCGGTTTCCCAATCTTCGTCCCAAGTATATCCGGGAGGTGGAAGAACCAACCCCTGTTGACAACTCAATGCCGAGCCCTGTGGCTGAATCTGAACATCTACGCAACTTAATGTCTGATTATCTAAATAACAACATTCGCGAACCCGTTGACAATAATAGAGGTCCCAATTGCAACTCTCCCACCAAAGGAAATGTCTTCTGTTACCCTGGGCGTCGAGCCAAGCATGGTTAAAGTGCCTGTGGCACAAAGGATATTCGACGATAAAACGTGCCATAGTACCGCTTGAACAGGGCGGAATAGTACAATCTTCAAGGTATCTTTGAGCAATTTGCGCCCTCATAACTTCTAAAACCGCTTCTATCGTTACTCCACCATCGTCACATTCCTGTCCGGGAAGTTTTCCGTATTTTGTTACCTTGACATTCCCAGGGTCCGGTCCGGTAACCCCACATTTATAACAATAATCCGCAAAATACCAACAATTTCCTACTTGAAAAATTATAGACCGTGGAGACCAATTAGGTGGACAATCGGCTTTGGCTTTGTCCAATCCAACAAAGCCAAAAAGA
>CAZPSM010000111.1:2520-6131 GCA_964589125.1 uncultured Hyphomicrobiales bacterium | reverse complement strand
TTTAGATTCTTCGTTCCATCCCGTCTCGTGGGACGGGATGGAACTCAGAATGACAAGGAAGAGAATGTCGGATGGAACTCAGAATGACACGCTTTTTTGTTTTTGAAATCATTTTAAACAAAAATAAAAACGATTTTCTTTGTGTTACGATGGGGTCAAAATAGTTTTGCATCGTGGCAAAAATGATATTGCCAATGTTGAACAAAAGTTGGAGAGATATGTGGATTGAAATCTTTCGAACCGGAACATTCACCGACGCAAATGGCGCCGTCGAAACCTTCACCCCCGAAACTTTGGATAAAATTGTCCAAACCTACAACGAACAAGTTGAAGCGGACAGTTCGCTTTTGGCTCCCCTTGTCAAAGGGCATCCACAAACCGATAGTCCAGCCCATGGTTGGGTTGAACGACTTGCTCGACGCGGGAACACACTTTACGCAAAATTGCGCTCTCTTTCCCAAGAAATCATCGAAGATGTTAAAAACGCAAAGTTCAAGAAAGTATCTATTTCGCTTTATCCGAATCTTTTATTGAAACACATAGGATTGCTCGGAGCTGC
This sequence comes from uncultured Hyphomicrobiales bacterium, assembly GCA_964589125.1. Lineage (GTDB taxonomy): Bacteria > Bacteroidota > Ignavibacteria > Kapaibacteriales > UBA2268 > JBBIJO01. The sequence continues at coordinate 5,572 of CAZPSM010000111.1, read as the reverse complement.
ATCCCCAGCAGTCAAAGGGCTTAAACCTGTCGAATTCGTCGATTTCGAAACCGAGCGAACCTTCGAGTTTACAAGCGAAGATACTCCTTTGAATTATTCGGAACTTCGGGCAGAACTTCAAAATCTCGCCGAAACCAACTCGCAACTATCCCACCAAAACCAGACCCTCCGAAACCAACTTCATAAACTCCACCGCGAAGTTCTTGCCCGCGGTTTCCGTGAATTTGCCGAAAGAGCAACGAATCTGGCTAATGGATTAGTAATTCCACCATCGAAGAGCGATGAACTGGTTCAGATACTCGAATATGCATCGCTTGCCGATTCTTTCATCCAAGAAGATGGCTCGCGACTTTTTCCCGAAGGTGTCTCGCTTGTCGAACGTATCAAGGATTTCATTTTAACCTTAAAGCCATTACAATTGAGCAAAGAATTTTCCCGACCACAGTTCGAAAGCCAAAATAGTTGGGATGATTCTTTTGCTGGAAAAAAATTCGACGAGGAACGCTATGCTCTGCATCAACAAGTGAAAAAATATATGGCAGAAAACCCGGGGCTTTCCTACGAAGAAGCCTTGAATTTTGTTACACTTCAATCATAAACAATAGGAGTTACAAATGGCATCAACCGAAATCAGAATGATTGACCCAGTGTTGACCTCAATCGCACAATCCTATGGCAATTCGAGTTTCGTTGCCGACCGTCTATTTCCCAAAATAAGCATCAACAAAACCAAGGGCAAAATCCCTGTCTTCGGCAAAGAAGCATTTGTTCATAGGGAAACATTCCGAGCAACGCGGGCGAGTTCCAACCGAATCCCAACGGATGAAATATCCTACATCGAGTTCGAAATGAAAGAACGCGACGTCGAAGTCTCGCTCGACTACCTCGAAGAAGAGCAAACACCCGATTTCCTCCAATACGAGCAACAAATCACCCGCCAACTTGTCGATATTCTATTGCTTAGCCGTGAAAAAGAAATTGCCGATTATTCTCAAAACCCAAATAATTACCTTTCGGGAATGACGATGGAAATTACTGCGACCAATGCCTTCGATGACTATACAAAAAATGTTGACCCGATAGTAAAAATTCGGGAAGGTATGAGCATTATTCGACAACACATAGGCCGTTACCCGAACGTTATGATAATCGGCGATTCAACTTATCGTGCCTTAATGAACCATCCAAAAATTCTCGACAAAATTAAGTACTCCGGCTTGGGCAAAGCGGACATAAATATGCTTGCTCAATTGACCGAAATACCAAATGTTTACATTGGAATGAGTGTGCTTTCAGTCGATAACAATGTCTTTACCGATGTTTGGGGCGACAATATCGTTCTTGCATATACGGATGAAAACGAAAGCGGGCGTTCTCGCATCGGAGTCAGCCACGGCTATCTGTTGCAAAAGACTGGATTTCCGGAAGTCGATACCTATTACGAAAATGGTGGCAAAATTAAAGTCGTTCGAGCAACCGATAATTTTACTTTCATCGCTACAACGCCAGAAGCAAAATTTTTGATTTATAACACCAACCATTTATCATAAGGAGGCAGAAATGGCTATTTTAAATAAGACATATCAACCCGTTCAATCGTTGACCATCAAAGCAGGAAGTGATTTGCCCGCATTCCGTTTTGTATCTTTCGATGGACAAGTTTGTGGCGATAATCAAAAGTCGCTTGGTGTAACAATTGGGAACTGGACCAACGGTGCTTACGCTTCGGTCATTGTGCTTGGAACTGCTATCGTCGAAGCCGCTGGGAATATAGCCATCGGCGATAAGGTCGCAAGCGATGCAGTTGGAAAAGCCAAAGTAGCAACCACCGGTTCAGAAGTCAATGGCAGAGCATTAAATTCCGCTACTGCGGGAGAATTTGTAAGAATCCTGCTTGTTCCTTAATTTGGTTCAGAAAAATGCCATACTCACATCTTTCTGAATTATTGAACGAATTTAAACCCGAGGAGTTAGCCATTTTGACTGGCGACCCCTCGGGGAGCGTTATCGATGAAAACCGCATCAACTTTGCTGTTCGTAATGCCGACGAACTAATCGATAACTACCTACGCGAACGATACAATGTTCCATTTCCCGTTGCTCCAACTCTGGTCAATTACATCTCGCGCGAACTTGCAATAAATAATTTATATGAGTATGCAAACCACAACGGTTTTATTCCACCAAACATCAGAAATCGCCGAAACTTTGCAATCCATCTGTTGAAACTTATTCAAACAGGCGTCTTGAACCTCGAAATTCAAGATGATAGCGAGCAACCACGAATCCAAACGAACAAAGCCAAAGAAGCGAGGCTTTTTAATCAAAATTTGTTGGATACATTTGTGGATTTATAAAATGGGCAAGGCATTCGTTAGTTTCGTAAAACGCTATGGCACTATATTATTACTTTTCGTTTCTGCTTTTGTCTTTGTCAAACTTGAATTTCCCGAAATTCGAGCAATTTTTCTTTCGATTCTCGTTGAATCTGTTGCAATTGCCTTTTCGGGAATTGCTTCGTTTGTCTTTACAAAAGTTCGATTCGAAGATACACCGGAAGCACCAAATTTAGGCTTACTTTTCCTTGGTGTTCATATTTGTATTGGACTTACCATTCTATCAGTTTATTTAGCACAATTTACAACGTAAAGTGGTATCGAGAATATTTTTCATCGCAAGTATTTTGTTGTGTGTAACCACAAACCTTTTGCTTGCAAGAGCGAAATACCTTTTGCCTTGTAGTCTAATCCTGTTGGACGAATCCCGAAAGGTGCTTTTTGAACAAATTGGAACGCTCGAAAGAACTAACCGCAACGATGGGTGGGAAGTAAAACTCTATCTCAAATCTATAGGACTGCAAGAAGGAAATCCATACTGCTTGGCTGGGCAATATTACTGCTTTTGGGAATCAGCCCGTCGGTTGAGGCTCGACCCCACTTCGATTCCTCTTCCCAGAACAGGATTAGCTACAAGGCTTTTCAATTACTCGAAACAAGTTGGGAAAGCAAGCAAATTTTCGCCTAATGTAGATGATATAATTGTTTGGCAAAAG
>CAZPSM010000111.1:0-2496 GCA_964589125.1 uncultured Hyphomicrobiales bacterium | reverse complement strand
CGGACACGTCGAAAGAATTGTGTGTATCGGTTCGAAAGGCTGGGTCGAAACTATTGGCTTCAATACAAGACGCTACGACCGAACGCAAAAACGATATGTCGAGGGAGTTTTCCGTTGGCACCGCAATCTTTTTGCTCCACTCGGGCATCTTTCTCTTCTTGGTATTGTTGGATTTTATAAGATATAGTATTTATATGCTTTTCGAAATTTTAAAAAGTTGGGATATGAGCCGTCGATGGGAATCCAATTGGCTACCTTTTCGATACTCGGAAAACGAAGCGGCTCGAGAATATCGAAGTGCTAGTTCAATTGAATTCGTTTGGCGAAATGTCGGCGGAAATTTGAACGGAAAAATCAACCTTTACGTTTCGAACAATCAAAAAACATATAAGTTGCTCAAATCCTTCGATATAACAAGCACCACAAATGAAACCGATTCACTGTTCCTTTCCTTGTATTATCCTTCTTTTGAATTTTTTAAAATTGTATTCGAACCCTATGGAATCACCTTCGGACAGCTTTACGTGGGAATCCTTTACAACTGAAATTGGCATTGTTCAATTCCCGGCAATTATTTTCGAGACATACTACGAAAACAAGAATGAACTCGCTCCTGAAACCCTTATGAAATTACTTTATAAACAACGGACAAAGGTAGAAAATGAACGAAAACACTTTGCAAATAGTAGCAATCGCCGCAACAACTTTGCTTTCGCTTTATGGAATGCTTCGCAGAGTTCGGAACGAAATTCGTAGCAACCAAAAACAGTTGCTCGAAAGCAAGGTTGCCGAAGAACGAAGAACACTCGCTATGGAAAATCGACTGAATTTGCTCGAAGAAAAAACAACACACTACGACAACCTTATCACTCTACAACTTCATCAAATCTCTGAACGATTGGATTCACTTTTCAACTACTTTATAAAACATCTTGCCAAGGCTCGATATGAAAAAGATTAGCATTACCTTAATTGCAATAGCAATTATCGGTTTCCTTATCTGGTTGCTTCTCCCAAGGAAAGAGCAACCGCAGAGATTTGTCGAAAAAATTGTAATCGACACAGTCGAAAAAATTCTGCCACCAAAGACAATTTACATCACAAAAGTAAAGACAAAGATACAATACATTCGCGATACAATTGTATGCGAAAAACCATTTGTGGCAACTCTGGATACAATTGCCTTGGGCGATACCATTTCGGCAAAGTTCTACTTTCCCGAAAAAGAACTCTCGCTTTTTGTCCATACTCGTGCCGATTCGTTGCGTGTACCAATCTTCGTTCGCGAAAAGATTGAGCGAAATGGGAAATGGTTCGAACCACCCTTGCTCTTTCTTTCTGGTGTTGTCCTTGGCTGGCTCCTCTTTCGAAAATAAACAACGAGGTATATTATGCCAAAAATGCAAAACAAAGAAATTCTTTTGCGCGAAGTTTTTAATTCATTTTATCGCTTGACTAACCTTTTGCCTAATCCCGACTCGGTTCTGCGGAAAACAGGTCGTAGCATTGAAGTTTACAGAGAATTGAAGAACGACCCTCACGTTTGGAGTTGTATCCAGTCCCGCAAAAGTGGGGTTCTTTCGCTCGGATACGAAATCCTTCCGAACGATTCGCCATCCTATGTCTTTGAAGCAGTTAAAGAACTCATCGCTCGGCTGGATATTTACCAAATTGAAAGCGATATACTCGAAGCACCACTCTTCGGCTATCAGCCAATCGAAATAATTTGGGAAACAAATCGTAGTTTAATAACCCCGAAGAACCTAAAAGCCCGTCCCCAAGAATGGTTCGCTTTCGACACAAGTGGAAATCTCGTCTTCAAGGGAAACCATTTCGGCGAAGTCGAAACAATCCCAGAATACAAAATCATCAACGTCCAATACGAAGCCTCGGCAATGAATCCTTATGGGCATTCGCTCCTATCGAAATGCTACTGGCCTGTTACATTCAAAAATGGGGGCTTACGTTTTTGGGTCAATTTCACTGAACGCTATGGAATGCCAATCCTTATTGGTCAATACCAACGCGGAGCAACCAACGAAGAAATCCGTGAACTTGCCGAACAACTCGAAAACATATACGAAGACGCAATACTCGTTTCGCCAATGGACGTCAAATTGGAACTACACGAACCAAACCGCTCGACCAGCGTCGATTTATATCTTGAACTGATTAAGTTTGCAAATAATGAAATTTCGAAGGCGATTCTTTCGCAAACATTAACGACCGAACTACAAGGTGGTTCTTATGCAGCGTCGCAAACACATTTCCAAATCCGTAAAGAAATTGTGGTCGCCGACGCTCGTCTTGTTCAAAAAGCAATGAATCAACTGATACGATACTTTGTTGAATTGAACTTCGGAAATTTTCCTTTGCCAACATTTAGCATTAATATCGAAAAGTAAAAAATTGAACAAGGGGTTACAACCCCTTGTTCACTTCTTCCCATTGTCATTCTGAATCCCGTCCCATTTAACAGAACGGGACGGGAAAGAA
>CAZPSM010000110.1:1303-6158 GCA_964589125.1 uncultured Hyphomicrobiales bacterium | reverse complement strand
CCATCGGGTTCGAGTATAAATGCTTCACCTACGAGTGGGTCTTTATCTATTTGATTCCCAATCGAAATTTTGTAGGAAGGAATTTTCCATCCGAAGGAATCGAGCACGAAATCCTCGGTAGCACCTCCTTCGGTAACTATTACGGGTAAACCGCAAGCCATTGCTTCGAGTGTTGGGAGTGAAAATCCTTCGCCACGATATGGGGAAACAAATACATCACAAGCACGGAATAGGCTCGCTATTTCTTCTTCGGTTAAATACTCTTTAATATATATAATTTCTGGAGTATTAGGTGTTTGCTGTATCGATTTTATTTGCTCTTCGGCAGTTTGTCCTTTGTAGAACGATTCTGTGCCCATATCTTTAACAATGAGTGTAACATTGTCATTAGCAGTGAAAGTACTTATATAACTTTGAAGTAGAATGTCGATTCCTTTTCTGTATGTAGTTCCTCCGACGTAAAGGAACTTTAATCGCTTTTCCGTGTTCAAATTAAAGACTTTGCCTTTTGGTTGAAACAACAGAGGGTCGATACCATTGGGGATTACTTGAATCTTATTGAAATCGAGCCCGCTATTGATAAATGCTTGTCGTGTATAATTCGATGGCACCCATAGTTCATCGGCATTTTTAAAGATTTCTACAAACCTGCGCGGTAGGGTAGAAAATTCCCAAGGCTGCATTATTACCCATTTTGCTCCTTGTGGAGGTTCCGACTTTGGAGGCCATTGGTGTCGAATCCACAAATAAGGTAGTTTCTTTATTTCTGTTGGTGGTTCTTGTTTATATCTTATATCGTAACGGGCAAGTTTTTCGTATTTAGGATTCCCATTTGGTCGAAATTGCTCAGTTTCGTATGGGACAATTGTTACTTCAACACATTTGCTATCAATCAAATTCGAAGAGTGTTCTCTATTTATCAGAGCCAGTGAATGATAAACAAATTGTGAACCTTCCCAAACTACGTTCAACTCGGGCGTTGGTTTTGTGAATATTTCGGAATCCGAAAATGTGTCGGAAAATAGTAGATTATCTTGGTTTTTCATCTCAACTCTAATATTATTGTCGTTTTCTATCGAGGTTTTAGTTTTTGGAGCATACTCAATTAATTCAACAAGGTTACTTACTTCGAATTCTTTTTCGGGTTGCTTAAATTCGTCTGCTTCCGAAGTTGATTCGACTTTTTCGATATCCTTTTCCATAAACTCCTCCAAAGTAACTGGTTTACGTGCTTTAAACTCAATTTCGTAATGAATGTAATCTTTTGTGTCTTCTTTGATGTTCATACGAATAACCTCGAAACCAACTGATTGGAAATGTCGTTGGACATCGTTGGGTAAAAATTTTTCTCCCGAAGAAGGAATGTGTATCTTTTTTTCTTGTTTTAAAAGTTTGGGTGTAATCAGAAGTTCCAACTCTCTTGTGTTGATTGATTCTCTATTGAAAAGTAAATTATAAATATTGATAATATGGTCGATGTAGGTGTCAAAAGAGTGTATCTGGACAAGAGATTGCCGCATATTTTCTATTTTATCTCGGTTTAAGTTGCAATAATGAATTGTAGCGACAAGGGCATCTACTGAATTATATTCATAAAGGAATCCATTAACTCCATCTACTACGAAGTCTGGAATCCCCCCAATGTTTGAGGCTATTATCGGTAGGCGCATAGCATTCATTTCGAGCAGAACAAGAGGAGCACAATCTTCCCAAATACTTGGAAAAATTCCTATATCACAATTAGACGCAATTTCACTTAATTTTTCCGGTTGATATTCGCCGTGGAATTGGATGACTTTTTTCTTATCTATTTTTTGTAATTGCTCCAAGTATTTAGCTCCAACAAAGCCATAGATGTGGAATTCAATATCGTTCGGGATAAAGTATTGAGATGCATGTGCAAGGATATGAACACCTTTGTGTGGCATTACGCCACCAAGAAAGACATATCGCAAACGTTCCGGAAGTTTCCTTGTTGCTTCCGATTTTAATTTTTCGTCTCGCCAAAGACTATCAACAATTGGGTGAGCTTGGTGAACAACGGTTATTTTATCGCTTGCGCCCGAGAATTCTAATAGCAGTTCCCTTTGTCTTTGTGAAACTGCAAGTGTTAGGTCAATCCACTCATTCAAAATTTGGCGATTCAGTTCTTGGCGTTGTTCGTATGCCTTTAATTTATCCGGGTTTTTTCGAACGAGTTCAGAATTCGAAAAGAAATCTGTATCGCCCCAAAGCGACAAATCGGAATTAAATAAATATAAGTTTGGGTCTATTAAATGATAGTTGTGGGGTGTGTAAACAAGAGGGATGTTGTATCCTTTCGCAACCTTGGGTAGAGCAAGTGTTAAACCATGGAAGTTATGAAAATGTATGATGTCGGGTTGAACGGATTCGACAACTTGGCGAAATTTCTCGACAACATTTGTGTCCAACACTTCTCTTTCCGGATTATCTGGGTCGTTGAAAGTAGCGGGCCGATTGAAGAGCCCGAAGAGTTGAATTTTCCCTTCGCTATGCTGTTCAATTGAATATGGAGGAAAAGACGGGTTGTATTTAAGCGAGGCGTAGAAAACTGAAACCTCGAAACCTCGGCGGGAAAGTTCTTGAGCAACAGCACGTGGGAATGTTGTCCCACCCCCGGTTTCCTTCCATCCATACATAACAAACAAAATCTTTTTCAATTGTTGCGTTTTTTTATCTTCCTTCCTTGTAGTTATTATTTTAGATAGAAGTATATTATTGGGTATCACTCCTATAGGAATTTTTGAATTATCGAAAGAGGTTTCCGATTCCAACGTTTCTTTTGCCCAATTAATTTGCATTTCACTGAAAAGTTTTGGGTGTTTCAATAAAATTTTTGCTTTTTGTTTAGCATCTTCACGTGAATCATGAGCGTAGAATATGTCTTTTGCAAAGTAACTTGTGAATAATGGTTCTGGGATTCGAATACCACTGCCACCGAATTCTCCAACTTTAAGCCAGAAATCCCAAACTGAATAACCTGTTGGTAATTGTTCGTCGAATCCCCCGACACGAAGTATAAGTGCTCGCGGTATTAGGTTGGTACACGGAATATAGTTGAACTTTTTTAACTTTTCGAAATTATAGTCTAAATTTTGAATGATTCTTTCGCCAGTGTTCTGGTAATAGTCGGAATAAGCATAGTAGTCAGGTGAATAATTATTTAAAATGGAAAAAAGTTTCGAAATAAAATTTGGTGAAAGCTCATCGCCCGAATGGATATAAACTACATATTTCCCGTTGGCTATTCTGCTCAATAGATTTCGTGCTTGAATTTCTTTGTCGTTAGGAAACGACTTCTCCGGTTTTAAGATTTCAAAATTTGTATGTGTTTGATATTGAAGCGATGTCAATGTCCTTTGAATCTCTTCTTTGGTTGCTGTTTGTGGGGTTAACACAATTATCGAAACTAAATCATTAAAAATGTTGTTAAAATGGTATGGAAGTTGTAATTGTTCTTGAGTAGAGAATAATCGGACTGAATGCTTGCCAAATAATCTATTGAGTTTATCATACTTCCAGTGGAGCGATAGTTCCATCTCTTGTTGTTTATTATTTAAGTCTTGGATTTTGATTAAACACAAGCCAAGAATCATTTCTGCCTTTTCGAAATGAAGATTGGCTCTTAACGCATTCTTCCAAAAGTTTTTATTAAGTTCTTCAATGCTTTTTCCTTCCAAGTGTGGGATTTTTCCCCATATACTTTTTCGGAATATAAAAACTGATGGGAAAATTACAGATTCGGAGTTAAATTGCTCAACTTCGTTTGGGAAAGTTGTAACTATGTTGGCGTTGGTATTTTCGAATATTTCTTGTGTGTCTGTGGTAATTAGTTCGTCCGAGAAGGCTCCTTCGAGTTGCTGGTTAATTTCCAGATAATTTGAAAGTAATGTAAGTGCATCGGGACGCAAGGAACAATTAGGAAATGAGACAGTAATATACTCACCCCTTGCATGTTGAATCGCAAAATTTAAGCATTCGGCAATTGTATCTTCTTTTTCAAATACCCGTATCGAAAAAACATCAAAAAAATTACGGAAAAAACTTATACTTTCGGTAATTTCCTTCGACTCGGGTGTTACGACAACCATTTCAAGCAAATTGTTTTTAAATAACGTTTGTTTTGCAAAATTATAAAACTGGTTTCGGAAACTGGTTCCATTCTTTTCGGCAACAATTACTGCTGTAACCTTATGTTTAATTGTTTCATCCATTTGATAAATTGTTCAAAATTAATAATTTACATTCCCTTATGGTTAAAAATAGCCAACATTTTAACATTCAAAAGTAACTAAAAGCGAAATTAACGCAAATATTGTGCCATTATAAATATAAGTTTTTTTAATTTTGATTTTTCAAATGATTTTCAATTTAAGATAAGGCGTGTTATGAACGATAGTTTAATGGAACGCGACTCTCTTGGGAAAGAAATATTTCGTCTATCATTTATTAGAGGAACTTTTAAATTGCGCTCGGGTATTGTTAGCAATGAATATTTCGACAAATACCAGTTCGAAAGTCAGCCTCGTATTCTTAACGATATTGCTAAACATTTGTTAACGTTATTGCCTTCGAATTTCGATGCTCTTGCTGGTCTGGAAATGGGTGGAATTCCTGTGGCTACTGCAATGTCGCTCTTGTTAAAAAAGCCATTGGTCTTCGTTCGCAAAAAAGCAAAAGAATACGGGACAATGAAGATTGCCGAAGGAATAGATGTTTCGAACAAAACCCTTGTTGTTGTCGAAGATGTTGTTACAAGTGGTGGCCAAGTTGCCGAAAGTATACTTGACTTGCGTGGACTCGGAGCAAAGGTTGAACTCGCAATTTGTGTCAT
>CAZPSM010000110.1:0-1293 GCA_964589125.1 uncultured Hyphomicrobiales bacterium | reverse complement strand
GTGAACAAGGGGGAAGTAGTAACCTTGCAAAAGTTAATGTTGAATTACGTTCACTGTTCAAAATCTCGGAATTGAAAAAACTCTCGTCGGAATACTAAATGGATACTATCTTAATTTTTGAGTTATTCGATACGAGTTACTTAAATTGTTATGCACTAATGTGCAAACAGAAGTTTAATATAGAGAACTGCCATATTGACTTTAGTCTAAAAATTTTTGACTTTGTCAATAAAAAAGAATAATTTTGCTTTTACTTTTACGAACGCAATTTATTATTTAAGATTATGAAACAACTCTACTTTGGCGATTGCCTCGATGTATTGAAAGATTTATCGATAAAGTATCCTAATGGTTTCATCGATTTAATTTATGTTGACCCACCTTTCAATTCGAAAAGGAACTACAATATACTTTTCGAAGATTTGGATATGACAGATACAAAAGCGCAACGCGAGGCTTTTGCCGATACGTGGAGCCGAGTAAGTTACAAAGACACTCTAAATGAACTATTAGAACTGCACAAGGACCTTTATAATTTTCTCAAGACACTCGATTCAATCAATATTTCAAAATCTGCTGTATCGTATCTAACAACAATGGCGATTAGAATTTACTATATGCACAAAGTATTGAAGGATACCGGCTCGTTCTATCTTCATTGCGACTCATCAATGTCTCACTTTTTGAAGTTAATATGCGACCTGATTTTTGGAGATAAAAATAAAGGTTTCAAAAACGAAATTGTTTGGAAAAGAACTAGTGCACATAACGACCCGAAAAAGTTCGGAAGAAATACCGATAGAATTTTGTTTTACACAAAATCCGAAAAATATACATTCAATACCGTTTTTCTAAACTATGATGAAGATTATTTGGCTAAATTCTACAGACACTCCGATGAAAAAGGTATTTACACACTTAGCGATTTGACTGGGCCGGGTATAAACCCCAACGATGAAGAATGGAAAGGCTATCATCCAGCAAACGTAAAAAGAAGTTGGTCGGTTCCCAAAAGATATCTAATAAAAGTATTAGGGAAAGAGAAATTCGAAAAAATGACCACTAAACAGAAACTTGATTACTTGGATAAACAAGGATTAATATATTTTACACAGCAAGGAACTCCGAGGTTTAAAAGATATCTCGAGACGATGGAAGGGGCACCGGCACAAGAACTATGGACGGATATTCCTCCGATTTCTCCGCACGCCAAAGAACGTCTTGGCTATCCTACACAGAAGCCTGAAGCATTGTTGGAAAGAATAATCAAAGCCTCGTCGAACGAAGGAGATT
>CAZPSM010000109.1:0-6180 GCA_964589125.1 uncultured Hyphomicrobiales bacterium | reverse complement strand
TTTGAAGGGGCTTTCCCTACTTGTTCTTGCTTTTGATTATCAGAGAATATTCCAACGGTTTCTGCTCCACTTGTAGTTTGAGCAAAAGAACCCATTACTTGGGCTAGCACCAAAAGTGCTATCAGAGTAGAAAAAACATTCATAAGGCACCTTTATTTATGGTTTACAAAATATTTTCCATTTCCCATATTTTTTAAACTATTAAAATAAAAAAGTTTAAATAGAATTACAAATATTTTTTGATATTTAAATTTTTTGCACTGGGTATATATAAATAATAAAGAAAAGTTAACTGGGAGCATTATGGGATTGGTGTGTGTTTTTCGCTGCACATTAAACTTTTATTTTTGGGTTCGCGTATTAGAAGAACAGGATTTACGTATTTAATTAACCAAGAGCCAAATAAAACAACAAAAATTGAAGAAGGAACAAACCGAAAAATATTTTCCAAATTGATATACTTTAGTACTTCATTTTAGATTTTTACTACCAATTTTTTTCGATTCGGCGTTCGCTTCGTCGGATTAATCTGGCTTTTACTTCTTTTTGTGTTTTCTTTTCCTCGTTGCGGAGTGCGTTTAAGATGTTATCGATATTTTGGCTGGAAATTTTTTGTTCTCGAGGCTGGCTTTGCTGCTGATTTTGTTTTTGCTTATCTTGTTGAGATTGATTTTGTTGATTCTGCTGATTCTGTTGCTGATTTTGCTTTTGGTTTTTGGAATCTTGCTTTTGCTGTTTCTGTTGTTGTTCTTGGACAGCAAGCATTCGCCGGGCATATTCAAGGTTGTATTTGGCGTCATAGTCTTTTGGATTCAACTTCAAAGCTTTTTTGTAGTAATCTATGCTTTCTTTGTATTGTTTGTTTTTCAGGTAAGAGTTTCCCAAGTTGTAATAGGAATTGGCTTGTAGTTTCGGGTCGTTTCCTTTTTGGATTGCCTCTGTATATTTTTCGGTGGATTCAGTGTATTTCCCTTGCTTGTATAGTGAGTTTCCAAGGTTGTAAACCCCTTCGGTTTTGGTAGGCTCCTTTTCCAATGCTTTGCGGTAAAGAATTTCTGCTTCCTCATATTTACCCGACTTATATTTTTTGTTGCCATCGCGCAAAAGTTCCTTTGAAGATTGACCGTAGGCAAAAACTCCAATCAACGAAAGAACAACTACTGCAAAAACTGTACTTTTCATTTTTGTGTTTTGCTTTGGACAAACAAATTTAATTTAGCAAGATATTTGTTTTTCTTTTCGGTTATGAAGATTTCAACTAAAAGCAAAATGATTGCAACAGCGAGTGGATATTGGAATTGGGATTCAAAACTCGAAAATATTTTAGTTTCATATTCTTTTTTTTCCATTTGTGCAATTTTTTCGACTATTTTGGAAAGGTCGGGGTCAACTCCGCTATTCAAGACAAATTCGCCACCACCAGCAACGGCAATTTGTTCTAACATTACAGGGTCAACTTTCGTTGTAACCACGGAACCATCAGCGTCTTTAAGAAATCCAACATTCGTTCCGTTCCTATAGATTGGGATTGGGCCACCGGCAAGTGTTCCCATTCCAATAGTATGAATGATAAAGTTTTTACTCACTGCATGCCGGGCAGCGCCGAGAGCATCGTCTTCGTGGTTTTCCCCATCGGTGATAATAATTAAAGCCTTTTTCCTTTGCTCATCAAAATTAAACTTTTCGACAGCAAGTTCAATTGCCGAACCAATAGCAGTTCCTTGCAAAGGAATAATATCGGTATCAACATAACTTGTGAAAAGTTTAGCTGCACCGTAGTCGGTTGTCAAGGGAAGTTGAACATAAGATTCACCGGCAAAAACAATTAATCCAATTCGGTCGTTAACAAGTTTATCGATAAGTCTGTAAATCATTTGTTTTGCTCGTTCGAGCCTATTGGGTTTGATGTCTTCGGCTTTCATACTATTGGAGACATCGAGTGCAATAACAACATCGACTCCTTGCCGTTTCGCATGGATTAGTTTGGTGCCGAGCAATGGATTTGACAACGCAACAATCAAAGCAGAAAGAGAAAGAAGCACGAGAGTAGTTTTTACATAAGGTTTGTATTTTGAATAATCAGGATAAAGTGCTTCGATAAGCTCGGGATTACCAAAGTTGCGAAGTATTTTCATTCGGCGAACTCGTAAGGTAAAAAAAATTGCGAAAATCGCAGCGACAAGGAAAAATCCATAAAAGAATTCGCTTATTTCAAAACGCAACATTTGCCACTCAACTCCAAATTTATTTTTGACGAAATTTGAATATTGAAAATTGTATTACTTTTCATAAGAAGGGCAATATCCTTGTACTTTTCTATACTTGAGGAGGTCAAAACAAAACCCTGTATGTTGACTTATGGTATAAAGAATACAAATAAGGCACAACATTATGAATTTACATAATGTGATATATCCGATTAGCCATAATTTTTGAAACCGATTAATCTCGGTGCTCATTAATTTCGTAATTTTGCTTTTACTTTTGTGCTTTATTTCAGTAAATTTGAGGTTGAAAATGAAAATTTTACGTGAAGAAGCTCTTGAATACCACTCATCGGGACGCAAGGGCAAAATTGAGGTTATTATTACGAAGCCTTGTATTACACAAAGAGATTTGTCGTTGGCATACACCCCGGGTGTAGCCGAACCTTGCCGCGAAATTCATAAGGACGTTGAAAAGGTTTATGAATACACTGCGAAAGGGAACCTTGTTGCGGTTATTTCTAATGGAACAGCAGTGTTAGGTCTTGGAAATATTGGACCAGAAGCAGGCAAGCCAGTTATGGAAGGGAAGGGTGTGCTTTTCAAAGCTTTTGCCGATATCGATGTCTTCGACCTTGAGCTGCGGACCGAAGACCCCCAAGAGGTAATACGAACCTGCCAAATTCTTGAACCTACTTTTGGCGGAATTAACCTCGAGGATATTAAATCACCCGAATGTTTCATTATCGAAGAGGAATTAAAACGGACTTTACAAATCCCCGTGTTTCACGATGACCAACATGGAACAGCCATCATCTCGGGTGCTGCTCTGTTGAATGCTATTGAACTTGCCGGTAAGAAAATTGATGAAGTTAAAGTTGTTTATAATGGAGCAGGTGCTTCGGGCATCGCTTGTGCAAAGTTCCATATTAGTCTTGGTGTTAAGAAAGAAAATGTGATTATGTGCGACACTGTCGGGGTTATCTACAAAGGTAGAACCAAAGGTATGAATCCACAGAAGGAATACTTTGCTGTTGAAACCAACAAACGGACCCTTGCCGAAGCATTGGAAGGTGCGGACGTTTTTGTTGGCCTTTCGATTGGTGGGGTTGTAACAAAAGATATGGTTCGTTCAATGGCGGAGCGGCCAATTGTCTTTGCTATGGCAAATCCGGACCCTGAAATTACCTACGAAGAGGCACTCGAAGCCCGAACCGATTTGATTATGGCTACCGGAAGGTCCGATTATCCAAATCAAGTAAATAATGTTTTAGGTTTTCCTTTTATCTTCCGCGGTGCGTTGGATGTTCGTGCAACGACTATTAACGAAGAAATGAAAATTGCGGCTGCTTATGCTCTTGCTCGATTAGCGAAGGAAGAGGTTCCGGAAATTGTTAAACGTGCTTATGGTGTTAAGGAATTAAAATTTGGTCCTGAATATATTATTCCGAAACCGTTCGACCCACGTGTGTTGACCTGGGTTGCTCCAGCCGTTGCAAAAGCAGCAATGGATAGTGGGGTTGCTCGTAATCCAATTACCGATTTTGAAGAGTACAAACGTCAACTCGATATACGAATGGGACGAGCTCAATTAATTATGACGCCAATTTTCAACAAAGCGGCAAGTAATCCGAAAAGGATTGTGTTTCCCGAAGGAACCGAACCTAAAATCATTCGTTCAGCCACTTTGGCAGTTAGCGAAGGAATTGCTAAACCTATATTGCTTGGGAAAAAAGAAATTATCGCAAAAATTGCCGCGGAAAATGACTACGACTTAACAGGAATCGAAATAGTTGACCCTGAAACATATCCTAAGTTAAATAACTACATTGTAGAGTATCTACATATGCGACAGCGCAAGGGGGTTACTTATGAAACAGCCGTTAAAGATATGATGTATCGTCCAAATTATTTCGGTGCAATGATGGTTCATACTGGCGATGCCGACGGCATGATATCGGGTTTAACAAGGCACTATCCCAATACAATTCGACCTGCATTGCAAATTATCGGGCGCGACCGACGATATTCAAAAGTATCGGGCTTATATATTTTATCTTTCAAAAAAGGCGTTTACTTCCTTTCCGATACAACTGTTAATTTAAATCCGACAGCAGAGGATATTTGCGATATTACTCTTCAGGCAGCAGAATTTGTAACCAATTTCGACATTCAGCCTAAAATTGCCTTGCTTTCGTATAGCAATTTTGGTTCTGCCGAAGGAGAAATCCCCGAAAAAATGCGAAAAGCTCTTGAACTAATTAAACAAAAACGGCCCGACTTGATAGTCGATGGTGAAATGCAAGCCGATACCGCTGTCGTTCCCGAAATCATAGACGAAACCTATCCTTTTAGTGAACTTAAAGGTGGGGCAAATGTCCTTATATTTCCCGACCTTGATTCTGGTAATATTGCATATAAATTGCTTTCTCGATTAGGGGGCGCACATCCCATAGGTCCTATTTTACTTGGAATGAGCAAGAGTGTCCATGTGCTTCAACGGGGTGCCACCGTTAGCGAAATACTCGAAATGACCGCTATTGCCGTTGTTGATGCGCAAAACAAAGAGAAAAACGGCTAAATAGAAAAACTTACAATTGCAAAACAATAGGGCTGTTGACGTTAACAGCCCTTTTTATTTATTTGGATAATCGTTGGTGTTTTTAAGAAATGTTTGTAATTTCGTCCGAATGCATTTAGCTTAATGTGCTTTAAGAAAAAGAAAAAATTTTAGAATTTTCTTGTATGTGTAAAATGGAGACAAAAAGGACAAAGATACATTGGGAAGGTGGTTATGCAACGGAAAGGATTCTTTCGGATACTGAAAAACGAAATTAGCATACTGCGAAATTTTCTTTATCATCGAATTTATATAAGTTCCAAACAGGAGAAGAACATTATCGATGAGTTCCACAAACTATATTATGAATCTCACATTTTTGGTAAAACCTGGGGAAATACTTTTTGGCTTGGTGTCCCAACCCAAAAGTGTCCATTAGACCTTTGGATATATCAGGAGATTGTTTTTGAAATCAAACCAGATATAATAATTGAATGTGGAACCGCGGAAGGAGGAAGTGCTCTTTTCTTGGCTTCTATGTGCGATTTGGTAAAGCGTGGTAGGGTTATCACAATAGATATTGAAGATGCCGAAGGAAGACCCAAACACGAGCGAATAACATATTTACTCGGTTCATCGACTTCTCCACAAATCGTCGAACAGGTTAAAAGTATGATAGGAGATGGCGATAGCATAATGGTTATTTTGGATTCTGACCATAGTAAACACCATGTTCTCAATGAAATGAAAATCTATGGTGAGTTTGTTACCAAGGGAAGTTATCTTATAGTGGAAGATACTAATATCAACCATCCTGTTCCCTCTGACCTTGAATTTGGCCCAATGGAAGCAGTCGAGGAGTTTTTGCGAGAAAATGAGTGCTTCGTTATTGACAGCACCAAAGAAAAATTCATTATGACATTCAACCCGAACGGTTACTTAAGAAAAGTTAAGTAATTTAACGAAGGAGTCAACGCATAACCGCTGTCGATAGTCCTATGTAATGGAAAAGTTATTTAATGGTGGCTATTTTTTATAAAATCTTTCTCGAGTTGAAATATATATTTCCGAGTTTTGCGGTAGCGGACGAAACCAATTGTAAGAGTAAACACAGCAACTGGTATTAATAGCCAGCCAACAACTATCATCTCGAGGCTCTGGAAAAATTGTATGAGAGTAAATCCAGCGGCTAATGTTGCAAGAGCGGTTCTTTGATAAGCAAGAAAAGTTCGCTCGCTTGCCAAAATCGAGCGAATGGCAGCAAGTTGGTCGTTAAGATTTAACTCTTTTTCAACAAATCGCTTAAATAAATCGTCGGTTAAAAGCGACAAACGTAAAAATTTTAACATTTTTTTTTTTTTTTTACTAAATGTTTATTAAATTGCTTAATTACGAAAAAGCATACAACGAACTCTG
>CAZPSM010000108.1:0-6214 GCA_964589125.1 uncultured Hyphomicrobiales bacterium | reverse complement strand
TGGTGATGTATTGACCTTTAAGATTCAGCGCGGCAACCAGATTCTCGAAAAGAAAGTAACCATTAGAAAGTCCAAGTGAACAATGCCCGAGCGAAGTTTCTTAGAAGCCAAAAATCTAATTAAAAAATACAAGCGACGCACCGTTGTTCGAAAAGTTTCTTTGAATATTCTACAAGGCGAAGTTGTTGGACTCCTTGGACCTAACGGGGCTGGCAAAACAACTACCTTTTATATGATTGTCGGAATGGTTCGGCCAAACGGCGGTCGAGTATTTTTCGATGATTCAGATATTACTACTTTGCCTATGTATCGACGAGCTCGGCTTGGTATTGCTTATCTTCCCCAAGAGACCTCGATTTTCCGCAAACTTTCTGTCGAAAAAAATATAATGTCTATTCTTCAAATTCAGAATCTTTCGAAAGCCGAAAAAAAACAGCGGCTCGAAGAACTACTGGAAAGTTTCGGATTGGAACATCTGCGGAAACATAAAGGTTATATGCTTTCCGGAGGTGAACGACGTCGGTGCGAAATAGCACGCAGTTTGGCGTCCAACCCTAAATTCATTCTTCTCGACGAACCATTTGCAGGAATCGACCCACTCGCTGTCGAAGATATTATGAAAATGGTACTAAAATTGAAACAACAAGGTATTGGCATACTTATTACCGACCACAATGTTCACGAGACTCTTACTATAACAGACCGTTCCTATATTCTTATCGACGGTGAAATTTTTTGCTCCGGCACAGCCGAAGAAATTGCTGAAAATCCCGACGTTCGACGACTTTACCTCGGCGAATCCTTCCGATTAGAACGATACGAAATAAAAAGCTAAATTCATCTGTTGTTTCCTTTTCCGACCTATAAAAAAATTTGCACATTTTAACTTTTCGTTGCATTTCCCAGAAGATATTTTGTGGTATGAAATAAGAGGCTACTCGAAGAATATAGCGCTGTGTATTCTTTTTCCGAAAGATGGGTTGTTCCTTCTTGTAGGTAAATGTTTTGATGTAACTCATTGGAATAAAATAAGTTATATTTGTAAGCACTATATTCCAATTTTGCAAACACAAAGCAAAACCGACCATATCTTTATTTAAGATGTAGAATATAACTAAAAGGGAATTGAGCCGAGAAAGTCATTCTGAACGAAGTGAAGAATCTATTAGAGAATGGAGCAAAGAATAATCAATCTCAGTGGTAGTGGAATTAAGTTAGGAAGCGAGGCGGTAGCGATAGGAAGTTTTTATGGAGAGGTATTGGTTGCTCGTTCGGAGCGAGTTCCTTTGCGAATAGAGAAGTTTGAGTGGAAAGTAGAAGGGTTAGAAACAGAGCCACGAGATGGGGGTTTAACTGTGACGGGGGTATGCCAGCCGGCTGTTTCGCAAATCGAGTTGTATCAACCCACTGAGATTACGATTATCCCCAATCCTGCGGAAGATGAGATAGAGATAACAGTTCGAGGTGAACAAGGTGCGATTCACACGATGGAAATAACGAATACGCTTGGTATTTCTTTGGAGCATATTCGTATAAAACTTGAAGGGAATGAAATAAAGTTTAAAGAAGCAGTTGAAGGATTATCCATCGGGTGTGTATCTCGTCCGCATCGGAAGTAAAATAGCAAGATTTATGAAGATGTGAGGCGAAAAAGGTTAAACTATTCTGATTCTAACTTTTTCTATGCTTCGCTCCGAAGTTTGAACAATAACAAGTTCAAGATTCTCTATGCGTATTGTTTCGCCTTGTTTCGGAATTCTTCCTAAATTGTGATAAACGAAACCGCCGACTGTATCATATTCTTCTTGCTTCGGTAACTTTATTGGAAGCAAATCGTTTACATCGTCTATGCTTGCCGACGCAATAATCTCGAAGTCCTTGTCGGTTATTTGTACAACTATTGGGGGTTCTTCGTCGTATTCATCTTGAATTTCACCAACAATTTCTTCAAGTATGTCTTCGATAGAGACAAGCCCAGCAGTTCCCCCAAAATCATCGATTACAATAGCGATATGCACTTTGTTTTTTTGCATTAACCGAAGAATAGTTTCAATCTTTTCGTCTTCGTGAACGAAAAGAGGTTTGCGAGCAATCTTTTCGAGCAAAAAGCGTTGTTCCATCCCCGGTTCATTAACCATTTTCAATAAGTCTTTTGCATAAAGAATCCCAACAATGTTGTCGATTGTAGTATCGAAGACGGGCATTCGTGAATAGCCTTCGGAATTAAACTTTTGGAGGATTTCCATAAGGGTGGAATTTTTATCGACCCCAACAATTCTATTGCGTGGAATCATTACTTGGCGGACTTTTCTATCGGCAAAATCGAAAATGTTCTGAATTAACTTTTCTTCGGATTTTTCGATTGTTCCAACTTTGGAACTCTCTTTAAGAATATGTCGGAGTTCATCCTCGGTGTGGAATTCAATGTGTCCACTAACTGGATTGAGGCCGAGCATTTTTACTATTAAATTTGCGAACCCATTCAAAATGAAAATGAAGGGCTTAAAAACGAGGTAGAATAATCGTAGTGGAAGGGATACGAGGAGTGCGGTTTGTTCCGATTTGATAATTGCAATAGACTTTGGTGCAAGTTCTCCAAATACAATATGCAAAACCGTGATAGTAACAAAAGCGGTGGGTAGTGAGATTTTTTCAGCTAGAACATTATCGAAATTAACTCCCAAAAGGGAAAAGAATGCTATAATGATTTTCGACACAACTGGTTCACCAATCCACCCGAGTCCAAGACTTGCAAAGGTTATCCCAAGTTGTGTAGCCGAAAGGTATTCATTCAAATGGTCTATTAAATGGCGCGTAATTTTTGCAGCTTTGTGACCCGAACGAATACGTAAATCGATTTGTGAACCCCGAACCTTTACAATAGCAAACTCCGCAGCTACAAAGAATGCATTTAGCAAGACTAATAAGATTGTTATAAGTATCTTCCAAATCATATATTTAAAAATGCAAAAGAAGAAAACTTGATTTCTTTATCGAGATGCAAAGATAAATAAGTTTCGAAAAACGAAACAAGCTCTTTTTGTTCTTCTGTGTCGAATGAAATTGAGCCCAATTCCTCCCAACTTGAATTGGAAAGTTTATGTATTTTTTGCAAAGTTATTTTTTTCATTCGAATAGAATTATTTCCTTCTAATTTTTCTAAAATTCTGCCATCGGTCAGATTTAAAATTACATAATTATTGAATTGATTCAAAATGTCGGTGCCCTTGTTGGCAAAGAAAGAAATACCTAAGTCCTCAATCAAATAAAGTATGAAAGCCACAAAAATAGTAAAAGGAGGCAATTCCTTTGATTTCAAAGATTCGATACACTTTTTTAACCTCGAATATAATGCTTTGTTGGGAACAAGTTGTTGTTGAGATTGATGGATTGCTGCAAGCATCATCAACCCATTGACAAGGCTTTCGAAACGTTCAATTATGCGATAACAACTCGAGATAGTTTCAAATTTGGAAAGCAGAAAAAGTTCTCGATTTGTTTTTTTATAGAAAATGCAGTTTTTGCTGTTCTATTATAGAAACTTAAAAAAATAATATTTAAAGGCTCTAATATTCCAGTGATTTTTTTGTTTTTTCGCACTCCTTTCGAGATAAGCGAAACCAAACCATCGCTTTCGGTAAAAACTTCGACAATCTTACTCGATTCCCGATAGTTAAAGGTTCGAACAACTATTCCTTCGGTCGATACAATCACACGAATAATACAATTTAAAGTTTTACATAAAACAACAACACGAATATACAATCAATTTTCTTAATTTGCATTTTGGTTTAATCAAGTGATGGGAATGAAAAAAATACTCGTTATCGACGACTCGGATTATATCCTTGAAAGTACATCTGTGCTATTGAGCCTGGAAGGCTATACGGTTTATACTGCAACAAATGGGCTCGAAGGATTACAGAAAGCCCTCGAAGTTAAGCCAGATTTGATATTGTGCGATATCCAAATGCCCTTGATGGATGGATACACTTTGTTGGAACATTTGCGTTCGAATTCCGAAACCGAATCGATACCATTTATTTTCTTGACCGCCTTCGGCGAAAAACAACATATGCGCGAAGGAATGATTCGAGGGGCAGACGATTATATTACTAAACCTATAACCTATCAGGATCTAATACAAGCAATCAATACACAGTGGCGAAAAACCGCGACCTTTCAGCGTCATATACAAGAAAGAGTCGAAACGGTCGGCAAAGCGGTTTCCTTTGCCATTCCACACGAGTTTCGAACAGTATTAAACGAAATCATTGGTTCTGCCAAGCTCATTATCCAATCATACGACGAACTTAAGAAAAAGGGTGTTATAGAGATGGCACAGGATATAGTTACGACATCGAATAGATTACTAAAGATAACCGAGAACTTCTTAATTTATACAAAAATCGAAGCAATATCGAATATCCCCGAAAAAAAGAATCAACTTCGTTTGCATTTTACGGATGAACCTATGGCTATTTTGCAAGATATTGCTCAGCTAAAAGCCCAACATTACAATAGGATAAACGATATTTCCTTCGAAAACATTGACCACAGCGTTTCAATCGAAATTGCCTCCGATAGTTTCTACAAAATCATCGATGAATTGATTGACAATGCGTTGAAGTTTTCCGCACCGGGTCAGCCCATTAAAATTTCTGCTGAAACAGAGGACGAATTTATAGTTTTTACTATCGAAGACCGTGGCCGCGGAATTGACCCCAAAAAAGTTAAAGAAATTAACACACTGACCCAATTTGAACGCGATATTTATGAACAGCAAGGTGTGGGTATGGGGTTGATTATTGCTAAAAAATTAGTCGAAATTCACGATGGAAAATTCCACATTGATAGTAGAATTGGCGAAGGAACCACTATACGGTTTTCCTTCCATTGTCGTAAGAAAGATGATTTAACATAGGATAAACCAAAGGGGTTGTATGGTTTTAAAGATATTATCGATTAATCCCGGGTCAACTTCAACAAAAATTGCTATTTATCGAAATTTAGAAGAAGAATTTACTTTTACAATACGCCATAGTGTTGAAGAATTACGAAAATACAATCGAATCTTCGACCAATACGATTTTCGTAAACAAATCATTATCGAATCTATCGAAAAAGCAAACCTCGATATCAAAACAATCAACGCTGTTGTCGGAAGAGGTGGACTTGTTCGACCTATTCCCAGTGGCGTATATCGTGTTAATTCAAAAATGCTCGAGGACCTACGCAATGAAGTTTATGGAGAACATGCCTCGAATTTAGGAGCTATACTTGCCTACGAAATTGCAAAAGAAATTGGGCACGATGTCCCCTCTTTTATCGTAGACCCTGTTGTTGTTGATGAACTTGATGAAATAGCAAGGATTTCTGGGCATCCCGAACTTCCGCGTGTGAGTATTTTTCATGCTCTCAATCAAAAAGCAGTTGCTCGTCGTTTTGCTCGTGAGCAAGGGAAAAATCTCACCGATTTGAATCTAATTGTAGTTCATCTCGGGGGTGGAATAACTGTTGGTGTCCATAAAAAAGGTCGCGTTGTTGATGTAAATAATGGATTGGATGGCGAAGGTCCTTTTTCACCAGAACGTGCCGGAACGCTTCCCGCAGGTCAATTAGCTCGTTTATGCTTTTCAGGAAAATATACTTATCCAGAAATTAGAAAAATGATTACTGGACGAGGTGGCTTCGTTGCTTATCTTGGAACAAATAGTGCAATCGATGTCGAGAAACGAATCGCCCAGGGCGATGGACACGCAAAATTAGTTTATGAAGCGATGGCTTATCAAATAGCAAAAGAAGTTGGAGCAGCAAGTACGGTTCTTATGGGAAATGTTGATGCAATATTAATTACCGGGGGTTTAGCATATTCAACATCTCTAATCAATTTGATTAAAGAGCGAATTTCTTTTATAGCTTCGGTCTTCGTCTTCCCGGGCGAAGACGAAATGTTTGCACTTACCGAATGTGTGTATTATGCATTAAAAGGTGATATTCCAATTAAAGAGTATTAAAAATAATTTTTAACTTAAAAAATATAAAATTATACTTTTTAAATATTTTTAACCTAAAAATATCAAAATCATTCAAAACACAACACCAACAAACAACCACATCACAAATCTCACAATAAATACCTCAATCATCAAAAAAATTAACAAATCTATTATTAATCAATTAAACTAATTATAACTATATTTACACACAACAT
>CAZPSM010000107.1:322-6234 GCA_964589125.1 uncultured Hyphomicrobiales bacterium | reverse complement strand
ATATAGAACTCCATTTGAATCTAATGCAATTGTGTTTATGTTAGTGTTTTTCTGGAAATCGGCATCGACTTTTCCCCAAAAATCGAACAAAAGAGTTGCTCGGTAAAGTCCAGAGGTTGTTCCAACAAAAACAAAGCCATCGGATTTTGCAAGGATGCAATTCACGCTTTTGTTAGAGAAATCGTTTTGCATTTGAGTCCAAGAGTCTCCGAAATCAGTCGAAATGAACAGTCCGGAATATAGTGTTCCAGCAAGAATTCTTTTATCGCGTGTTATAGCGAGAGCATTGATATATGTATCGGAAAGACCATTGTTTTTCGCTATCCATGTGTTTCCGTTGTTTGTGGATTTATATACACCACCTAAAGTTCCAAGATATAATGTATCCTTGTATTCAGCAATTGCGAATACTTGTTGGTTAGTTAATCCGTTGTTCTTCTGTGTCCAACTTTTTCCTTTGTCGCTTGAATAATAAACACCATTGTTAAAAGTTCCAGCGAAAAGCTCAGCACGACTTGTATAATAAACAAAATTTGTATTCCCCGTTAAATCTTGCGAGGTGATTTCCCAAACCAAAAAAAAAAAAAAAAGAGAATAATTTATAATAAATATTAGTAGTAATATTAACGGTTTCATATTGTATCACCTCGTTTTGTTCTTTTCTCCATTTTTTAAATTAATGTTATAACTCCACAAACAAATATAACAAATTGAAAGGTTTTACTATATAAGCAATAAAACTTTTCTTATAGAACAAGTTGCAGAACATAGCAAAAAAAATCGAGTATTTTTATTCCAAATCCTCGGCTCTATTTTAATTTTCCATCCATAGCATCCTGATAAAGCATACTGTGCCCGGGGTCGAGATACATCAACGCTTTGAAAAGTTCTGAATTAGAATGCCCATTGAATAAAGTAGCAATTGTTTGAGAATGAGTATCGAAAAACAATTGCAAAAGGACACTTGCTTCGACAATTTTTTCCTGCTTAAATTTTGCCATTGATAATATAACATCTTCAATATTTTTCATCGCCGTTTCTCTATCGAAAGCCATCTTATCGAATCCATCGACATAATAAGAGAAAATTAATTTCCTGAATTGGGAATAGCGTGGGTCGGTAAGTTCTCTTACCAAATTATATTTAGTTAAAGCTCCGGGTTCTGAATATGTTTGAAATCCCTCGATATTCATTGCTGCACCGAGTTGCACAAGGTTTTTTGCTTGTTCAAATGCGACTGTTCCTCCAAGTTCTTCGTATGAATCCAAGTCGAATCCAATCACAAGAAACATATAGTAATCAATCACCGAAACGAAAGGGTCGAACCGAAGAGGGTTAAAGGTTAAAGTTGCACCATAAGAATATTCGAAATTCCAAGTTGTTTCGGTAGTTTTTAATGCAGGGATTTGTGCGGTGAGTTCACCTTCAGGGTTATCGAGATAGCGACGGGAAACCACAGCCATTCTTGCAGAAAATCGGTAATTTGAGCCTCCAGTCAGATAAATATTAATATCAACCGGAATGGGTTCCCCTTCCCATTCCCGATTTAAAAATTTTTGATTGTTGATGTAACGTTCAATATCATCTTTGAGGCTTGCGACATATTGCTTGGTTTCGATACTAAGCAAGTCGGTATTGACAACTACATTCGCCTTAATCTCTTGTGCATAGCAATGGCCAAAGAGAGAAACAGCAATTAGCAAAACGACAAAGCCAAAATATTTCATTTTATTTATAATTTCTATTTTACAATTGCCAATTTAATTAGAATTTTATAAATTGAAAAGAACTTGAAAATTAGAATAGAAAATTTATGAGGAACAAATCGTTCGTGTCATTTGTTCTGCTTTTAGCCACGTTTGGTTCTTTTCTGTTTGCAAAAGATAGATTGTGGTTTAGCATACCCGACGAAAATTGTTCAAACGACGTAATGTATACATTTAAGTGGCAATCTAACCCGCTCAACATAAGTAAAGTGACAGGGTTGAATGTTGTTTTATCCCTTTCGCCATTCGGTTTTTCAATGAGCGAACTTAACTCGTTTAGTCTTGGAGTTGCAACCAATATGATTCCTTTTCTAAAAATGGGGGTTGGTATCGACAATCTCGGTTCGAATTTGTTTTCGGAAAGCAAAGTTTATCTCGATATGCAAAAACAGTTTTTTGAGTGGTTTTCTGTGGCAACTCGGTTAAAAACTACAATACTTAAGATTGAAGATTTCGGAACAAAAGCTTTTTTTATTAATTCCGATATCTTCCTTCAATACGAAGGTTTTCAAGATTTTTTGATTGGGTTTAAATTTCTTAATTTCATTGCTGGCAATCAGATAGTCTCGCAGAACCAGATTGCTGGCTTTGGTTTTCGTTTTCGACCAAATGCTGGGATTTCGACCGGTTTAGATGTCGATTTTATCCTTGATTATTCAACTTCCTATTCTGCAAATTTCAGTGCAAAGGCTGTGAATGCAGTAATGTTTGAAGTCTCGTTTCGAACACTTCCCCAATCGTTTTATTTTGGAATTTCTGTTAGCCCTATGCAGAAGTTAAATGTCGTATTTTATATGGAATATAATAATTATTTAGCATATTCGCTGACTTTGGGTATGGTTTTCAAGTTGTAATATGGATAATATCCCTAAAACTTTTGTTGTTGGTTGTATTGTATGTTTAGCATTTGTTAAATCATTTGCTTTAGAGACAGAAAAAATATTTGTCGAAGAAATACTCGAACGATTTTACGAAGAAACTGGAAAAAATCATACAATCGAAGATATTGATATATTTATTTCTAATCCATTGCCCATTGTCAAATTCAAGACTAAGGATATCGCTAATATTCTATCTGTGCCTATTGAAACAGCCAATAGGATAAAAAACCTGAGCAAAAATGGCTTTGGATTCGACGAAATTTGTGATTCCCTTGGG
Source organism: uncultured Hyphomicrobiales bacterium (assembly GCA_964589125.1). Taxonomy (GTDB): domain Bacteria; phylum Bacteroidota; class Ignavibacteria; order Kapaibacteriales; family UBA2268; genus JBBIJO01. The sequence goes on along the minus strand of CAZPSM010000107.1, from coordinate 3,310 downwards.
CTTTTATCCTCGCAATGCGATTTACTTAAAATAATTTCAAGGGTTGATAATAATGCCCAAGGAGAACATCAACAGAATCATTCGAATAGTTACGAAGTTATAGTCCGTTCAAGGTTCTATGTGGAGAAGCAGAATATCTCCGACACTAACTTCCTTGGTAGCCCGATTGATTCCTACCAGAAACTGCTTTTACGAAGCAACTTTGGGGAACTCGGCGTTTCCGCCTCGAAAGACATTGGGGAACGCAATTATTTCGATTCGTATAAAGCTTTCATTTCACTTAATTACGAGAGATTACAATTAATTTTAGGGAATTTTATTGTCGAAAACAACTTTGGGAATATCCTTTGGAATCCTTTCGGCAAATACAAAGGTTCAAACCCAATTGTTGTTTCCTCGATGTTCCGAAAACGTATTTTACCTACCTTAACTTCAATGGACTATGGAACATTTCGTGGTGTTGCGTTAGATTATAATACCGAGTTGTGGGGGAAATTAAATTTTAACTTTTTGGGCTTTGTTTCGAAAGCCAATCGTTCGGCAACTGTTGATACTATGAGAAATGTTGTAACTTCGATTTATACGACGGAACTGTTCCGAACTGTCAATGAATTAGTAAAAAAGAACCAACTCGGCGAAACCGCTCTTTTTGGTGATGTGGGCTTTCGTTTGGATTTTATATCGCTCAATTATTCTATTCTTAAATTAAACTATGACAAGGCATTGCAAACCAAGTCTAAAAAATACATAAGCGGATTCCAATCGGCGCTACATTCCTTCGGTTTGCAATTGCAATACGATGATAAAATTATTTTTTCGACGGAAGCATCGCTTAGTAATAATAATGGTTTAGGTGTTGTATGTGCTTTTGCATATAACCAAAGGCCGTTTGCTACAACTCTAAACTTTAGATACTTTTCTCCTGAATTTTCTTCCCCTTTTGGCGCGTTGCTTGGCGAAAATTCATATCCAAACAATGAATTTGGGATATTTTGCGGAATCGAATACTCTAATTCCAATTTTAGTTTCCAATTCTATGCCGATTACTTCCGCACACTCGAACCTACCTTGCTTATTCAAACCCCTGTGTTGGGCAATGATTTTTATTTGCAATCTTTCTTTATACCATTCGACAATCTTAGGACACGCGTTAGGATTCAACGGAAAGAGAAAACGGATTATACATATAACATTCAAAAAACGAAACAAATACCCTTCCAGAGCATATCGTATAAATTACTCATAGAAAATAGGTATGCATTTTCGGAACTGTTGTTAATAAGTCATCGAATGGATTTTGTCTATTTGAATAATAGTTCATATTTGCCGAATGAAATAGGTTGGCATACTTTTCTCGATTTTGCTTGCTCGCCGGCGTCTTGGTGTGATTTTGGCATCCGAGCCAATTTGTTTTCGAGCGAGAGTTTTTCTTCGGCTATTTACGTTTTCGAAATTTTTGCGCCAGACTTTATGTTCTCGCAACCGTACTACGAGTATGGATATAAAGGAAGTGTATGGTGTAATCTTAAATCGAACGATAAAGGTATCAATATTTACCTACGATATTATTATCTAAGCAATGGCGCAAAACTTTCTAATTTTATATTGGGGCAGATAAGTTTAAACTTCAGTATTTAATGTTTGTAATTTTGCTTCCTTCGTAGGACTTCTTCGATGAATTTTTTCCCAAGCGTAAGCGCTACTGGGTCGTTTGGGGTAAGGCGTTCGGGGTGCCATTGCACAGCGATCAAGAAAGGCTTCCCATCGGGATTTTCCCATTCGTAAGCCTCGATTATTCCATCTTCAGAAAAAACAACTGCTTTTAAATCATTTGCTAAACGTTCCACCGCTTGATGATGAAATGAATTTACGCTAAATGTATCGCGACCTATTAACCTATAAAAATTGCTTTCCTTCTCGACAAAAACCAAGTGCTTGCAAGGTTTACCATTTCCACAACTATGTTGAATTGCGTTGGGTCGATACGTTGGAATATCGGGTAGTAGTGTTCCTCCAAGATATACATTTAGAATCTGTTCACCACGACATATTGCATAGATTGGTAGATTTCTTTCGAACGCAAGTTTGATTAATTGGAATTCAAGGCTATCGCGGTAATCATCGACTTCGCAAAGAGAGGAATCTTCGGAACGCCCATAATATCGAGGATTTACATCGACTCCTCCGGTCAATACTAAGCCATCGGCATCTTTGAAAACAGAATCGATTTTTTCGAGTTTCAAACCAAAGGCATTTCTACAATCTATTTTGGGATAAATACCGCTTAAATACTGACAGTATTTCCTATAATTTTCGGAACCAACTATCTTGGAAAAAACGATTCGGAGAGAGTCTTGTCCAAGAACTTGGATTGTCACGAAAAAGATTAAGATTGTTCCAATTATAATGAGTTTCATACGCTACCCATGATTGATTTACTTTTTAGCAATTTGTTTCGAATTTGTAAAATATTTGCTTGGGTCGTTATCGGGTGTTGTGATGTCGAAACGAGCAAGGATAAGGCAGTGGTCCGAAATTCTTTCGGCGTCTTCTTTTTTGAACATTGAAAAGGTATCGAAAAATTTAGTAGAGTTTTGCACATATCGATTAAAGAGGGAACGGGTAACAACTATATGGTCAATTCCATAAGCGTTCTGGTATTTGCAACTTTTCAGGTTCTCGGTTAAAAAGAGGACATCGGGATATGACAGGAAGGCAGTCATTGTATTGTATTTTTTACGTAACGGGCTATCGTTGAAATCGCCAAGGACCACAACATCTTGCTCGTTCTTTGCTTTCAATATGGAATCGACCCAAGCGACTGCGATTTCGCCTTGTCGCGCCCGTAATGTTCTGCTTTGTTCTAATTTTTCTGGTGTTTCATCGAAACGACTTGTTGCTTTAAAATGCACGACCATAGCGATAAAATCTAAGTTTCCTTTTTGTACAACTGCCACAAAACCCGGACGAGTTCGACGTTGTTCAACT
>CAZPSM010000107.1:0-257 GCA_964589125.1 uncultured Hyphomicrobiales bacterium | reverse complement strand
AATGCCAACTTTTTGTGGTGCATCGTCGCGCGAAAGGAAAAAAGAGTAGTCGGGTAAGTATTTAATCACTTTTGTCATTGCATTAATGTTTTCAATTTCTTCAACTCCGAGCAAATCGACGCCTGATTGTTTTATTACTTCGGCTATATTTTTGTAGTCTTGTTCGCTACGTTCGATTCTGTCGTTGATGCCATCGCCAAGCCATTCGATATTAAAAGTGCCGATTGTTATTTCTTTACTTTGCTCTTCGCTGATTT
>CAZPSM010000106.1:0-6249 GCA_964589125.1 uncultured Hyphomicrobiales bacterium | reverse complement strand
TGTCATTCTGAGCGTAGCGAAGAATCTATCTCGTTTGTCATTCTGAACATTCTCCTTTTGTCATTCCGAATCCCGTCCCGTTTAACAGAACGGGACGGGAAAGAATCTCATTGTATTATGGAACTGGCTGGAATGCCTGTTCTACTCTTTGCTTCTAACATTTTTTAGATTCTTCGTTACGTTTCCTTTCGGAAAGTGGAACTCGGAATGAGAGAGGGAGGATAACTGATATGAAATTTTTTCGTAAATTTTTCTTATTTTTGTAATCTGTTTATTATGTTTGAGTTGTAAACGGAGTTATAAGTGAAAAGAACATATCAACCCAGCAGACGGCGAAGACTTCGAACGCATGGTTTTCGTGCACGTATGGCAACGAAAGATGGTCGCCAAGTTCTTGCTCGCCGACGGGCAAAAGGACGCCATAAATTAACCGTCTCCGATGAAAAGAAGAAATATTAATTGAAACTTTCGAAATGCACTGTGGTTTACAAACTTGTGCCAATAAAAAAGAAAAAAGTGTTTGATTTTCTTTTTGAAAAGGGAAAGTGGTTTAAAGAAGGTAACTTAAAGGCGATTGTAGCGCCTCGCGAGCCGTATGAATTCGAAGCAGACACTATTAAAGTTTATTATGCAGTGAACGTAAGCAAAAAGATTTCTAAAAAATCGGTCGTTCGAAATCGAATAAAGCGTTTGCTTCGAGAATCTTTAAGAAAAACTGCTAAAACAGATATGGAAGATTCTTTTGGGCGGTTTCAATACATTTTTTTGAATTGGCTTCAATCGCCAAATCGACCTTGTGAAATTCGATTGGCAGACGTTTATCCAACTGTTCGTAAACTTTTACTCAACGCCTATGATTATTTTAAAGATTTATCGGCAGGGGTACGAAATTGAAACACATTTTAATATTTTTTGTGAGGCTCTACCAAATTTTTATTTCGCCTCTTTTTGTTTCGAGTTGCCGATTCTACCCATCGTGTTCCGAATATTCAATCGAGGCTTTGAAAAAACACGGTGCAATCAAGGGAACTTGGTTCACCATTAAGCGTGTTGCCCGTTGCAATCCTTTCCATCGCGGTGGCTACGACCCCGTTCCATAGGTTCAACCAATGAAAGACATTTAAAATGGATAAGAAATCAATCATTGCAATAGTATTAATCACAATTATCCTTACAATTTGGACGTTTTTCATCTCGGTGCGAGAAGTTCCTCCGCCAACGCCAAGCGAACAGCCCCAAAAGGATACAACCACCCAACCAACACAAGTTCCAAATGTTCAAAAGGATACATCTGTTGCAATTTTAAACGACTCTTTGAACATAATCAATCAGTATGGTCAATCGTTTGCTCCTTTCGTTGGCGGTGTTGAAAATATTATTACAATCGAGAATGATTTAATTAAGGCGAAAATTTCGTCGAAAGGTGCAACAATTTTATCGTGGAACCTCAAAAAATTTAAAATGTGGAACGGCTATCCTTCTCAATTAATTTGGGCACGAGGTGGCACTCCTTCGCTTCGCTTCAATACTCGCGATAATCTTGTAATCGACGACAGGAACTTGAATTATACTTTCGTCAATAATAAATCCAATTACAATAAAATTTCCGGGGACGACTCATTGGTGCTATTAGCGAGCATTGAATTTGCCCCGGGTCGTTCAATCACGAAGAAATATATTTTTTATGGAAATAAATACCATTTTCGAACGGAAATCGTTTTAGACAATGTCGATGAATACATCAATCCGCGTGGTTATTTGTTGCAATGGTACGATGGGCTTCGCTATCAAGAGGCTAATTCAATCGATGAATCGAGTGAAGCAAAGGCAATTGCCTCGTTCAATGGCGAAATTGAAGAGTTGGATGCAACAAGTCAAGAGCCTGCTCAAACTTCACCATCGGGTAAACTCGATTTTGTTGCTGTTAAAACAAAGTATTTCACCGCTGCAATTATACCTGTTCCATATCAATCTTACGACGGAACCGTTAGAATGTCGGGATATAGCAAACCGGTCGAAGACAATGGCACTATCGAAAAATATAACATAACTCTTAGCTTTCCATACCGAGGTGGCTATCAAAAGAAAGAGTTCGATATTTATATCGGGCCGATTGACTATGGGATTGTTCACGAATATGGAATTTCTGCTGTTGTCAATTTTGGTTGGCGATTTTTGGTGCGTCCGATTGGTGAGTACTTTATGTTGCCAATATTCAAACTCATATATTACTTTATAGGAAACTATGGGATAAGTATAATTATTTTCGCCCTTTTAATGAAAATAATTCTTTATCCGCTTTCGATTTCACAGATGCGTTCTGCTCAACGAATGCAATTGCTTGCTCCCGAAATGACTAAAATACGCGAACAATACAAGGACGACCACCAAAAGCAACAGCAAGCGATGATGAAACTATATTCGGAATATGGTATTAATCCGATGGGGGGGTGTTTACCACTCTTGTTGCAACTACCTATACTATATGCACTTTGGGCTGTACTACGAACCGCCATTGAACTTCGGCAAGCACCTTTCATTCTTTGGATAACCGATTTATCGCTCCCCGACTACATAATCAATATGCCTTTCCCTCTTTTCGGGATTAAACATATTTCTGGATTAGCTATTCTGATGGGCATTACACTTTTCTTACAACAAAAAATGACTTTGACAGACCCACGGCAAAAAGCAATGATATACATTTTGCCAATACTTTTCGTTTTTTTATTCTCGAATTTCCCTTCGGGTTTAAATTTGTATTACTTTATGTTTAATTTATTCAGTATCGCACACCAAACGTACTTGAATAAATATTCTAAAAAGAAACTTACATTAGCAGACTTAAAACGGGCACCTAAAAAAGAAAGCTGGTTCCAACGAAAACTTCGCGAAGCCCAGGAAATTGCAGAATCCCAAGGGCGACGCCTTCCCGGGCAACCACCATTAACCGGCAGAAGAAGACGACCACCACCAAAAAAGAAATAACCAAAGATTTAAATGGATTACTGAACTCTAGTGGTTGTAATTATTAGAGAAGATGGTTAATAATCGCCATCGCTTTTCTCTGAAAATGTTGTTCTATATTCAAAAAGCGTGGGTTGCGAGTTAAATCAACCGAAATATTTCCTATTAATTGACTGAACCAAAGAACCGATGTTCAATTAGCAAATATTCTTTTGTTCGCGAATGTCCCTTTACTATTTAATAGGATTTCTGGCATAAGAATTGCTTTTTCGCTTATTGATTAATCGAAAAATTGACAATGAAGAAACTCTTATTAAATTTAGTTTTGCTGTTTGCTTATACATTCATTGCGAACGGGCAAGAAGTCCTACTTGTCCGCACAGATGTTGATTCAACAAGGAATAGTTTTGTAACCGCGACATATAATTTTGCCATAAAAGTCGTTGTAAAAGATGTTTCGCGTGCAACAGGGATTTCCTTTGTTCTTCGACATAATCTTTCTGAATTCGTCCAGTTTTCCAACTACAGGATTTTTGATTTTGGCAAGGACGGTTCTGTATTTGTTTATCCATTTGTAAATACTTTGGATTTAAGCGAAAGCATATATTTCGGGATTTTGACTGGCGACACAATTGGGAGCGATGGATATGATTCCCCACAAGTCGTAGAATTTGAGTTCTCTGTCTCTCCGCAATCTCCTAATGGAACTCCTTTGATTTTTGTATTCGAAGATGCTCAGGCAGTTGTTTCAACCGATAGCGGAGGTAGGATTCAACCGCTGCAAAGCCAAATTTATACTTACACGATTCACAGCTTTGTAGATGTTTGGCCCGGTGATGCCGATAACGACGGCGTAGTAGGAATTAAAGATATATCGAAACTCGGGTTGTATTTAGGCTATGGCTCTAAGAAAACAAACTTTCGTTCCTTCAAAAGAAAAAATGCAACAACATATTGGATTGGACAAAGGTGTCTTGCTTGGGATAGTTCCGAAGTTACTTTTGCCGATTGCGACGGCGATGGAGAAATCACTTTGAACGATATGTTAGTTATTCCGTTGAACTTCGGCAAACAGCATAGTTTCGGGATTCGACAACCGAACAAAGAGCAAATAGTAATTTATGAAGGCAAGAAAAACGACTTGGTTCAAGGAATCAATCGCAAACCAATGGTCTTGAAGGCTGGTGAACCAGTGGTGGGCTTCGCATTGAAAGTCGAAAATTCGAAGAAAATTTCAGATGTAAGGAATTCGAACGCTCTACCTATAAATTCTATATTTTATTGTAAGTTTGACGAGAATGGCAATCTTTATCTTATAGCCAGTTCTCTCGATTTCGACTATGCCTTGAACAATATGGTAGTATGCTATTTCGATAAGGGGAGCGAACTCCCTTTTGGCGAAATTGAAGTTACTGCAATTTCAAAAGATGGAAGATTTGTGCAAGCGTTCCTGGTCGAAGAAACCACTACTGCTGTAGAAAATTGCCAAAGCAGTGATGATTTAACTCAATGGCTCGAAAATGCCAGATTGCCTATTACCTACCAGGCATTTAATCTATCGGGAACATTACTGGCTAAAGGGAGCATTGAATCGAAAAATGAAATAACACACATACCATTATTCTCGGCTTACAACTTCGTCGAGTTAATCGACAACATAGGAAATAGGTATTTGCTGAAAGTGCTTAGGTAATTGCATAGATATCCTCACTTTTACAACACCAAAAAAATCAAAAAGAAGAGTCCAAAGGCACTTGCCATAACCCATCGTGCCCTGTTAATATCGAAAGCCTTCAACTGGTGCCAAGCATATGCAGTAAAGTAGCAAGCAATCCAGAGCCCAAGTATTACAAGGATACTTCGGAATGGGTCAAGTCGCGAACCAACAAAATAACGCATACCAAAATTCGCAATCGAACCATAAACGACGAGCAAGTGACTTACATAAACATAGAGCGACTCTTGTCCACACAATTGTAATGCCTTTCCAATGCGCTTGTCTTTATACCATTCTTCAATCAAAAATAGCAAACCGAAAACGGCGACCGTTCCCGAAATTCGAAAAAGTGAGTGGAAGAACGAAACATGCCACCAATCGCGAAAGCCATAGAAATCAGTTAAAAACCTTGTGTGAAAAATAATGAATAGCAAAGGGAGACCAACTAACAAAAAGCCCCACGAAAGTTTCCGCTTGTTCGGACTCTGGAAAAACAGAGCAGTAATGAATGCACCAGCAAAGAAATATCCACTCCACGGGAATAAAGGAAATTTCGAGATTGGGTACTTTGCAAATAAAGACGCAAAAAACGCAGGGAGATAATCAAAAGGATTTAACCCCCAGACCAAAGGAGCAAAAATGAAAATCAATAAACCCAAAAGCCCGTAAATCCATTTCAAAACCTGCAAATCCTTAATTAAAAGAAGAAAAATTAAAGCAAAAAGGGACGAATAGACAATAGTCTGGAGAATATCGCATTCGAAAAACGAAAGCCAACGCTCCGGTGTTAGCGAAAAGATTTGTTGGAACGACATCGTTGGGAAGTGAAGCCAGTAAGCAATTAACAAAATCAAACCGAGTCGGCGAAGATATTGCCAAAGTGGTGATTGTAATTGCCGATATTCGTCGGCTTTGCGTGTGGCTGCAATCCAGAATCCAGCCCCAGCACAAAACAGAAATGTTACTGCAACGAACCCATTAGAAATATTAACAAGGTTGTAAAACCATCCGCTTTTAAAGTTCGGCGAAAGGACAACGTCGATAACATGAGTTTCGACCATCCAAAGAACAGCAATGCCACGAAGGACATCGATGAATGCGTAACGATGCTTCTTCGCCATCGTGATTTGTTGAACTTGCTCCATCTGTTAATTTATCCTTGAAATATCCAAATGAAAGAACTAAAAAATACAACATTTTTATTATATGTCAAAAGAAATAGAAATTTTTTTGAAACAAAGGAGCAATTCGTGTGAACTGCCGGGAATAAGGGATTGCAACCCTTTGGTCAGTTCCTTCCCATTGTCATTCTGAGTCCCGTCCCGTTTAACAGAACGGGACGGGAAAGAATCTCTTCCACCACCGTTCCTTTTAGATTCTTCGTTCCATCCCGTCTTGTGGGACGGGATGGGACTCAGAATGACATTGCCTTTTCCTGTGTCATTCTGAACATTCCCCTTTGTCATTCTGAGCGTAGCGAAGAATCTCATTGTATTATGGAACAGGCAGAAATGCCTGTTCTACTTTTGTCATAACATTTTTTAGATTCTTCGTTCCGTCCCGTC
>CAZPSM010000105.1:0-6383 GCA_964589125.1 uncultured Hyphomicrobiales bacterium | reverse complement strand
TCTCATGCGAATGCGGGTCGAGGCTGAGACCGAGATCTTCTTTCATATAGCGCAGCAGATTTTTTCCGTTGGTTGTGCCAATGAGAGTCGAATCCTCATACATCAACGCAGCAAGCAGGAATTTCCAATCCGGTTGAAACACCCAACGCGCATTATAGTTGATGAAGAGGTTCCCAACAGCAATAAGCCTTCCTCGATAGAGAAGGTAGTTTTGTCTCGATTGCTGCGTGCCGAGCACACCCGCTGGCGTGTTGTCCTCGATGTGCGTGAAGAGCACAACGTACACAGGCGGCGGAGTTTGTGCAGATGCTGTCGTAACATTGAATAAGAGGAGAAGCACAACCAAGGCAAAAGGGTTCATCGCACCATCACCATTTTTCTTCGTTGAACAAAATTACTTGTTTTCAACTGATAAAAATACACTCCACTTGGCAATTCCTTCGCATCAAAGACAACGGAATGTTCTCCATCTGTCATTTCTCCATCAACTAGTGTTGCAACTTCATTTCCTAGGATACTAAAAACTTTCAGCGTTACGTGTTCTGTTCTTGATAAAGAAAAGCGAATTGTTGTTGACGGGTTGAACGGGTTCGGATAGTTTTGAAACAACTGAAATGATTCAGGGATTCTTTGATCACCTGCTACATTTGTTGGCACCGCCTGACGTTTTCTAAAATATACTCGTAAAAATGTACTCGGATTGGTGATATCGTCTTGTGAAATTAATTCGTAGTTGATACAATATTCACCATTAGGTAAAAGAGCACCTCCTTTAAAACCTACTGTTGAATCATAATGGTCTGTAATAAATTCAGGGGTTGACCAGGTTGAACCTCTATTTGTTGAATATGCTAACATAATATCTCCTTTTACAGCGCCAGTGGAATAATCAAAATCTCTTTCATCTTTCCATGTAACAAACAACACGTTTCTGATAGCGTCGTATCTGGTTCCTTCAATCAACTGCGAACGATAGGGAGCGGAAAACATACCATCGCCTGGTGGGGTTGGAAGACTCCATGTAGCTCCAACATTATCTGAATATTTATAGTAATTCCTTGCACCTCCATGAGGATTACCCTGAGGATATTTAGTATAAAACAAATGTATTCTATTAAATGGGTCTATCAGTATATCTGGGTCCCAATCTGAATCTATACCTGAAATAACAGGATTGGGTGAAGACCAGCTCTGTCCACCATTGGTACTATAAACTATGTAAACATCCCATTTCAAGGTGGTACTTACAGAGTCTCGCCAAGCAATGGCTAATGTATCTCCGGCAAAATCAAATTGTGCATGAGGAAAAGCTGAATGGCGTCCATCGTTAGTGCTTAATGGTATGGGTGATTGCCAAATTCTCCCTCCATCTGTAGACCGAGTATAGAAAGATTCTGCAGTGTTTGATGTGCCGGGATTTCCTTCGTGCCACATTACATGAATCCTATTTTTTCTATCAATGGTAAAGTGTGTGGCAAAGTTTCCGTATGTTTGTTTATTGGCAACGCGTATAGAATCCTTAATAATGTTTAAATCTTTATCCAATATAGAAATAAAAATGGCCGAAGGATTAACAGAATTCCATAAAACATATAGAGTATCATCATTATCTATTGCCAATTTAACCGATGTTCCTCCTATCACTAAGTCGGTTGGTGTGAATCTGATAGGACTACTCCAGCTTATACCACCATCATCTGAATAAGTTAAATAATGCCCATAAAGTTGATTTATATTAGATGGGTTCACCTCAGATGTTGAAATGATAATTCGTCCATTACTGGTGGTTACAATATTATTGTAAAGAACACCGCGTTGTTTGGCATTAAGTGCTTCGTTATATCTCGGTAAAACAACAGGGTCGCTCCATTGAGGTGAGACGCCATGCTGGGAAAACAAAATTGATGGAACCCATAGTATTGCAACACAAATTGCAAGAATATTTTTGCTTAAATGTAAATTTTTCATAGTGTAACTCTATTTAAATCGTTGAACATAATAATTAAAAAGCAACTTTTGTTGTATCTAATAAAAGAGTAAAAACAACAATCTTATACATAGTTTATCTTGCAATCTCCATTTTTCTTTGTTGAACAAAATTAATGATTTTTGATTCTATATTTGTTAGATACATTGGGATTAAAATGGTTTAATGCAGTATAAAATTTATTGTATTTTTTATTTAATACTTTCCTTATGGTTATTTACCTTGCTTTGTGTAATATGCTCGCTAATTATGTCCAACTATTAAGATAACATTTGTGCATTTATCTAATTCTGATGTTTCCGGTTTTAAAATTTGAATTTCCTTACTTAGAAATATTGAGGTTTATGAAGGAAATTCAATTTTCAGTTGCCTTTTAAAAGGATTTAAAATCGAGCTATTTTGAACAAGATTGAAAGGTTCGGAAGGTTGTCCAATTCTGTAGCATTACTCCCATAATAATTAAAATCAGACCCGGTATAGTTGCAAGGTGTATTGCTTCACCAAGAACGGTATTTATAAAAATCATTGATATTAGTGGGGACAGATAAATTAAGTTGCTGATTTTTGCAGGATTATCTGTAAGTTTCAATGCCTTGTTCCATAGCAAGAAGGTAATTCCCATTTCGCAGATGGCGATATAGATGATTGGGACAAGTTCTCTAAACCTAGGCAATGTCAGGTTTTCAAAAATAATGATATAAAGGAAAGTAAAGGCGGTTCCAAAAGCAAAATTTAAGAACAAACGGATTTTATCGTCCAGAGTTGATGATGTATTTAGAATCCAGAATAAGCCCCAAACGAAGGCACTACCGAATGCGAGTATTGCACCCGTTGCGTTCGAAGGTTGCAAAACATAAATACTCCCTTTCGAAACAATTATAAGAACGCCAAAGAAACTTATAAAAAGGGCAACGAAGGAAATAACAGACAATCGCTTCTTTTGTAACAGGATAGAAAGAAATGGGAGGATAATTGCCCAGGTGTAGTTTAAACATAAAGCTTCTTGGGCTTGCAAAAGCGAATAGGCTTTAAATAGAACTAAATAATAAAGAAATGGATTAAGAAAGCCGAGAATTGCCGATTTCGCTATCGAACTAAATGTCAATGTTGAAATTTCATATCGGCTTTCTTTTGAGAGAACTACTAAAATTCCAAAGAGTAAGAAAGAGAAAAACGCACTAAACAAAAGTAGGTGAGAGTATATAGTCATTTGAAGAGCAATTTTGAAAGCAGTCGCAACTGTTGACCAAAGCAAAACGCTTATGAGCCCGTAGAGTAAGGATTTTTGGTTTCTTAACATCGTGCCTTGATTATTCTCGCAAGAAAGGGAAAGTTTTGTTTGAAATATTAGAATAGCAGTTGATGAAGTATAAGCCTCTCGATAGTTTATTTATGGAAAAGGGGATTAGCCTTGAGCCTTCGTCCAAATTGCCGTCGTATATGGTTTCGATTAGCCTTCCCAAAAGGTCATAAATCTGAATTGTATAATGGTTAGTCGTTGGAACACAAAGAGTTAATTGTTGTATGTCGTTTGGACTTATAGTATTTGGGGAAACACCTTCGAGGCAACCGCCTTGATTGTTTTCTGCTGTCAAGTAAGTTTCGATAACCTCGCATAAAACAAAGGTAGTATCTATAAATACAGAATCGGGGAAGAAAGGCAATGCAAAGGAGTATGTTTGGATTCGTTGGTTGTTGATAAATGTTTTGTAGAACACCGAATCGTTTTTGATAAATGCTAACCTTATTGGGGTTTGGAAAATATTCGGAACTTCTGCTTTGCTTTGAACTTGCGAAAGAATAACATTCGCATTATAATATCCACTATCATTTTGGAAACTGTTTATCGACGAACTAACGCTATAGACTGGGTGGCCTGCTTTAAATATCCATTGTTCAAAGAAAGTTTCAAAATCAATCGGGGGGTTGGAAAATTTGTTGGTCAGGTAATTAACTAAATCTTGTGTTTCTATTGATTGATATGCGTAGTCGTGGAAAAAATCTCTAAGGGTGGTGAAAAATGTGGTATCGCCCAGCATATTTTTTAGCATATGATATACCCAACTGGCTTTTTGATAAACTAAAACTGAATAAGTGCCGAAAATAGTGTTTGTTGGCAAACCGTAGATTGCGGGTAGATTTAAGCCACCATCCCGAAGATATTTTGATCGCGAGTTTTGAAGGAGAGCATTATAGCCATTTTTCCCCCAAATCTTTTCTGCCCAAAGAGCTTCGCTCCATGTTGCTCCACCTTCATTGAACCATATATCGTTCCAAGTTGCACAGGTGACTAAATCGCCAAGCCATTGATGAGCTAACTCGTGGGCAATACCGAATTGAGAATTGACTCGAAGCCAAGTGCGATTAACCGAGGTTATTGTTTGGTGTTCCATACCGCCAAAGTTAAATGGCATTATAGAAACCATACCGTATTTTACGAATGGATATTCTATGAAGGTTTTAGAAAAGAATTCCATCATTGCAGTTGTAGTAGAAAAAGTATGGCGAGCATTATATTCCGAACCATCGGTTTTTGTGCTTAGGTAATCTTTTTCCCAAACATAGTATTGAACTTCAACAGAGTCCGATGGGTTCGTAGTTTTCCGATACCAATCGGAATACTTTATGTATTTAGATGAGGTAACGGACATTAAGTAAGTAGTGATTGGTTTGTCGCTGACCCAATAAAAAATTTTGGCTGTATCTCCATCCGTTTCAAGTCTTTCAAGGAAACCGTTCGAGGCAGCTATATAGCCATCTGGAACTCGAATGGTTATTTTTGCTTCGGCTTTATCGTAGGGTGCATCATTGCAAGGCATCCAATAGCGAGCATCCTCTGGTTCACTCATTGTATAGGCAAGTCTTTCTTCAACAAAAACCGAGTCGTAAAACGGAGCGGGTAAACTACCAACATACATCCGTTTCGGATATAGATAAAATCCGCGATATTTTCCGAACTCGATATTTCTTGCGTAAGTGTATTCTATTGATACTGTCAAAGTATCACTATCGAAAACCTGGAAAGGAAGAGGAACTTTCAACAAATCGCCGAAAATTTTGGGTGTGGGAGTAATTATGTAGGATTGGTTATTATAGAGGATTTTAACCGAGTTTATCACAAGATTAGAAGCGTCGAGTTCGATTTGAGTTAAATTGTTTTGCTTGATTTGGAGTGTGATATTGTTTTTGCCATACCAAATTCTATCCAAGGAATCCATGCCAGTTGGGTTTTTAAGGACATTATACCAATCTAAAAAAAGGTCGTATGATATTACATCGTATGAACGTGGGTTAATTGCAGTAACTCCTTTTTGATTTTCTCTCGAGGAATATGATGAGAAATGTCCACAAGTCTGTTGGGTTTTGTATGGATAAAACGAGAGTTTATAAACATTGTCCAGAAAGAAAATCGATTCACTCGAATTTGCTGTATGGATAGTATTCCAAAAAGTTAAACAAGAGATAAAACCTACTAGTAGAAACTTCATATTTGTTCAAACAATTTAAAAATAAAAACTTCGTTGATAATTCATTAAATTGCAATTTAAAAAATTTTGCTACATTGCTATGGATATCGGAACAAAAAAAACACTGAATAATGGTGTGAAAATCCCTATTCTTGGTTTAGGTACTTACTTAATGCAACCAGGGATAGAAACATACAATGCTTGCCTTTGGGCATTAGAAGTTGGTTATCGGCATATCGATACCGCTGCTTTTTATCGGAACGAAGAAGATGTTGGACGTGCTATTCGCGATAGTGGTTTAAATAAACTCGATGTATTCGTTACAACTAAAGTTTGGAATGATGACCAAGGTTACGATAAGACTTTGAAAGCGGTTGAAAGGAGCTTAAGTAAACTTGGCTTTGACTATATTGACCTTGTTTTAGTGCATTGGCCTCTCCCGGGTTTAAGGCGAGAAACTTGGAAAGCATTGGAACGAGTTTACGATGAAGGATTAGTTTCTGCAATTGGAGTAAGTAATTATACAATTTCGCATATTCAAGAAATGTTTAATTATGCCAATGTAATACCGGTTGTCAATCAAGTAGAGTTTTCGCCTTTTCTTTATCAGAAAGAATTAAAGGAGTTCTGCGAGGAAAATGGAATACTTATTGAAGCCTATTCACCTTTGGTTCGTAGCCGAAAGTTGAACGACCCACAAATTGTTCAAATTGCAGAAAAATATCACAAAAACCCTGCCCAAATTCTTCTTCGTTGGGCACTACAGGTTGGCACGATAGTAATTCCTAAAGCATCGCGGAAAGAGCACATAATTGAAAACTCACAACTGTTCGATTTTGAAATCGCGAAAGAAGATATGGAGTTGCTCGAATCTTGCAACCAAGGCTATCGAGTAGCGTGGAACCCCGAAACGATTGAGTAATAACTAT
>CAZPSM010000104.1:0-6475 GCA_964589125.1 uncultured Hyphomicrobiales bacterium | reverse complement strand
TTTAGATTCTTCGTTCCGTCCCGTCTTGTGGGACGGGATGGGACTCAGAATGACAGAAGAGAGGTTGTGGAACGAGTCTCCTTCAGAATGACAATCATAGTTGCTAACGAGTAATTTAGGTTTATAATTCGCTATTTTGCATTAATTTTGATTTTTTTGAAAAATGAACTTAAATTTTATAAATTTTTTAGTAAAGCGATATAGTAGAACCAAAACTCGCAGTGGCTTTGTCAATTTCGCGTGGTGGTCTTCGCTTGTAAGCATTATTTTGGGAGTCGTAGCGTTAATCATTTCGCTTGCAATACTCGATGGTTTCGACTCGATGCTCCGAGAAAATGCTATCCGCTTCACTTCACATATCAAACTACTCACCTTCAATCGTAATCCAATTCAGAATGCCTATGACATACAAAATAAACTGATGAAGAATATCCCCGAAATTACAAAAGCAGTCCCAACTATTGAAAAAGAGGTTCTTATTAAATACCGCGGCGCTCTCGATGGTGTGCTTTTGAAAGCATTTTTTCCATATAATAATTTGCCCGAACTCGAAGGACTGGTTCACTACGGAAATCACAAATTTTCGTCGGCAGAAGCCAACGAAATCATCCTCGGGAAAATGCTTGCCGATAAAATAGGGGCTAATGTTGGGGATTCCATTGTTCTTGCAACCGCAAGGTCTTTCACCAAAGACGGATTAGTATTTCCAACTTATAAAAAGTTCAGGGTTATTGGCTTCTACGAGTCGGGAATGGCAAAATACGACGGTCTTGTGGTGTATGCTCCGTATCGAAGCGTTGCAAAATTTTCCGGTTTCGATTCGCTTTCGACAAGCTCTTTCGATATCTTTATCAAAGACGTTACCAAAATTAATTCCATTGCTAACCATATAGAAGAAGTTCTTGGATACCCTTTCTTTTGCTTTACCTTCTACGAACTTCATTCTTCTATCTTTGCTTGGATTGAACTTCAAAAAGAACCAATTCCAATCGTATTGAGTTTGATAACCATTGTGGCTGTATTTAATATCGTTACTTTTTTGTTGATTAACATCGTCGAAAAAACTAAGAGCATCGGAATCCTTGCTACCTTAGGAATGAAACGGAAAGAGATAGTCGCCCTATTTATTCATTATGGATTGAAAATTGTTGTATTAGGAACTTCCATTGGTTTCCTTTTAGCCTTTTTGTTTTGTATTATCCAAAAGGAGTATAAGATTATCCATCTCGATAGCAAGATTTACTATTTAAATGCTTTGCCAATCGATATTTCTTTGTCTCACTATTTGGTTGTTGCTGGTTTCACTTTTTCAATTGGATTTGCTTCGGCAATAATTCCTTCGCTCATAGCATCCAAAATTAAGCCTGTCCAAGCATTAAGGTTTATCAAATGACAAACAGATTGCGGGATTTTTTGAATGCGTTGAAGCGGAAATTGCAGGGGAATCTGCCGGGGAAAAACGCCCATATTAGAATGGCTCCGCGTCTTGGAGTCGAACCCTTCCGTTCCTTTGAACCGAGTGTTAATGCAACACCGAGTTCGGTATTGCTACTGCTCGTTGGCAATTCCATAGAAAACCTTGAAATACTTTTTACTTTGCGGAGTTCCAGCCTTCCGCAACACGGCAACCAGATAAGTTTTCCCGGAGGGCATCGCAAGCGGAACGAAACAGCAATAGATTCAGCGCTACGCGAAACGTACGAAGAAATTGGCATTTCCCCAGAACGAATAGAAATCATCGGTTTGCTTTCGGATTTATTTGTGCCACCATCGGATACCACCATTACCCCCGTGGTTGGGTATCTGCAATCGAAACCAGAAATTAAGTTGAACCTTACTGAGGTCTCCGAATGTTTCTTCATTCAACTCAATTATTTCCTTGACGATAGCAATATGCAAGAGGAAATTTGGAATTTTGGTGGGAACAAGGTGGTTGTCCCATTATGGAGAGTCCATCCAAAAGTTGCTCTTTGGGGAGCAACGGCAATGATTCTTACAGAATTTACAGAAATTGCCAAAGAAATTATTTGATTCTTTAAAATACGTGAAATTATTCCCTTCGAGCTGACTTATAAGAATGTAGGGGCATATCGCAATATGCCCCCTACATTATAGGTAGGAAATTTTATGTTTGGCAACTACATCATTTCGATTATCATTGCACTTGCTTCTCCACCACCGATGCAGAGCGTTACTAATCCATACTTCTTGTTTATCTTCTTAAGCGCGTATATTAGAGTTGTCAGCAATCTTGCACCCGAGGCACCAATCGGATGCCCGATTGCAACGGCACCCCCGTGAATATTTACTTTTTCGTATGGAATTCCGAGTTCACGACAAGTGATAATAGAAACGACCGCGAATGCTTCGTTGATTTCGAATAGGTCAATATCTTCGACTTTCATACCTGCTTTGTTGCAAACGTTTTTTATTGCTTTCGCCGGGGCAGTAGTGAACCATTCGGGTTGCTGTGCATAAGAAGTGTGAGCAATAATTCTTGCCAATGGCTTCAATCCTTTTTGCTCGGCAACGGATTCGGATGCAACAACAACAGCAGAGGCACCATCGTCGATTGAAGAAGCGTTCGCTGCTGTGACCGTGCCATCTTTTTTGAACACGGGTTTTAGTTGTGGAATCTTTTCGAAATTAACTTTGAAAGGCTCTTCGTCCTTATCGACAATAATCTTCCCTTTCTTATCTTCAATTTCTACGGGGACAATTTCTTCGGCGAACCAGCCTTTTTCGGTCGCTTCGATTGCTCGCTTGTAGCTCATGATTGCGTATTCGTCTTGTTCTTGGCGGGATATATTGCATTCACTGGCGCAAAGTTCTCCAGCGTTCCCCATATGGATTTGGTTATACACATCCCACAAGCCGTCGTGAATCATCAAGTCGATTAGTTCAACGTTGCCCATTTTGAATCCCGTTCTTGCTTTTTTAACAAAGTAAGGAGCATTGGACATAGATTCCATACCTCCGGCAACAACGATTTCTGCATCATTGCAACGAATTGCCTGGTCTGCGAGCATTACCGATTTCAAACCGCTTCCACAGACCTTGTTGATTGTCATACAAGGAACGCTTACCGGTAGCCCAGCATAAATAGCGGACTGCCGGGCTGGCGCTTGGCCAACACCGCCTTGCAAAACTTCGCCCATAATAACCTCACTTACTTCGTTTGGCTCGATACCAGCACGGTTGACTGCTTCGCGAATGACAATCGCTCCCAACTGTGGAGCAGAGAAGTTGGACAAACTTCCCAAGAAAGCACCAACAGGTGTTCGAACAGCAGAAAGAATTACACTACCCATAAAATATTCCCTTCATTGTTTAAAAATGACAAGGCAAATTAAGTAAAAATTCCCATTTTTGAAAGTTTATAATTGTCCCCAATTATCCACTAAAAACTACGAGATACCTAAAAAACAAGAACAAATTTGTCATTTGAGTTGTCTCATAAGTTTCACTTAACCATAAGATAAATCAACGTAGGCATGCCCCCTCGTTGCGAACCCCGACTATAAAGAAATGTAGGGAGCATATTGTAATATGCCCCTACATTATAGATGGCAAATTCTACATAATCAGCAATTAATTTTCAACAACATTGCAACAAAAGAGATATAAACTTTTGGTTATAATAAAAAAAATTAGGAATTTAGTTGTTTAGAACAACTTATTTATTTAGAAAATGTTTATAAAGGTAGAAAATGAATTTAAGTCTTATTGGCCGGTCAATTAGAGAATCTGCCACACTAAAGTTAAACGAAATTGCTGCGATTCTGCGAGAAAAAGGTGAGCCAGTAATACATCTTGGCGGTGGTGAACCAAAGAGCAAAGCACCACTCGAAGCACTTGTTGCCGCAGCAAATTTAATCAATTCGGGGGAAGTTCGCTACACTCCTGCCGATGGTATCCCCGCTTTGAAAAAAGCAATTATCCGTTACACAGAAGAGTTCTACAACCGACTTGTCGCACCAGAAAACATCATCGCTTCAAGTGGAGCCAAACAATCCATTATGGTTTGCTTGCAAGCGATACTCAACCCCCAAGAAGAGGTCATCTATCCCGCACCCTATTGGGTAAGTTATCCGGAAATGGTAAAGTTGTGTGGTGCAGTTCCAGTTCCCGTTTATTCCGAAGATGGTACTTTCTACCCTCGACTCGAAGATATAGAACAACGGGTTACTTCCTACACAAAAGCAATAATTATTAATAGTCCGAACAATCCAACCGGAGCGATGTATTCCGAGCAGTTTATAGCGGAAATCGTCGAATTTTGCGAAAAACGCGGTATCTACTTGATTATGGATGATATATATCATCGCCTTATCTTCGATGGCCGAAAACCGATTAATTGCTACAACTACGCAAAGGATTTGAGTGAAAACTCTAAATTGATTGTTATCAACGGGGTTTCTAAACAGTATGCAATGACGGGTTTCCGCATCGGCTGGGCAGTAGCAAATCGGAAACTTATCGAAGTTATGACAAATATTCAGTCTCATCAGACTTCTGGTCCCTCGGTCGTGGCCCAAGTTGCCGCCGCTGCCGCCTTGAATGGTCCACAAACTCAGGTGGAAAGTTTGCGTATGACATTAGAAAATAATCGGAATATTCTGCTCGAACGACTTAATGCTTTTAAAGGAATACGTGCTTTCAAACCAGATGGCACTTTCTATTGCTTTGCCGATTTTAGTTATTATATGAAAGACTCGGTGAAACTTTCTCAATTTCTTCTGGATAAAGTTAGAGTATTAACAGTGCCCGGATTTGAGTTCGGACTCGATGGCTGGCTACGTATCTCGACCTGTGGTTCTGTCAAAGATATAACAGAAGGAATTGAACGAATTAAATGGGCTTTGGACCCAGACGCTCCTAATGAACTTTATATTGGTGAAAGAAAATTAATCAGGGATTGGTTATGAAATATTTAGAATTTGAAACCCCAGCAACAAAACATGCTTCCAATTTAGCAAGCGAATTTAAAATTAGTAACCATGGTCTAATTAATTTAGATAGGGTATTTTGGAATTTACCAGCACCGGCACTCTACGAAGAAGCAATTTTTCGTGGAGAAGGTCACATTGTAAATGGCGGCCCACTTTTGGTTTACACTGGTAAGTGGACTGCCCGAGCCGCAAACGATAAATTCATTGTACACGAACCAACTACGGAAGACAAAATATGGTGGGGTGTGTATAACCGTCCATTTCCTTCGGAGAAGTTTGGGGCATTACTTGCTCGCCTACAGGCTTTTCTTCAAGGCGAAGAACTTTTCGTCCAAGACGTTTACGTCGGAGCAGACCCCAACTACCGAATGCCAATAAGAGTAATTACCGATAGCGCTTGGCAAAGTCTTTTTGCAAGAAATATGTTCTTGTTGCCTAAAACCCAAGATGATTACAAGCGGCACGTTCCGGAATTCACCGTTCTTGCTGTTCCTTCCTTCCGTTGCGACCCGCGCGTCGATGGAACACGAACGGAAACTGCCATAATTATAAATTTCGCCGCAAGAATGGCTTTGGTTCTTGGTTCAAGCTACGGTGGCGAGATTAAAAAATCAATCTTTACGATAATGAATTTTTTACTCCCGATGCAGAATGTGATGGCTATGCATTGTTCTGCAAACGTTGGAAAAAAAGGCGATGTTGCTTTATTTTTTGGATTGAGTGGAACTGGAAAGACCACACTTTCTGCCGACCCGAACCGGAGTCTTATCGGTGACGACGAGCACGGTTGGAGCGACGATGGCGTGTTCAACTTCGAAGGTGGTTGCTATGCAAAAGTTATTCGACTTTCTGCTGAACACGAACCGCAAATTTGGGCTGCCACACGTCGCTTCGGTACCATACTCGAAAATGTTGCTTACGACATTACTACTCGCAATACTGATTTGGACGACGACCACTTCACCGAAAATACTCGGGCTTCGTATCCACTTGAATTTATTCCAAACATTGTAGAAGATAAAATGGCTCGCTCACATCCTAAAAACGTAATTTTCTTGACTTGCGACGCAACGGGTGTGTTGCCACCAATTGCACGTTTAGATATGAACCAAGCTATGTATCACTTTATCAGCGGATACACTTCCAAAATTGCTGGGACGGAAATTGGTTTGGGTATTGAACCCGAAATTACCTTTTCTGCTTGTTTTGGTGCTCCGTTTATGGTTCATCATCCTTTCTATTATGCAAATCTTTTGAAACAAAAAATGGAAAAACATCAAGCCAAATGCTGGCTTGTTAATACTGGTTGGGTTGGTGGAAAATTTGGTGTGGGAAAGCGAATAAGTATTCGTCATACAAGAACGTTGCTCAACGCCGCTTTGGATGGGTTGCTCGACGATGTCCCTTATCGAAAGGACAAAATATTCGGCTTCGAGGTCCCAACAACTTGCCCGGGAGTTCCCGACGACGTTTTGGAACCCTCTTCTTCTTGGGGTAACAAAAATGAATACTGGCAAAAGTAT
>CAZPSM010000103.1:0-6487 GCA_964589125.1 uncultured Hyphomicrobiales bacterium | reverse complement strand
GAGTCCCGTCCCGTTTAACAGAACGGGACGGGAAAGAATCTCTTCCACCACCGTTTCTTTTAGATTCTTCGTCCCATCCCGTCTCGTGAGACGGGATGAGACGAAGAATGACAAGGAAGGAAAATGTTCAGAATGAAAAGGGAAAAAATGTATAGACGTATATGATACGTCCCTACTCCCCCTCATCCTCTCAGAGAAGGGGAAATTGGGTTGTTATTCTCTACGGAAGGGAACGAACCAGGTTTCACCAATGCTAATTTCGAGAATCATACGTCCGAAATACTCTTTTGGCAAATAATCTACCGAAGGTAGTCGGGTACCAAAAACAAAACCAGCATTTAAGAAGGTAGAGCCGACTATTGGGATTTCGAAACCAAATGTTCCAGCATATTCAGATATTGGTTTGCCATCCAGTTGGATGTAAAGATTTTTGTAATATGCACCCCAATTGTATGTGATTCTCTCGCTGAATGAAGCGAAAGAAGACTTGTTTCCTATTCTTGAAACTCCAAACGAAAGTTTGTATTCATTTCCGAATGTTGCTCTTTGCCCACGATTGTATTGTAAAGTAGAAAAGTTCTGGGAAGAAAAATCTGCGGCGAACATCAATCTATTGGCAGTAAACGAAACACCAATACCATAAGCGGAAGGTAATTGTATTGTACTTTCAGTCGTAAATGTGGTGTCGAGCGTCAATTCGTAAATGTAATGTTGATTACTTGAAAGATTCGTTTTGTTGTGTGTTTCGAAGAATCCCCCAATGAGAAATTTTTGGACAGGTTCAGCAAGAATACCCATTCGGAAACCCATTCCGGCAAAGTGGTCGGTTGTTTCGTTGTACGCCGATGAAGCATAACTTCCATACACAAGAGTTTTTGTCGTTCTGTTGATTGTTCCTAAATCCCCAAAAATAGATGCTCCGAGGTAGAGGAATGGTAGTGGCTTATAGGAGGCGCCAAGAAGGACTTGCGAAATTCCGCCACTTCCTTGGTATAAGTCCTCGCCATTTAGTTCGTATCCATCTATAACTACTTTAATACCTTTTGAAATCAAGTAATTTACCGTGCTGTATGAATTAAATCCGAAGCAAATACTTGCTCCTTTCGAAGTATCGATTGATAAAGCATAGAGAATACTATGCACCTTCCCATTGTTTTGCCAGTTAACTCTGCCTTCGCTTTCAATTCTGTTCTGATTGAAGCGATAACCTGCACGAATACGCGTTTGGGAAACCTTACCCCAAAGAGCCGGGTTATATAAATTGATTGAGTTGTCTGTGGGAACAGCAATTGCAGTTGTTCCAAGTGCGTCGTAAAATGCTGAGCTATTGTGAATGATATCCCCAATCCCATAAATCGATAAGGTGGAACCGCCTTGCGAAAAAAGATTAGGAACAGAGAGTGTTATTATAGTTAGAATTATTCCGAGCATTTTCTTTAACATTCTACGGTCTCCGTTTCGAGTATATGACTTTTAATTTGGGGCGAAGTCGTGGGTCTGGCGTGTCGATGGCGTAAAAAGCTATTCTGTCGAGCCTTCGTATTTCGTTCCACGCATAGGGGTAAAACACAAGTTCTCCCTTCCCACTGCCTTTTAGCCAGAGTTCGATTGGTGTGGAAACTTTCGGGAAGATAACTTTATTGCCTTCACGTCGCCCGTAGAAACTAAATAGCGGAACCGAATCGAGACTCCTTTTTTCGAAGTAGCTACCCGTAAAAACTGTGTCGGTCCCAAGATTGCCATAAATTGATTTGCTTTCATCGATTGTAAATTCAAGTTGGGCATAATGAATCGCCGAAAATTTCGGAAGCGCAGCAAAATCAAATTGGAGCAATGCTCTATAAGAATATCCACCTTGAATTACAAGCGCGGTAGAATCGCTTAACGGCGGAACTTGTGTAATAGAACAATCTATTGCAGAATTAATATACCAAATCCGCTGACTGTCGTCTTTGTAGCGATATTTAACTATTATTTTCGGATGAATGTTGACAGTATCCTCTGTTATATATTGAGCGCGTATCTGATGTATTATCCTACAACCGGATTCTGGAGCAAGCAAAATGCCCCAGATTGGGATAGAATCCTTATTTTTCTTTAACCAATCGATAATAAACGATGATTGCAATGGGATTGTAAGATTGGGCATTGAGTCTTTTAATTCAATTTTTCCAGTGTAGTAACCAATGGGATTAGGCTCAACTTTCGAGTTGGGCGCCCAATCGTTGAACAAAGAATCCCATGTTATTGCATTCGACCAAAACTGATTAACAAGATAGATTTTGAAGGAGAAATTTGGGTTCAAACTATCGCCCAAAACATATCTCGATATTGGCAGAACAAGATTTACAGAATCAATCCTATCTTGGGTGAGCCAACTTGCTAACGTATCGGGTAAGTTACTTTCCTTGAAGCGGAGAAGCGATGCGGCACGATATCCATTGTAACCACCAACGAAAACGGCACCACCATTGAATATTTTTGTAGGAACGTAGACAGTCCTATTACCTTCGAAGAAATTCATTGTATCGGATGAAACAGCAGATATCGAAATAGTATCGTAAAGCAAAGGATAAGTAATCGAAGTTGGTTTTTCGTTGCAAGAAAAAATCAGCAAAGAAAAGGACAGAAGCAAAACTCCTCGACTTAGTTTAGCATATATATTTGAAATAAACATACCATTACTTCGGTTACGAATAAATTGCAACGACGAACACCACAAAATTATGTTTTTAGCAATTGACGATATATTTCAACGTATTTATCGACAGAGTCTCGCCATAAGAATTGTTGTTGTAAACAGTTCGAAATAATAGTCTTCCATGTCTCTTTGTCGTGATAATAATTTAAAACTTCTTTGACGACTTGAACGAGTTCGGCAGGTGTCGGTTCATTGAAAAAGAACCCTGTGCCTTTTTTAGTCTTTGGGTCAAATTGTTCAACACTATCGAGCAATCCACCAGTTGCACGGACAATTGGAACAGTGCCATAGACAATAGAATAAATTGCGTTATAACCGCAAGGTTCATATATTGAGGGCATCAAAAATATGTCGCTTCCAGCCTCGATTTTATGTGCAAGACGCTCATCAAAAATGTTCTTGAAAATGAATTTACCTACATATTTCTGACTTGCCTTCGCGAGTTGTTTTGTCAAGTTCGGTGCACCCATTCCTAAAAGAACTACGATAATATCTTCTTTCATCAATTTATTCAAACTATCGAGGAACAGTCGAATGCCTTTGTTTTCCTCGAGATGCGAAATCATACCAATGACCGGAATATCGGTGTTGGCAACTACTCCAAGAGATTTTAGCAAATCTTGTTTGTTGCTCGATTTATAAATATCGAAGTTGCTATTGTTCAACGGACAGACAATATCGTTGTCGAAGCGTGGATTCCATTGCCAGGGGTCAATTCCGTTCATTATTCCACAGAAATTGTTATTGCGTGAAAGGAGAACTTCGTTTAAACCGGAAGAAATTTCGGGTTTTTGCAATACTTCTGCGGCATAAGTTGGCGAAACTGTTGTTATATAATCTGAATATATAATACCACCTTTTAGAAAATTGAATTTGCCGTTCCACATCAAATTACCTTTTGTTTCGGGGGGCAACCCAATTTTATCGAAGGTGGATTCGGGAAACTCTCCTTGGTTAGCAAAATTATGAACAGTAAAAACAAACTTCGTTTTGCGAAATTTATTCGGATAAAGCGATTTAGCAATTACGGGGACAAGAGCTGTTTGCCAATCATTGCAATGGATAATCTCCGGAAACCAATTCAAAAGTAGGCAAGTTTCGACCACAGAACGACTAAACAAGATAAATCTTTCGTCGTTATCGGGAAATGGCAATCCGGTTTGTGGGTCGTGATACATCGCCTTCCGTTGGTCGAAATAGTTGAAGTTGGTGGTAATATATGATTGCACTTTGTAACGAGCGTTGTTAATCGAAGAGGATTTGACTGTAATAAGTTCTTCGTGGTCGGCAATTTTTAGTGGAATATCTGTCAACCGTTTGATAAGGTGAATGTGGTGCCGTCTTTCCGAAATATTTCCATAACGCGGCATCATAACACGGATGTCGTGTCCCATACCGCGCAACGCAAGCGAGAAAGAGAAAGCAAAATCGGCGACACCACCAAATTTTACGTAGGGGAATATTTCACTTGCAACAAAAAGTACACTAATCGCCTTTGCCATACTTTTCCTTTTGATAACACTTACTCTTAAATTACAAAATTAATAAATTTTTAGATATATTAGTTAGACTATTTGTTTAACAATACTTCGATGGAAAAAAACTTGATTTTGAATCAAGGAAGCTATAACTTTCTCCATTCCCACAAAAATGCTTATCCCCGAGAATAAAAAATGGTTGGGAGAATACAATTTTGCATTAATTTTCTTAAATTAGTGTTTTTAAAAATTCAAATATGTATAAGCGTAAGTTACGGAATCAAATACGTTACGAATTCGACCACCTAATGTCGAAAGGACCGTTTCCACCTTTTCTTCTGCTTATATTCTCCGGCTTAATTTTTTTGTTAATTCTTGCTTTGATTTTAGAGATATTCAATTTGGTTCCGACGACTGGACAAATACTTGGATTGCGCGACCCGAACAATTATAATTTTTTTGATGCACTATGGGTTGTAGTTCTTCGCACACTCGACGGTGGTGTGATTTCCGATGACCCGCTCGATTTTGCCTTCCTTACTATAATGCTGCTGGCAACACTCTTTGGACTCTTGATGACGAGTATCTTTATTGGTGTTGTGGCTAGCGTCGTTATGGATAAAATTATGGAATTAAGGAAGGGTCGTTCCTACATTGTTGCTAAAAATCATACCGTTGTTCTGGGGTGGTCTTTCCAGGTTTTTCAAATAATTTCCGAACTTGTCATAGCCAACGAGAACCAAAGGAAGCCAACGATTGTCGTGATGGCAGAAAAAGATAAAGTCGAAATGGATGATGAAATTCGGGCAAAAGTCGGGGATACAAAAAATACTCGTGTGATATGTAGAACCGGAAATCCTATCGATTTGCGCGACCTTGAAATTGTGAATCTCAATGATGCTAAGTCGATTATCATAATTGCTCCCGACGTTCCCGAGCCCGATTCGTATGTCATTAAGACTATCTTGGCTATTACGAATAATCCGAATCGAAAGCCTCTTCCCCATAAATATCATATAGTTGCAGAAATTCGGCACCCACGCAATGTTCCAATTGCGGAAATTGCCGGTCGCGACGAAGTCCAACTTGTGGTTTTCGATTATGTTGTATCGCGAATTATAGCACAAACTTGTCGACAGCCGGGGCTTTCGGTTGTTTTCACAGAACTGCTTGATTTCAAAGGCGATGAAATTTACTTCGCCTACGAGCCTAAAATTGTCGGACGAACATTTGTCGAGGTTCTCTTTGCTTACGAAACTTCTATGGTTATTGGGATACGAAAGAAAAATGGGCAAATCTTGCTAAAGCCACCGATGAATACTAAAATAGAAGAAGGCGATAAAATAATAGCAATCTCCGAAGACGACGATACAATTATTCTATCGGGTATGCTCGAATATAATATTGACCCTGGTGCAATTCGGAAAGAACCCGAAAAGGTTGAAAAGAAACCTGAAAATACTTTAATATTAGGTTGGAATCGTCGTGCACCTCTTATTATTAACGAATTAGATAAATATGTTCAAAAAGGGTCGAAACTTGTCGTGGTTACCGATTTATCTTATGCAGAGCGAGCCTTACTCGAAATTAATTATGAACTGCAACACCACGAAATTTCCTTCATTTATGGGGATACAACCGACAGAAGGGTGCTGGATAACCTTGTAGTGGAGCAGTTCAACCGTATTATTGTTTTGAGCCAAACAGATATGCTCGATGTTCAATCGGTCGATGCTCGAACTTTAAGCACACTACTGCACTTGCGAGATATTGCCGACCGAAGTGAACACAAATTTTCAATCGTTAGCGAAATGCTCGACGATAGGAATCGTGAACTTGCCGAAATTACCCATGCCGACGACTTCATCGTTAGCGTCAAACTCGATAGTTTATTGTTATCGCAGATTTCCGAGAATAAGGAACTAAAAACTATTTTCGAGACTCTATTCAGTGCTTCTAATCCTTCGATATATATAAAACCCGCTGAATACTACGTTGAATTGGGACGACCAGTAAACTTTTATACCGTGCTCGAATCTGCTCGGCAACGGGGCGAAATTGCAATCGGATACAAACTTCACGAAGCCAAACCCCGCTATCTGGGCGACTCAATGCTGGCTTACGGTGTTCGTGTTAACCCAGTTAAATCGAACAACATTTTCTTCTCCGAAGGAGACAAGATTATTGTCATTGGCGATGAGCAATGAGGTTTGATGAAATTCATAGATTATGCGAAAATTTTTGTCAAGGCTGGGAATGGAGGGCGTGGCATTGTTAGTTTCCATCACGAAAAGTATGTTCCCAAAGG
>CAZPSM010000102.1:2844-6497 GCA_964589125.1 uncultured Hyphomicrobiales bacterium | reverse complement strand
TTCTTGCTCTTTTTGCCGTTTTTCGGAAATCTGCTTTTGAAGTTCCGCGACAAATTGCTGAATCTTGTCTTCGCTAATTGCTGGCTTTTTTTGTAGTAAGCCGTCTTCGATTCCGCTCAGAACATATTTGATATTGAATGAAAGAGAATCGTATTGAATCTGGTTCCAAATGGTTTTGCCAACATTGAATCCAACAGAATATGCTGCCGAATCCTCGCGTTTTGTTAACTTAATATCGGCGGAAAAGACATCGGAAACAACAAAAAAGGCAAACAATATAAGCGCAAACAAAAATCGATACATAAATAATCCTCCAAAATAATTAATCATTCATTTAAATTGTCTAAAAGATGTCCTAATTTGTTTTTTTTGGTTAAGAGATAATTATAATTTGTTTCGTTAGGTTCAATTTGAAGGGGAACAAGTTCAACAACTTCGAGCCCATAACTTGCGATTCCGACACGTTTTTTAGGGTTGTTGGTCAAAAGTTTCATTTTACGGACACCAAGGTCAACAAGGATTTGCGCACCAATTCCATAATCGCGTGGGTCGGGCTTGAACCCCAATTGCAAGTTTGCTTCGACGGTATCGTAACCCTGTTCTTGAAGGGCATAAGCCTTTATTTTATTGACAAGTCCAATATCGCGTCCCTCCTGCCTCATATAGAGCAGAACTCCTTTGCCTTCGGCGGAAATCTGGCGAAGAGCAGCGTGTAGTTGGTCACCACAATCACACCTCAAAGAACCAAAGACATCACCTGTAAGACATTCAGAATGAACACGAACAAGTATTGGTTCGTCTTCGCGCCACTTTCCTTTGACAAGAGCAACGTGTTCTTTGTTGTCCACAATATTTTTATAAACCTTGATTTCAAAATCGCCGAAAGTAGTTGGAAGGTGAGCCGAAGCAACAGGTCTAACGAGCTTATCTCTTTTGAATCTATATGCTATTAAATCTTTAACAGTGATGATTTTAAGATTAAATTCTTTGGCGAATTGTTCCAAATCGGGTCGGCGAGCCATTGTTCCATCTTCTTTGATGACCTCGCATAGAACACCCGAAGGATATAGTCCAGCCAATCGTGTCAAATCGACCGCCGCTTCGGTATGACCAGCACGACGGAGCACACCTTCTTTGACAGCGATTAGCGGGAAGATATGTCCCGGACGAGCCAAATCCGAAGGTTTTGTTTTCGGATTTAC
This sequence comes from uncultured Hyphomicrobiales bacterium, assembly GCA_964589125.1. Taxonomy (GTDB): domain Bacteria; phylum Bacteroidota; class Ignavibacteria; order Kapaibacteriales; family UBA2268; genus JBBIJO01. The sequence continues at coordinate 5,295 of CAZPSM010000102.1, read as the reverse complement.
CAATGCTTGAACTGTTTTGGCTCTATCGGAAGCGGAAATCCCGGTTGTAGTACCGTGGATATAGTCAACCGAAACAGTAAATTTTGTTCCGTGCAACCCGGTGCTGTCGCGGACCATAACATCGAGGTCGAGTTCTTTTGCACGTTCTTCGGTTATAGCCACACAAATCAATCCTCGTGCGTGCGTCGCCATAAAATTAATTGTGGCGGGTGTGCAAAGTTCGGAGGCTGCAATCAAATCGCCCTCGTTTTCGCGGTCTTCGTCGTCGACTACAATAACCATTCTCCCCGACTTCAACTCTTGAAGTACTTCTTCTACACTGTTCATCGCTGTATGTAAAACCGATTATTACTTTTTACCTGCAATCGCGGTTTTTTCGAATTGGATTTTGCAATTATCCGAAACTTGCAAAGTAACGGTCGGCCCATCCATATCGACAATCGTTCCGTGAATTCCTGCACTTGTAATTACCTTATCCCCTTTCTTCAAACTTTCAATCATGTTTCGATGTTCTTTTTGCCTTTTTTGTGCAGGGCGAATCATCAAGAAATACATAATTAAGAATATAGAAGCGAACATAATCAAGGTCATTATCATTCCGCTACCGGAATTTTGGCCACCTTGAGGAGGCACAAAAGCAATAAACGATGCAAACATTGGAAACATAGTTTTACCTTTCTACTTTAAACATTTTTTAAAATTCAAAATTAAATTATTTTTCCATTGACGGAATTCATCGGAAAGTATTTTTTTTCGTGCCGTATCCATTAACCACATATAAAACGCAAGGTTTTGGTACGTTGCAAGTTCATAGGCGAGTAGTTCCTTTGCTACGAAAAGATGCCGAAGATAGCCAAGCGAGAAATTTCTACTCACATAGTTTTCTAAATTTTCGTCAATCGGTTCTTTCGAAAATTTATATTTGGCGTTTCTGATATTTATTTTGCCGCGGGTCGTAAAAATTTGCCCATTACGTGCATTTCTTGTTGGTAAAACACAATCGAACATATCAATTCCGCGTTCGATTGAATCAAGCAAGTTTTCAGGGGTTCCAACCCCCATCAGATATCGTGGCTTATCTTTGGGGAGTTTTTCAGTGCATATATCTGTTATTTCATACATCGCTTCTGTTGGTTCACCAACCGCAAGCCCCCCAATCGCATAGCCATCGAACCCAATCTCTTGCAGTCTATCGATATATTCGGTGCGAAGCTCGGGGAAAGTACTGCCTTGAACTATCCCGAACATAAATTGTGTGTGCCCCCAAAGTGGACCGGTGGAGTCGAACCGCTGGCGCGAACGTTCTGCCCAGTGTAGCGATAGTTCCATAGAACGACGAGCAGTAAAATAATCGCACGGGAAAGGGGTGCATTCATCCAAAACCATCATTATATTAGAGCCAAAAATTCGTTGGAAATCGATGACACTTTCTGGGCTAAAAAAATGCTTCGAACCATCGATATGGGAGCGAAACTCAACGCCACCTTCACTAATTTTACGCAAGTCTTTCAATGAAAAAATCTGGAAACCCCCGCTATCGGTCAGTATGCCTTTTTCCCAACTTATGAACTTATGTAACCCACCGAAATGCGATAAAACTTCCATCCCCGGGCGAAGATAAAGATGGTAGGTGTTGCCTAAAATCAAATTATATCCAAGTTCTATAATAGAACGGTGGAGCATTGCTTTGACATTTCCGAGTGTTCCAACTGGTATAAAGACAGGTGTTAAGACTTTAGTGCCATTTAAGTTAAGAACCCCAGCGCGTGCTTTGCTATCTTTCGAAGTTTTAACAAGTTCAAAAAATTGACTCATAATATTTAGAGAATAACTTTAGATTTAAGGATATTCCAGATTAACTTCCGAAAAATTAATGAGGTCGCTACCCCAATGCTATCGGCAATCCAATCGAAAATCTCACAAGAGCGGCCGGGAACAAAAAATTGATGGAACTCATCCATTGCAGAATATAATAAACCAATTATCAAAATAAATACGACCGATTTAAACGATGATTGGCTCGCAGGATAGAACGCAACAATTAAACTTAAACCGAAGATATGAAACACAGTAAAGTGTATAATTTTGTCAAGGAAGTCGAATTGCAAAGGTGGAAGGGCAGTTTGTGGTATGCTCGAAACGATAAAAATTCCCAAAGCAACCGCTATTGCAGGCAGAGAAAGCAAGACTCTTTGTTTTTTCATTTACTGCAAAACCTTTCGTAAGAAATCAATTAAGACGGAAGGAGTCAGAGTTTCGTATCCAAGTTCTTCGGCATAAGCGTCCCCCGCCCTTGAATGAACGAATGCGGCAAGTGCTGTTGCAACTAGTGGGGTCGTTCCCCGAGCAAGGAACGAAGCAATTACCCCAGTCAAAACGTCTCCACTTCCGCCGCTTGCCATCCCGGGGTTTCCAGCAAGATTCAAATATGTGAAATTCCCATCGGTGGTA
>CAZPSM010000102.1:0-2816 GCA_964589125.1 uncultured Hyphomicrobiales bacterium | reverse complement strand
TAATACTTGGAACATATTTAAGATGGATAACACAACCTAACTTTTCTGCCCATTCCTTTGCAATAAAGTATGAATTGCTTTCTATGGTTTTTCGCTCAATATTCGAAAATCGCGAAAACTCGCCAGTATGTGGTGTAAGAACAACGTTCTTACCTAATTTCATCGTGGGCTCAACTATTCGGAGAGCATCTGCATCGATTACCAATGGCTTGCTATTCCCTATGTATTCCACAACTTTACGGATGAGTCCCAACGTTTCAGGATTAGAGCCGATGCCGGGTCCGATAGCCACAGAATCTGCTTTTTCGATTTCGGTCGTAAGGCATTCGAACGACTTCCCGGAAATTGTGCCGTCGTCGGTTTCTGGCAATTTGATTTGGATTACCTCGGGGAAAAGAGCAGAATGGAAATATGTTGTAGCAAGGCGAACCAAACCAGCCCCACTTTGCACCGAGGCGTTAGCAGTGAGAGCAGCCGCACCGGGGTATTGCTTGGAACCAGAAATTACAAGGACTCTTCCATAGTCAAATTTAGAACTTATGCGTTTTCGCTTGGGTATCAAATCCTTTATATCGCTATCTTCAAGTGCAAAGGTCTTTGCAATAGATTCCAAAATCTTCATCGGAGCACCAAGCGAAGCGATAAGAACTTCGCCACACTTCTCAATCCCATCGTTAAGCACCATTCCAAGTTTGGGAGTAAACATTGTAATTGTGTAGTCGGCATCGAAACAATATTCATTCGCAACGCCTGTGGCGGAATTTAATCCTGTAGGGCAATCAATTGCAATTTTTACAGCATTCGCAGTTTTTAATTTTTTAAGTATATCTAAAGCAAAACCTCGTATATTTTCGCTGCCACCTGTTCCAACCAAAGCATCGACAATGCAATCTCCTCTGACCTCCAATTGTTCAATCTCTTGGGTAGAATTGAGTTTGCGAACAGGAATACCAATTTTATTCACTGCGAGGAAATTTGTATGGGTTTCGGGGCTCATTTTGGCTTCATCTCCAATCCAGAACACTTCTATATCGAAAGAATCGAACAGGTGACGCGCCAACGCAAAGCCATCCCCACCATTGTTCCCGCTCCCACAAAAGAAGGCGATTTTTGCATTGATGAACCCTCTTTCTTCTAAAATTTCTTTAATATAAATTGCAGAAGAGCGAGCGGCGTTTTCCATCAATAACGCAGACGAAATATTGTAATCGACAGATGCGGCCTTGTCGGCTAAAGACATTTCTTCGGGAGTCAATATAGGTGTCATTTCAATTTATCTTTGAAAAACATACTTCAAAAGTTCAATAATTCCATCGATAGTGTGTTCACGAGCAACATAGACATTCCCTATTTTGCGAGCCCGAAGGGCGCGTTCAGTCATAGGACCAATTGCAAACACATTAGTGGTTGCAAGAAGATTGTTTGCTGTTTCGGTGCCTAAAATATCGAAAAAGTAATTTACCGTTGTCGAAGCAGTAAAGATAATTCCATCGGGTTTGCTTCCAATAATTGCACTAATTTCCTCCGGGGTTTTTGTTGCCTTGTTAATTTTATATACTTCGAAGGTCGTAAGTTGTTTGCATAGTTTAGACAGGTTTTCAGCAATAGGGTCGTTGGCAAAATTGCCTTTAACGCGCAGAATTGACGAGTTTGCAAGTTCATATTTTGCTGAAAATTCTGCGACAAAAGTTTGGGAAGTGAAGGAGCTGGGGATAAAATCCGCAATTATACCATAATCTCTTAAAACATTTGCCGAAGATTTGCCAATCGCTGAAATCTTAGAATTACCAAGCAAACGAATATCCTTTCCTTCTTTAAATAAAAGTTCAAAGAAATATCGAACACCGTTCTCGCTCGTAAAGATAATCCAATCGAATTCATTGGACAATAGATTCGAAATCGAAAGAGTTGGAGTTGTTGCAGAAATATCCAAAACATAGAAAGGAATAGGTTCGGCACCTTCTTCGTATAATTTTTCGTGTAGTTTGTTGGATTGCTCAACCGAACGTGTTGTTACAAAACGTTTCCCGAAAAGAGGCTTTTGGCAAAACCAATCCAAATTGCTTGAAATATTGATAGTCGGACCAATAATTGTCAACAGTGGAGGCGAAAGAGAGTATTTTTCCACGAGTTCTGGTAAATCTTTCAACTTCCCGCGAACGCACTTTTGGGAAGGAAGAGTTGAATTCATAATGATGGCGGCGGGGGTATCTGTGGGGCAACCGTTCTCAATAAGATTTTTAACCACCGATGGTAATGTTGATGCTCCCATATAAACTACTATTGTTGCATTTTGAAGTTTCGAGAGCAGTTTCCAATCGACCTGACTTGTAGGCTTTGTTGGGTCTTCGTTTGCTGTAACAAAAACAACTTGAGTTGCAAGGTTTCGGTGGGTCAATGGTATCCCCGAGTATGCAGAAGCGCCAAGTGCGGAAGTTACTCCGGGTATTACTTCGAAAGGTATATTGTTTTTAGCAAGTGCAAGTGCTTCTTCACTTCCACGACCGAAAATAAACGGGTCGCCTCCTTTCAACCGCACAACAATTTTCCCTTGACGAGCAAATTCGATTAGCATACGATTAATCTCGTCCTGTGTAAATGAATGATGTGTGGGCTGTTTCCCAACAGAAATTTTTTGAGAATCGGCTTTGCAATAAGAAAGCAAAAAAGTATTAACCAATCTATCGTATAAAATGACATCCCCTTTCCGAAGTGCATTCAAGGCTCGCAATGTAATTAGATTAGGGTCGCCGGGCCCTGCTCCAACAATATAAACTTTTCCCGTATTACTTTTTGCTTGCATAATGATTGAGCAA
>CAZPSM010000101.1:0-6503 GCA_964589125.1 uncultured Hyphomicrobiales bacterium | reverse complement strand
GGTTAAATCGCGAGAAACATCCACTTCTTTAAAGTGGATTCGCTTTTCGCGCAAATATCTCTTTGCAGCATTACAAAAGCTGCAAGTTGGTGTAGTGAATATTATTACTTTTGATGTTCCATTCATTGTTGCACCATATTTTTCAAAATATGAACGACGAGCAATATAGTGATATATTTTTTATTATGTTGTTTAATTTAAATTCGCAACAACAACTAATTTTAGTAGTGAAGTAAGTAAAGGTTCATTGGTGAAAGCCACATTAAATTTTTAATTCTGTAGAAGTTGACTTTAACTTAGTGGTAAGAGAATAAAAATTGTAAAGTCCCAAAGCGAATGCGATATTATTGCGGGGATGAGCGATTTATAGCGGTAAAAGATAAACCCCCAAAATAAACCACAAAAGAAGGCTGCAATCAAAAGCATCAAATTTAAAGCCCAAATATGCACAATAGTATATAATAGGGTAGCAAGTAGAATGGAGGGCAATGGTTTGACAAGTTTCGAATAAATTTGTGCCTGAACGAAGCCTCGCCAAAATATTTCTTCGGCTGGTCCGATTAGTAAAAGTAAAAGAACGGAAATTGCAAACGGGGAAGTCCCTTCCTTTGTGGAATATACATTAATGACTTGTTCTTTTGCAAATCCGAATAGATTTGTTGCAATTAAATGACCGACGAAAAAAAATAAGTAAAGGAAAACCGCCGATAGAATTCCAACCCAGATGTGCTTTATTTCGAAGCGAAATAAGAGCATTGTTTGTTTCCAATTGGTAAGAAAGGTATAAAGCATTAAAGATGCAGTTGCTATCGACATTACAGCCCAGAAATTGATTTTCTGGGCTGTAAGAGGCGAAAACATTACAAACCAAAAACACAATGCTATTCCAATACCAATCAGAATCTTCATCATAATAAACCGGTAAGCAGTATTCCAATTATAAATAAAAGGCCAAACAGCAGATGTAACTGTGCTGTTTTCACATCGAGCATTGCAATAGCATTTAAATTGTCAGTTTTTGCCGAAGCAAATTCTCGGACGTTCTTCAAAGCAATTGGGAAACTTAATAGGACTAAAAGAGCCCATGGTTTAATTAAGTTTAAGAAGATAAAGGTAACAACTAATAAATATGCTCCAAAAACAAGAAGATAGTAAAAGAATTTTGCTCCACCAAGTCCTATGATTATTGGCAATGTTTTGATTTTTACTCTTGCGTCGTTGTGAATGTCTCTTGTGTTATTTGCGTGAAGAATTGCAACAACAAGGAACCCAATGGGAAGTGAAAGAATGATGACTGAAAGTGGGTAAGTTCCCGTCAAAGAGAAGTAACTCCCAATAACAAGCAAAGGTCCAAAAGCAATGAAAACGGCAAGGTCTCCGAGTGCAATGTATTTTAAACCTTTACGGGTCAAAGTATAGAATAAACCACAAAATAACCCACCTAATCCCATCAGTAATACTTCGTAGCCCCGAACGTAAACCAATATTAATCCAAGAATAAAACCAATTGCAAACGAGATTAGTCCAGCATTTAAAATCTGTTTGGGAGCAAGAAGATTTTCCACAAGCACTCTACTACCTCCAAACGTGTCCTTCGCATCAATGCCATACTTAAAATCGAAATAATCCGACACAAGATTTGCACCAATATGAAAAAGCAAAGCACCGAACAGAACAACCGGAAACAAAATCCACATAATTTCGGCAGTATGGAAAGAAAGTGCAGAAACCGCAGCGAATAGCACTGGAATAATTGATGCGGTAAACGAAAAGGGTCGTGTTGCTTGCAACCACAACTTAAAGTTGTTAGGTTTTGGGTCCATAATTCCCTCACATTTTGTTAAACAATATTGTATTTATACAAATACTAATTTACTCAAATTTTCGGGAACCATCGGGCTGATAAACATAACGAAATGTATAGTATCGTTCTTTATTGGTATATGGGTCAATATTTTGCGGATTTCCTTTCCAATAGTTCAGTATTTGTAGTTTGGCATATTTTCCATCTGCAGTTCTAATTATAATTACAACACCAGGCACAGCCGAAACAACGTGTGTTGTTGGGTCATAATGATACCAGCCGTTGTCCGAACCTGTTGGAATAGCTGGTTTAGTTAAGGATTCTTCGATTTGATATCCAGATTCTGGCGCTTCTTTGACCGAGGCGAAGTCTGTCTGTTTTAATACAATTGCACCTCCATTGCCAGGTCCACGCACGCCACTATTTGTGATAATAGTGGTCCCGGCAAAGCCAATATCCCACTTCGTAGTATTTGAATCTGCATTCGGAGCGATTGTGCTGTCGTTGAGTCGGAAAAGAGTAAATATTCCTTTTTTGCCTGTATCCGCGGGCAAGTCGTAAATCGTTATAGATTTTACATTGGTGACGGGAGGCTGAGTGGTGTTCTCGCTTTTCGAGCAAGAAAAGAGAACCAATGAGAGAGCAATAGCAATGATTTTGAGAGCTGATTTCATAGCATCACCTTTTTATTATTGTTGTACATAATTGAAATTAATCGAAATTGCAAAAGTTCTTCCCGGGTTTGAAGCCAAAAGCCTAACATCCTTTTTATCGAAAAGGTTATTTATAGCAAGATTAACAGAGAATAACCTGGCAATAGATTTAGAAATGTTAAAATTTACCATTCCATATCCGGGTGCGTATTCTCTTGAATCATCGAGAATCGCGTTACCATTAATATCTTTGTATCCATAATTACTTTTGATACTGAAACGAATAGAGGAATATAACCCTATCTCGTTATTGTAGTAAGTAAATCTAATGACCCCAGAATGCCTTGGTCTATGGAATAGTCCACCATATTCCGAAAGTTCAACTGCACGGTCAAATCCATTTTCGTCCCGCTTAAATATTTGTTTATTTTCAATTTTTTTAATTACGTCTAAATCGCCAGTTTCAAGATATTGGTAAGAGAGATTAATTTTATAGTATTTCAAGAAATTAAATTCTAACGAGGATTCAATCCCCTGAGTAAAGATTTTATTAACGTTTTGATATGTATGCAATCTTTGTCCATTTGTTTTAATTGCTACAGGTAGGAAGTCAATCAAGTTCGATACATTATTTCTAAATAAGTTTATTTTGAAAAAAAGGAAATCTGTTAATCGGAAGTTGCCGCCAAAATCGAAGGAAACAGATTTCTCGGGTTTTAGAGTTGTAATACTATCTGGTGAAATCAGTAATTCAGCAATTTGTCCTTGTTCTTGAAATTTCGCAATTCCTGTTGCCACATAAGTAATACCAAATACAGAATACCCAGCCATTGGATTTGTCCAATCGAGGTATAACTCTTCGAAGGTTGGGGCTTTAAATCCAGTTCCTATTGAACCTCTTAATGTTAATTCGGGGATAACTTCGTATGCAACAGCGATTCGAGGGCTAAGCTGCGATGGATACTCGCTATGTCTGTCGAATCGAAAACTTGTTATTAAGTCCAATTTATCGAGAGGATAGAAATCATCTTGGATATAAAAATAAAATTGATGGTTTCTTTGCATACCATCGACAATCCTTGATGACTGAGCACCTTCGGTTTGATACCCCACACCAAAAGTTAAATAATTAGAAGGCGAAATGAGATAATTCGATTGGAATTCCGCTTTAAACAAGTTTTGCGAAAAAAGGTATTGGTCGAACAGATTATTGTTTTTTAAGTACCTGTCGTTTGTGTTTGTCGAGAAGTAGGAATAATACGAACGGAATTCGTAATTCATCGACTGATTAACAATATTCCGAAATACAATAGAAGTATTAATGTCGCTAACCTTATTTAAACTAAAAATTGTGTCGCTTTGGTATGAAGAGTTTGTTAAATAATTATTCTTTTCGATAGAAAAATTTCCACGGATTGATACCTTAAAGCGTGATTTTTCTGAAACATTCCAAAAAATTTCTTCGTGGAATGTGTGGTCCAATATCTCGGGTACTGTTTTGCCAACTGAATTTGGAATGAGTTTGTATCCATCGGTTTGCGAAAAGTTATAATACAACGAGGAGGACAAGGTTCCGGGAATAAAAGCATTTTTAAGATTAGAATACAAATTGTAAGTTGAATTCGAACCATATTTTCCAGTAATTGAGAAATCTACTGGTTTGTCGGTTTCTTCTGTGATTATGTTTATTACTCCCGCAAGAGCATTGCTTCCATAAATAGATGAATTTGGACCACGAACGATTTCGATTCTACTTGCGTTTCCAATCGAAAATTGAGAAATATCGAAAACCTCACCAGTTCGATATCCAATAGGTTCCCCGTTAATTAATAGCAAAGTAAAATCGGGATTTAATCCTTGGAGTTGAACCCCACTCCCAGAACGATAATCCTCGATAATGGGCAGTGACGTCATTTCGTTCAAAATATCCCCAAGATTGTAAATGGCTATTGGCTTAATGTCGTCGATGTGTATTGTTGAAATTGGAATGGGAATATTTTGGAGTTCTTTTTCGGTTCTTGTTGCTGTAACCACTACTTCTTTACTCGTGAAATCTTTAGGAAATAGATTTACAGAAACATTAATAGTATCGAGTGAATAATTAATATTGATTGAGGTATCTAAATTTCGATAACCCGGCTTACTAAAATGAAGTTTAAAAGTAGGCGATAAGTGAATCTTTGTAATAACGTAGCCTAATGAGTTTGTTACCAGAATTCTTTTGTCTACTTCGTTAACGATTTGAACTTGTGGAAGTGGAGTTGAGCGTTCGTCGTAAACGCTTATTTTTAATATTGCGTTGGTTGTATTATTCTGCGAGAAAGAAACGAGCGATGTGAAATAAAAAATTATTGACAGAATTACTATTAGTAGATTATTTATTTTCATCTATTCCTATTATTATCAAATATTTGCTAAATCAACTAAATACAAAATACAAAATTAATAATTTAAAATTAATTGAATAGTTTTTAGGATAAACTAAATTAAAATTGTAGAATTTTGTATAATCTGTGTTGTTAATAATTCCTTTAAAAAATTCTTAATTTTGCTTTTTTATTCTTTTGCAAAGTTATGGATAGAAATATTAAAACGTATCGTGAACTCGAAACAGTCAATCGCATTCGCCAAAGTAAAATTTACAAACGTCTTACCGATAAGGATATATCTTTAATCTTCGATGACCCCCTGGAAAACGATATGGTGCTCAATATGGGGCCCCAACATCCTGCTACGCACGGGGTTTTGCGCGTTCTGCTTCGGTTGGATGGTGAAACCGTAATTAATTGTGTTCCAGAACTCGGTTACCTTCATCGAGGTTTCGAAAAGTTAGCAGAAAACATTACATATCTAGAATTTATAACACATACCGACAGATTAGATTATCTTGCCCCAATGTCCAACAATGTAGCAATAGCGTTGGCAATTGAAAATGCTCTTGGAATTGAAGCACCGCCACGAGCACAATGGATTAGGACACTTGTCGCCGAGTTAGCACGTATTTCATCCCATCTTATGGCAATGGGCTCAACCTGTCTCGATGTTGGTGCTGTAACTATGCTTCTGTGGACATTTACGGAAAGGGAAAAACTTTACGACATTTTTGAACTAATATGCGGGGCCCGATTTACAACAAGTTATACTCGAATTGGCGGAGTTGCATTCGATATACCCCCCGAGGCAATTCAGCAAATAAAAGAATGGGCGAAAAATTTTCCGAATGAACTGGCTTATTTTGAAAAACTTGTCCATAGAAATAGAATTTTTATCAATAGGATGGCTGGAATCGGAATCATCGAGCCACGGAAAGCGATTAATTTGGGTTTAACCGGTCCTGTACTCCGAGGTTGTGGAATACCTCGCGATTTAAGGCGCGACGAACCATATCTCGTTTACAACCAGTTAGATTTTAATGTAATCACTTACAGCGATTGTGATGCGTGGTCGCGCTATATGGTCAGAGTGGACGAAATGAAAGAGAGTTTGAAAATAGTTATGCAGATTCTGGATAAAATGCCCGAGGGCGAAGTTCGATTAAGAGACAAAACTGTTCTACCAAGGAAACAATATATTTATACGAAAATGGAAGAGTTAATCAATGATTTTATGTTAATCAACTTTGGGGCGGAACCCGAACCGGGCGAAACTTATACTGCTATCGAATCACCAAAAGGTGAACTCGGATTTTATATTGTTTCTATTGGCAAAGGCGAACCTTGGAAACTTAAGATTCGCTCACCGAGCTCTGCAAATCTTCAAGGCTTGCCAACAATGGCTATAGGTTCGATGATTGCCGATGTTGTGGCTATCATTGGCTCGATTGACCCAATAATGGGCGAAGCAGATAAATGAAATATTAGTTTTTGGATTCTTCCTTCTATCTAATCTCGGAGCAATTGAGAAAATTAGATATTGGTTCCTTCTTATTTTTTATGGTTTAATTCGAATAATTTTAGGCAGATTTTGTTCTTACTTTGTATGTTTTCTTCGCATTTGCAGTACTAATTTCAGTTTTAGGTTTTTGAGATAAGCAGTTTTTTATAAAG
>CAZPSM010000100.1:5120-6507 GCA_964589125.1 uncultured Hyphomicrobiales bacterium | reverse complement strand
TTCGGCGGTTTCGGAACAATAAAACCACTCCATCGCCTATTGTCGTACTCGATTGCATCGGATTCAAGTTCGACACAAGAGCGAATCACACCATAATTTTTTACAGTTGCTCCAATAGTAATACTTTGGAGAGCATTGCCGTTGATGTCAACGTTTCGTTGGGCAACACGTTCGTTGTTGAACAAAAGGCTAACGACAAGGTTACGCACCGGTTTGCTGGAATTATTTCGCAAACGCACTTCGAATTCTACATACTTCCCGACTTCATAAAGTTTTGTGATTGGAATGACTGTGTCGATTGCAACATTTTGCAAATCGATTTTGGATTCTGCTCCTATTTGAACAAATTGAACAGAGACTTTGCTGTCGAACAACTTTAATGAATCACGGAAAGGAAGAAGAGCGGTCTTTTGGAAATCCGAAATAACCATTACTTGCCTTGCTAAATTCGAAGCATTGTCCATTTCGGTTTGTGCAAAACGCAATGCTTGTTCAAACGAGGAAGGCAACAAGGAAATTTGGCTTCTTGCAATTTGTTCTCGAACGAAATCGAAATCTTTGACAAACCCGTTCGAATGTTCGCGGTCTGTTGTAAAAATGAGCGAAATCTGGTCGCCATCCTTTAAACTTTGTATGAAATTTTCAGCAAATCTTTTTGCTTGGCGAAAACGGTTTCCCTTTTCGTCGGAAATATCCATAGAGAACGAATTGTCGAGTATCACGACTGCCGATAAGTTCGAGTAATTACCTAAAAAGGGGAGATTGCTTTTAATGACCGGTCTCGAAAAGGCAAGAACAATAAAAGCAATGAGCAAAGTTCGAAGAACGAGCAAGAGAATTTGCTTTAACTTTAGGCGCCTGATTTGGGATTTTTGCAACTCTTTTAGAAACCGAATAGTTGAAAACTCGATAGTTTTATTCTTTCGGATTATAAGCAAGTGGATGATGATTGGGATGCTCGCAGCCACCAATCCAATCAAGTATAAAGGATTCAGAAAATGCATTTTCGATTCATTATTTAAAAAATAATAGGACGAAATAAAAGGAAAAATAAATAGATTTAATCTTCTTTGAAGAAAAAGTCACTCAAATCGTCAAAACGAATGTTAACTATTATCCATCCCAGTTTGGGGGATTTATAAAAAGTAAAAATCCACCGCATAGGGAAATCGGTATGATAAGCCAAATAGCGTATCCGAATGTATGACTCCGAAACAATATCGCTACTAACTGGTTCGTATGCTTTAATTTGCCCATATAACAGATTCGCTCGCTTAGTTTCGGAAATCAACTTATCGAGTTCTTCCTTCTTTTTTTGGAGAGGGCTATTGCGAATTAATTCTTCAAGGGCTTGTTCATTTTGAGCTTTGAGCTTTTTATCGAAGAA
>CAZPSM010000100.1:0-5093 GCA_964589125.1 uncultured Hyphomicrobiales bacterium | reverse complement strand
AGCACCCCAACTTTCGAGCGACCCTCCTTTTGGGAACCTTCGAGTTTGCTTTCCTGGGCAAGCAAAAAATTTAGATTCAAAGTTGCAAATACAAATATTATATAAACAAGTTTACTCATATAGACTTCCAAAAAAGCAAATTTAAGGCATTAATTACTTATTTCCAAATAACATCTTCGATATGTTTGACAAAGTTAATGTATCTTGCCATTACAAATAGGAAATCCGACAATCTGTTTAAAAATACTACAATATTTGCGTTTGTCTCTTCTTTTTGTGAAAGTTCAACAACTCGGCGCTCGGCTCGACGGCAAACGGTTCGTGCAATGTGTAGCCAAGCTGATTCGCTCGAACCCCCGGGCAGTATGAAATTCCGAAGTTCGGGAAGCTTAGCTGAATAATGGTCAATTTTCTCCTCCAAAAAATTAATACGCTCATCATCTAATCTTTTAACTCTCTTTATTTTCTTTGAATTATCGATAGGTGTTGCCAAATCGGTTCCAATTTCGAATAGGACACGATTGATTTCTTCCAAAACCTCGCGCGTATCGTTGGGTATATCGAATGTAGTAATCAATCCAATATATGCATTAAGTTCATCGACGTTGCCATAGGCTTCTACCCGAGTGTCGCTTTTCGGAACCCTTGTACCGTTGAAGAGACTTGTTTCCCCTCTGTCCCCTGTTTTTGTATAAATCTTCATATTTGCTCCAAATATCTCTATATTTTTTACTAAATTGCAAATTTTTAATAAATAAATTTAAATTGAAATACGAAACTATAAGGATATTGTTCATTGGGGATATTTTTGGAGACGCGGGGCTCTATGCAATATCGAATTATTTTCCCATTTTCATCGAAAAGTATCAACCCGACTTTGTAATAGGTAACGCTGAAAATGCAGACCAAGGTAAAGGTTTAACCGAAGAAATCGCCGAGCAACTTTTTACTGCTGGATTTGATGTATTAACAACGGGTAATCATATTTGGGATAACTGGAAATCGAGGCCTTTGCTTGCAACAAACCAAAAGATTCTTCGCCCTTTGAACTACCCATCGGGGAACCCGGGCAAAGGCTACAATATTTATCAGGTAAACGATAATCTTTCAATTGCTGTAATCAACCTCCAGGGAAGAACCTTTATGCAAGCGATTGATTGCCCTTTCCGTAGCGCCGACAAAGCTCTTGCCGACTTACAAGAAAAAGCAAAGATTATAATTGTTGACTTCCATGCCGAAGCAACTGCTGAAAAAATTACTCTTGCTCGTTATCTCGATGGCCGCGTCTCCGCTGTGATTGGAACACATACCCACATTCAAACTTCGGATGAAAGGATTTTCCCAAACGGGACTGCCTACATTTCTGATGTTGGAATGACTGGACCCTATGATTCCGTGCTGGGTATGAAATATGAAATAGCTCTGAAGCGCTTCATTTTGCAAACGCCACACAAATTTTTCCCAGCAACCGGCGATATTCACCTTGCAGGGGTATTCTTCGAAGTCAACCCAAACAATGGAAAGTGTAGTTCAATAGAAAGAATATTTTACCCAGAGTTCAAAAAGAAACAAATTGCTGAAGAAATAATATGAAACCATTGAGAATAGCAATCGTTGGTGCAACAGGATTGGTCGGGCGCACATTTTTGAAAATACTCGAGGATTCGTTTTTGTCAATTGAATCAATTTCGTTGTTCGCTACTTCGCGAAGTGCGGGAACTACCTTACCGTTCAAAAATAAAACGTTAATAGTAGAAGATGTGCAAACCGCTGACTTCTCTTCATTCGATGTTGCATTGTTTTCCGCAGGGAAGGATGCAAGCAAAACTCATGTCCCACGTGCTGTTGAACAAAAATGTTTAGTAATAGACAATGGTAGTTATTGGAGAATGCATCCCGACGTTCCTCTTGTTGTTCCTGAGGTAAATTTTCCGGAGGTCGAAAAGCACAACGGGATTATTGCCAATCCTAATTGTTCTACCATTCAATTAGTGGTTGCGTTGAACCCAATTAAACAGAACTTCGGTCTTAAACGAGTAGAAGTTGCCACCTATCAGGCTATAAGTGGAGCAGGTCAAAAGGGTATAAATAAACTACTAAACGAAATTGGAACTAATGAAGTAGAGCCTACACTCTCGAAACATCCTATAGCATTCAATATAATATTCCATTCGATACCGGGAAAATATGAATTTAGCGAAGAGGAAACGAAGGTTATGCACGAAACAAGGAAAATTCTCGGTTTGCCAAATCTTCCGATTTCTGCCACTTGTGTTCGTATTCCAGTTGTGGTAAGCCACTGCGAATCTGTTTCGCTCGAAACCTATTCACATTTCGAGTTACCAGAAATAGAGTCGATTCTTGCAAAGTCCGAAGGTATTAAAGTTATCGACGAACCTGATAAAGAAAACTACCCAACACCGATACAAGCAAAAGACACTGATTTTGTTTACATAGGAAGAATCCGACGAAATCCCGCGGTCGAAAATGGTATGCTCCTTTGGGTCGTTGCCGATAACGTCCGCAAAGGAGCAGCGTTGAATGCTGTTCAAATTCTTGAAAAAATGTATAGAGAAATACCAGAGGTATTATTTAAACTAAGAAAGTAGAAATAACACTCGTTTCTACTCCGGTTGTTTCAATACCGCTTCCCAAGTAACTTCGCAACCCGCTTTTTTAAACATTGCAGAAACACTACAATATTTTGTTTGGGAAAGTTCAATTGCACGATTCAAGTCTTCTATCGTAGCATCGGGGCTTATCAACTCGTAAACTAAATGTACTTTTGTATAAACCATTGGGTGTTCCTTTGCTCGTTCCGCTATTATTCTTATGTTCATTCCGGCAACTGTTTTTCGTTTCTTACGGACAATACTTATAACATCCATAAATGTACAGGCACCCAGCGACATAAGCGTAACCTCCATCGGTGTTGGGGCAGTATCTTCCCCACCGACACTTGGATGAGTATCGAAGACAGTTTCCAGTCCTAATTTGTTCGTTGCGATAATTCGCATATTTCGGTCGAGCCGAAGATTAACTTCCATTATTCCTCCTGATTTTTAACAATTATTTCAATGGTGTTATTAAAACCTTTATCGATTTCTCTTTCAATTAGTTCCCGAACTTTTGGTTTGATAAAAATTTCATTGATGTATGGTGCTATTGCATTTGCAATAATATTGATATGGGTTTCTAAAGGCACGTTCTTATTGAGAAGAATGATTTTTTCATCGTAAAGAAGACAGGCTCCGCCACGGAAATTTCCATTATCCTTTTTTATGGAAAAACCTATTGATTTAGCAATTTCCAATAACTCTTCGTATAACTCTTTAATCTTCATGGACTTGCTGTTTAGTTAATGGGCGGAAAACAATAAAAAACAGGATTGTTGCAACTGCAAACCAATTGAAAACGAACATAAAACTCAAATTTTTAATTCGGTTATAGAAAAACGTTTGTATTTCGTATGAATTGAAGTGCAGTAATGGAGCCCAAAAAATATAGGTCGAAAGCCTTATATCCATATATAACAAAATAAATTCAAATATCGAAGCAAGTCCGAACAGGACAGAACTCATAAACAGCCATCCTTGCAGTTTAAACTTCTTTGTGAACGAAGGCAAAAGAATAAACCAACATAAGAATGCAACAGCAAATCCGGTTCCGGTATAAGCAGTTCCAATAGAGAAGTGCCGAACCCCAAGAAGAATTTCTTTTTCCGATAAACTTTTTCTTAGTTCGAGCTGTGTACCCGGTTCGAAAATATCGTAGGCGATAATGTACCGAACCAATGAACCACCAATCCAAAGCACGATACCCACTAACCATAACGAAATTAGAAGTTTTTGGAACTTTGTCAAATTCATAACTTTTACCTTAAACTAAAACAATTTTCCTTTGTCGAAAGAATACGATGATGTGTGTCCGAGCATTCCGACTAAATCTTTTTCGCGAAGAATTTTGATACCTAATTTCAACGCTTCTGTGTATTTCGAACCGGGGTTTTCTCCAACGACGACATAGTTGGTTTTTTTGCTAACGCTACCAGCCACCTTTCCACCGAGCGATTCGATTTTAGCCTTTATTTCGCTACGAGTGAAGGCTTGTAGTTCGCCCGTTAAAACGAATGTTAACCCTTCGAACGGTTTAGCAATTTCTTCGCTAATTTCTTCAATTGTATTTAATCCAAATTCTTTCAATTGTTGAATAATTGCAAGTTCTTTTTCGTCGCTGAAGAAGTCGATAATAGATTGAGCCATTTTTTCCCCGATTTCGTAAATCGAAAGTAATTCATCTTTCGTTGCTTTTGCGAGTTTATCCAATGTTCGGAAATGATTTGCGAGTAATTTTGCAGCCCCGACCCCGATGAATCTTATCCCGAGCCCAAAAATGAGCCTATGGAGTTGTCGTTTCTTGCTTTCTTCGATTGCTTGCAAAAGATTATCGACTTTCTTTTCGCCCCATCGTTCCAATGAAATAAGTTCATCGCGGTATTTTTTTAGTTCATAAATCGAAGCAATGTTCTTTAAATAGCCAAGCGAAACCAATTGGTCTATTACTTTTTCCCCCATTCCTTCTATATCCATAGCATCGCGAATAACAAAGTGTTCGATTCGCCGACGCAATTGCCAAGGGCATTCGGGATGTTCGCAATAATATGCGACTTCGCCAATCGGTCGAACTAATCTACCATTTAAACCACAATCGCAATGTTCGGGGAAAACAAATTTTATTGCCTCGGGGGGCCGTTTTTCGAGAACAACCCCGGTAACTTTTGGGATTACCTCGCCTCCCTTTTCGACATAGACGGTATCGCCAATACGCAAGTCGAGTCCTTCGATATAGTCCGCGTTATGCAAAGTTGCACGGCTTATAGTCGAGCCGGCCAGAAACACTGGCTCTAATTCTGCTACCGGCGTAACAATTCCAGTTCGACCAACTTGAAGTGTTATGCCTTTCAAAACAGTTTCGGCTTTTTCAGCTTCATACTTGTATGCAACAGCCCAACGAGGAGAACGAGCCACTGCTCCAAGACGCTCCTGCTGATGCAATGAATTTACTTTGATAACAATACCATCTATTTGGAAAGG
>CAZPSM010000099.1:6191-6889 GCA_964589125.1 uncultured Hyphomicrobiales bacterium | reverse complement strand
TGAACGATGGTTACGTTATTTACTTCTTCGAGTTTACGAACCAAGTCGTTATCGTGGGGGTTTTGCTTTATTAATTCGATATAATTTGATTGAAGCCGTTTAACAGTAATGTTAACAACTTCTTCTTCTGTAATGCTTTTATAAACACAATAATTCCACCAATGCCATCCTTTTTCTTTCACAAAAACAACATCATAGAGTAAGGGCAGTGCTTGTTTGAAGTGGAAAAAAGCCTTTTGTATTTTAGGGTTAGCAAGCAACCAATTCTCTTTGCCGTTGCCTCCATTGGTGGTCGCGACGGGCTCTGCTCGTTTGCTGAGCTCTTCTGCGGTAGTAGGTAGGTTCGCTAAACTTCTATTTTCTTTCTCCGTTTCGCTATCTTCAAAAGAAGTAGGGGGCTTATACCATTTGACATGTTTGTCAATGTTATTGAGAAATTCTCCAGCGTTTCGCATTGATTTTTTCTCCATTGCCTACCTCTTTGAAATTATTTGAGAAACTTTTTAACAGCATTCCTTGTTTTAGGGTATAATGCACCATTTTATACACCTTTTTTGAGATTATCCAGGAAACTTATCGAGCACGTATACTTTTTTTCCAATTTTTCGAGAATCGACGAGCCCCTTCTTACGTAGTTTCCACAGCGTTGCAACACAAACATTATATTTCTGCAACCAAGCAGAGAGGGGGATATAACG
>CAZPSM010000099.1:974-6158 GCA_964589125.1 uncultured Hyphomicrobiales bacterium | reverse complement strand
CAATCTCATTGAGCCTTTGTTCCAACTCGTCGATTTTTTGGATTTTTTCGAGTAATTTAGAAAGCCAATCATTATTCATATTTAAACACCGTTAACTAATTGACACTCACAAACTTAACTTACCTCAATGGAATTCACAAGGGTAAAGATTGGAAAAAATGGAGGTTTGTAAGTTGTTGAGAGTAAAAGGGTTATATTGACGGGGGAAATTTAGGGAAAAAATCAGTCCTAAAATATCTTTTTAAAAATCAATAAAAATTTTTAATGATTGTCTATAAAGTCTTTTGTTTGTTTGCTTATTGAAGTAAGGTGGTCATTACTATATGCCTTTTTGATATTGGTGGAATAAGAAAAAAAAGTTTTTTCGAGTTGTTTGAGAAAATTTTCTTTATCTTTCGGATAATTTTCGAGTAAGTTTATTGCAAGGTCGTTAAAGATGGCTCGAATATCATTAATTTTGCCTTTAATAGGGTTAAACTTAAACTGCTGTTTTACACCATCTGATGGGATAGAGGGACACGAGGCAATAGTATCTAGCAGGCAACTTAGAATTTCGTTAATCGAACTATTTTGGAATAGAGTTTGGAGATACCTTGCGTATTTTACAAGCGTTTGGTATTTAAACTTAGGGTTCACAAAAAATCTGTTTTTATAAGATAATGATAATGTATCAAGATGTTGAGAGTATATTAATAGATAAGAATGTATATGTTCCGGCGGTAAATTAAAGAAGTTAATTACTGTTTGATATAACAGGATTTCTCTTACTATTTCTAATGCAAATTTTGCAATCAAAGGGTGCATAAAGTTTTTGACAAGGAAGGCAAATAGTGGTAATACATTCCAACCTTGTGCTTCGCAATAGAAAATCTCCCATATGTTGGACAATAAAAGGTTTCTATTAGGTAAAATATAGGTAAGGAAAAAATAAGTATAGATATATAGAAAATATACCCTAATATCATTGGAGAGTTGTAATTGAGGTAAAGTCCGGGGAATAACACTAACAGTAGTGAGAAGATAATACTCCTCAATTTGAATAACCCTGTTAAATTCGGTAATCTCATCTTCTTTAAGTTTTAAAGACGAGAATAAGGTAAGTTGGTCGAATACGAGTTTAAATTGCTCAAATTTTGCTATAGGAGAAGCAATATAAAGAGTTAAGGGCTTGTCTGGCGGAATATTAAGATGGATTTCTCTTTCTGGGATATAGTATCCAACATTAAAACCATAATCTAGAAACCAATGAAATAAGTTGGGGAATACTTGCCCCACCGATATATTAATTGCTCCATTTAAAACTTCCACAATCCTTATTGTTTGCTGTTCGTTTTGCTGATAATAGTTTTCGATTAGATTTTTTATAAGGGTCGTGTCTTGTTCTTTTTTTTCTTTTTCAATTTTTTCGTAATTTTGCTCTTGGTTTTCTTTCTTTTCCATTTCACACCTTTTTTGAGTTATATGTTCGGGGGGTTGTAAAAGCCCCCCATTTGTGTTATCTCTGTGTTATGCGAAGAACGCAGCATTTTGTATGGTTTTCGCAAATTACTTATAAATTAAAACCGAAGCAGAACCTCTGGGATTCAATTCGTAAGACTTTGTTGTTGCTGCAATTATGTAATGTAATCCTACTGATAAAGCAGAGGTAGGTAGCACAACGGTCTTG
Source organism: uncultured Hyphomicrobiales bacterium (assembly GCA_964589125.1). Taxonomy (GTDB): domain Bacteria; phylum Bacteroidota; class Ignavibacteria; order Kapaibacteriales; family UBA2268; genus JBBIJO01. The sequence goes on along the minus strand of CAZPSM010000099.1, from coordinate 4,492 downwards.
CCAGAAAGAGCCGTGGTTTCGTATATTTTATTGCCGATTGAATTAAATATTTGAATTTCTCTGTTCAAATTTTCGTTTCTGTTTTCTTTTAAATATTCCACAGGCAAAAAAGCAGTTACATAAACTCGTTCGACAGCTGGATTAGGATAAACCAGAACTAGAATATCATTGTTGTAATTAGCATTTGCTTCCATACTTCCCAAATCGAATACCGGCACATCGCTGTCAGTTCCTTTTGGGCTGTTCTCTTCGGCAAATGGGTCGGGCATTAGAATAATTTCTTGGCAGAATTGTGTTCCCGAGTCATTTTGTGCGATAATGACTCGATATTTCTCCTCGGGCGTTCGATTCAAAAGTTGATAAGCGAGATTGCGAACCTTAAAACCGGCACCTAATCCAATCGGCAAATTACTCCTTCTTCTATCGCTTTGCCTTTCGAGAATAACACTGAATGGATTGTCGCTTGTTTTATTAACTATAAAATTTAGACGAGATAGGTCCTTCACTTGGAACCATTCTGTTGAAAATGTATTCCTTTGAGTAAAAGGTATAAACTTATACTTAAGAACTGAATCTAACTCTGGAAATATACTTTCCGTATCCCATTTTAAATATTTTCCATCCAAAGCGATATTGGAGAAAGATGTTACGCTATTTGCATTGCAAAAGCCAAAGAAAACGAAAGGCTTAGGCTCTTCGTCTCGTCGACGCCAAAATTTTCGCGTCGAAGCACAAAATTCAGCAATGGAAGTGTCCTTTTGTAGCAAACGTAAATTTTGCCACCAATCGTTTTGAATCGAAACGAACGGGCGACGAGAAAGTTGAACCAGGGATGCTCCACTATGAATCAATTCAGAATATGGTGATTCGGCAATGAAATAGTCATATGGAATGTGCAGAACCTTTTTGTCGAAGTTCGCTACGTTGGGGCAACTATCTTCGACGATTGTTTCTAAAATTGCTGGACCCTGATGATTTTCTACTGAGCCCGAAGAGCCTTGCGATAGCACTGGATAACGTAAGTTAAAATTCACATAATCGGTATGTAGTGCTACTCTTGGCTTAATGCTTGTTGTCATAATCTCCCCGTTATTTATAAAATGTTGTAAGGTGATAGTTCGAATAAACCGACAGTTCGGAACGGTATCCGTTCGTTGTGCTCCCCAAGCAACCAAATCCAAAATCTGTCCCGGTCCGGGTGCTTGAAGGCTATCCTTAACATCCCTATAAACAACAGGTAGCTCAGCAAGTTCAGTGCCTAACCCAAGTTCCACAATAGACGAATCCGTGTTGAAAACGAAGCCAGGATTATTATTGCCAACACCACTTGGTAGATAGTGCCGAACAAAGAGCCCAGTTGTATCAACTTTTAATAACGAATAATAAATGTTGTAAAAGCCGTTATCATTGCTCTTTTCCTGCCAAACAATTGGTGTCCCATCTTCGTTGTAAAATATTCTGGAATAAGATGTTAGCGACGGATTCATTGCTATTCCGTTAGTATTAAATTTGAACGAAGACATATTGAAATTAAACCCAATAGGAAACTCCGTTTGCCAAGGACGTTTGTAGCTGGCGACAATCCCCCAAACCGAATCCGCCCAAACGTAATAATTCCCATAACGTGAAGCATTTACCACCGGAACACCCCAAACCTCAACATCGTCGCCACAAGCCCAATGAATCGCCTGCGATGGGGGGATGTTTTGAATTGGAGCGTCTGCGTTAATTATACATTCTGCTATGACCGTGTAATTGCTGTTTGGACAATTATACCGTGGTTCGTTCGAGTAGAAGCAGTCGTTGAAATTCGTAAGACTATCGGAATCGCGGCAAACAAAAGTAACATAGACTTTTGTCTCCTCCGATATGGAATCATAACGAACAACGAGTGATGGATATCCACAATCTGCATTCGTTATGACTCGTTCTGGTTCACGCCAACAACGAATACTATCAGAAAGGCAAATTTCGGGCGACCATTCAAGTTTCGGAATTATCGTAGAATCGGGATAAAGTGGTAAACTACGTCGATAGTAAACCTTGGAACGACCCGTCAGCGTGTCTTTTCGGTAATAGACAAGATGGTGATAAACGCTATCCCGTCGCCACTGCTGAACGCGTCCAATAGGATGCGTAACGATTTTAATTTGGCTTATTGGAAGCATTAGTCCAGTCATAAGAGATGGGCATTCATGACTAATCGTTACTCGCAGTATTTTCCCCTCGCCGGGGAGAAGTCGAACTTTTAATGTATAATCACGAGGGAGCCACGGCGAATAATAATTTTCTCCACCAGCGTAGCCATACAACGTTGTATCTACACGATGATAATAGCGTGGGTCACGCCAAAACTCCTTGTTCAGATTTGTATCACTTGCTCCTAATTCTGTTACTCGAACCGTATAATGAGCAGGATAACCACAAGAGCAAAGGAGCTCATCCATAGGAACTTTTAATGGTATTCGGATTTCTCTTGCTCCTTGCCGACGCCACCACAACGATTGCCAATACGATGTATCACGCCATTGGTAGTTGCTCGTCGAGGGATTCCAGATGTGTGTGTAATTGCCATAGCGAACGCCAATATCATATTCTGCCGTCGAGTAGAACTTCATCGAACTATCAATGAAAAGAATTTCGCCTTGCTCGTTGCGAATTGTATCGAATGTTCGAACCAGTGGGTCAGTCCGTGGATTGAGCACTCCAAGATAAAAGGTTCGAGAGTTTGGTCGAAGCGTATCGTTGCCATAGGCAAAAAGCGAAAGGAAAACATATTTCTGAGAGTCGGGTTCAACAGCAGTGCTGTCGAACCTTCGAGTTTTCACACTATCGAACTTCAAAAAGTATCTCATAAGTGTATCGGGCGCTATCATTGGGTCTTGGGAATAGAGCCGATTTGCTCCTTTATAATATGCCGACACCAATCTCAAATTAATCAAAGTATCTTCAACAGAGGAAATCCATTTAAACAATTTTGAAGTCTCGGCTCGTGTGGACATAGGTCCAATATATATGTGATTACTATCAATATTCATAGTAGTTAAGTTATATACTGAATCGAGTCGAGACATAGCGTTTCGCTTAATTATTGTGTCAATAACAGGATGCGAGTTGTGTCGAAAATAGTCCCCCATAAACCGTGTTGAATAAATCATTGAATCTGGGGTCAAACCAACCGTATCTCTGATAAGGGGACCAAGATAAACAGTCCCAAATGTATTATCGTTGCCTATGCCTGTAGGTTCAGCAGAAATTTGCCAATACGATAAACCCTTGCTCCCCAGCAATAGCGGAGTGTAAAACATTAATCGAGCTTCCTCACCAGTTTTTGGTCGAGACTCAAGAATACCAAGAGAAAAACCATTTACATATATCGAAGGACTGTCGTTCAAGGTATCTTTATAATAAGGGTGCTTATATCCCTTCCAACGGAAAGAACCCAACCAAGAAAAATTCCACCAGGGATATTTTTGGTATAGTAATGGAGCTTGTTTGAAGTAAAAAAGATAAAGGTA
>CAZPSM010000099.1:0-958 GCA_964589125.1 uncultured Hyphomicrobiales bacterium | reverse complement strand
ACTGAAGAGAGGACTGCGTATCGTCCAGGGTGGTCGAGAGCTGATTACTGTATCTGGGGGGTAACCAACAAAAGTCATATCGGTATAATCTTGCCAGGTATTTCCTCTGCTCCCACACCACAACTCATAGTGTGAATTTAATGAATCACCTAAAATACCAGCTGAATTAATTTTATGTGTATTGTTGGTATCTATTCGCCCCATAGTATCCATAATACCACCACCAGCATACCCCGAGGAAAGATTCATAAATTGTTTCGACCAACGGTAATAAGTTGGACCCCATAAGTTATGAGCATCATAAGCAAGTCTAATATATGGGGCAGCTTGCTCGACCGAAAAACCGATGCTCGATTCGTTATAAAATCCTTTGAATCCAGTTGCGTGCAAAAGATGCTCAACCTTCCATTTTTCTTCGAGTGGGTTTGTTCCAGGGTTTATACCCAGAGCAGTCGTAGCAAAAGTATCAACCAGCATATTGAAGTATCGATAGGCAGGCCAAAAACTCGCATTTAATTCCTCAGCTAAAAAGAATCGATGCAACTTCTTCCCAACTGAATCGTATGCCCAAAAAGGATAAAAATTTTTCCAATACCACCAATTGTCTATCGAATCTTTCAACATCGATGTATCGCGACGACGCCAGCCATCGAAATACCATTTTAGATATTTTGCCGCCCACCCATCGTATTTACCTCGAAATATTTCCCTCGCCTTCGGCGATTCCAACCTAACATAATCAATCGCTACATCTAAATTATTATAATAGTAAACTTCTACATCCAGGTCCCCGATATATGTTGCCCAATCTATACCACCTCCAATTGGAAAAAAAACTGTATCTGAATTATTTCGTACTATAAAAAACCTTCCCCGCGCCGATAACGTTATGCTATTTGTATCACTAACTCCTGACCCCGATAAGAGCATATTCTTCCTTATAACAAAATCTATTGGG
>CAZPSM010000098.1:0-6933 GCA_964589125.1 uncultured Hyphomicrobiales bacterium | reverse complement strand
GTAAGGTGGTAATATTCAACGCTTTAAGCATAAAAATAATTAAAGTTATTGCAATTAATTACTTTTTTTATTAAGTTGCATTTTTAAGTTAATTTGGTGCTGGGGGTTACTATGAAACGTTTCTTACTCTTTTTCTTTTTAGTTTTTATGTTCGGTTGCCTTTTGCTTCCTGCTCAATCTATACGAAAAGTATTGGTCGAAGAGGCAACTAATGCTTCGTGTGGTCCTTGTGCTTCTCAGAATCCATTATTTCAAGAATGGATTGCTCGAAATATAGAAAGAATAGTGCCGGTTATCTATCATGCTTGGTGGCCTGGCTCAAAGGACCCAATGTATCTTTACGATACTTTAATGAATCAAACAAGAATCAAGTATTATGGGATTAATGGTGTTCCTTCGGGGCGAATTGCCGGGAAAATAGCCCCTTCATCGGGTAATTGGTATGCTGGTGCCGTTGCCGATACCACTGCTTTATCTGCTGAACTTGCGCGACAACCCTTCTATTCTCCAATTACAATTATACTTACAATGCAGCATAATAATGGTAGTGGGTCGGTCCACGTGGATGTTTCTTCGCTTGTAAAGTTTTCCGATAAAAAACTTCGCATCGTCGTTTGCGAGGAAGAACATTATTATAGCAACGCTGGGAATAACGGAGAAAAAAACTTCTTCTTCCTTGCTCGGCGCATGCTCCCCGATGCTAATGGAACTAACATCAGTCTCGAAGCCGGAGAATCGAAATCGTTCGACTTCGACTTTGCTGTGGACTCCACTTTTGCAGACGACCTGTATGCAGTGGCTTTCATTCAAGACGATAACACAAAAGAAGTGCTTCAAGCGGAATGGACAATACGGCAATCCAAACCCAAAGAACCCGATTATGCACTTATTCCAATGTTCTTTGATTCGTTCAAAGTTGGGAATACGGGCGATGTTGTCTCGTTTGCTGTTCAAGTATTGAACAATACTCAATCTGATGCAACGTTTTCCATCGCCTTTGATTTTCCAAATTCCGTTCCACAAGATTGGAATGTTGAAATAGAAGGGCATCGAGTCGAGATAACCGTTCCGTCGCGCTCCAAAGAAGTGGTTCATGTTATGGTTACAATAGGAACAACCGCCGGCGTTGCCGATATTTCACTATCTTTACGGGTTCAAGGGCAACAGAATTTGCTTCAGACTCAGCCGATGACTATTGTCCATCGAGGTGTAGAAAGACTGCATATACTCGGCGGCGAAACTACACACTCGATTCTCCCTATAATCGATAGAGGGAATTCAACAGGAAAGTTCTACAATTTGAGTTCCAATGCTTTCGAAAACATATTTCCCCAACTGAATTCTCTTAAAACAATTGTTTGGAATGGTAGCACTACTGGCGAAGTTACCACTTCTGCTGCTAATTCGATACTCAATGCTATTTACAATCATATTAATGTTGTAATTTGTGGTGGCAAAATAACTTCTGGGTTATATTCCAACAATGTTCTGTCTTTGCTCGGCGTTCAGTTCATAGCCTATTGCCGTGAAGGTTATGGACAGGCTCCGTGGCCTGTTACTTTGGCGGGTGTGCAGGGTGACCCGATTAGTGGTGATTTTGGCAATGAGGTGCAAGGATACTTAATAAGATTTTTGCTGCCTCTTTACCGAATTACTAATCCTTTGACGACTACTCCGGTTATGACATTTGCCAAATCCAAGGATTCAATTTTCGCTGTCAAAGTGCAATTTCCGGAATCGAGAGCAGTATTATTAGGCTTAAATCCATATATTATTGCCAACGAGCAAATCCGAGCAAAACTCGTTACACGTTCAATCGCTTGGGTTGAAAATGCCTCCGATGTTGAAGACATTCTGCGACCATCGGATTTTGTCGATATTTTTGTTACACCCAATCCGTGTGTGGATAACGTTTCGATTGTTTTGAACTCCCGAGTGAATATTGCCAAAGCAAGACTGTATTTAACAAACGTTATTGGTGAGCGTGTTGGAATCATATACGAGGGCGAACTTATTACCGGCGAGACGCTTCTGAACTACTCGCTTTCAGGGGTGGCAAATCAGGTGCTTTATCTCGTTGCTGAACTCGATGGAAATGTAAAAGTTATCGCAATTCAAAAAGTTGAATAGAAACTCAATCAATAGTTGTGTTTTTATCAATTTGTTGTGTAAATGAAATGTAGGAGTAGATTCTAAATCTGCTCCTACAATAGCGAAGGTGGACACAATTTCTTCTTCAAAGGTCAGTAGGCAAGGAATATATTGAATTTCTACTTATCTATCCGACAGTTTTGTAACCCCAAGATTCGCGATATTCTGCTTCGATTCCGAGCAATGTAACTATATAAAGGATTGAAGAACAAGCTACTAAACTTATTACCGAATAATCTACCTGTTATCTTCCAGAAGCCTTTCGTGTGCCTTAAAATTAAGAACACAGCATTGGCTTTGCTATAAACTCTTTCCGTAGAATGTTCGACCAACAAAACAGTTTCCATAGCAAGTTCTGGGGTATATCCGCTGGGCAAAGTATTGGAATCTACTTTTTTATATGGGAGAATTTCAAATACATTTGCAGAAGAATTTTTTGCTACCCAACCAGCAAAGTAGTTGCAAATTCCACACTCCCCATCGTATATTATAATATATTTTGTTTTCATTTTTCTAAAAAAGTAAATAGCACAAAGAAAGCGAATTTATGGGATAACTACTCGAAACATCCTTAATCAAAGCAACTAAACAACACATTGGAAAATTTAACTAAAAGAAAAGAGCGAATATGCTATTTCGGTTCCATTACTTTCGAAGGTATTAATTCTTCTTTAGTTTTTACCTTTGGAACGACATAGACCTGGGTGCCAAACTTCAATTGCTCTTCCATTCGGCAGGACCAAACCAATCGGTCGTTCCACACAGTAATATCGGGGCACCCGTCGCACATATTTGTTGAACCATCGGGCAAAATGTCAATCGGTTGAATAATCACAATTGACTGGTAATGGACACGTTTAAAAAAGGCTTTTGGATTGGTCAGCAAAGCTTTGAAATAGTTTTTTGCAATATTGCGGATACCTTTGTCGAAGGGAGCAAGAAGGAAGAACAAACGACCCCGTTTTTGCATCGCCGTCGATGAGTATGCAAGATAACTTCCAGTGAGAAAATGCTTGATATTTTGGACAAGTTCCATAAATTTTGGGCCAACGTATCCAAAAATCTGATGTTTGTTCCCCATTCTACCGGTAAGTAGCCATTTGTATGAATCGGGCAGATGTGTGCCGTTCAAAAAAGCCGATGGTTGAAAATCGGGATAAACTTTCCGAATTTCATCAATTATTTCTTCGGATGTAACATTCGTACGACGAGTTTCTTGTTCTTTCACGTAAGTAATATCGTCGAAAGTTACCTTTTTATTCCCTGCATAATAATCGAAGTTACTGTCTAATGAAGCAGAGCGGTAAATTATAAAAACCATAATGTTAACGATATCAATATGTTCTTGTGCCCAACGAACAAGTTCGGGGACGTAATGAATTGTTTCGGGATAAACCGTTGAGTTGAAAGAACAAGTTAACCCGCCAACATCGGCAAGCATTTTTGCATAGTGGAGTCGTAGTTCGTTCAATTCCAACTCGTTTTTACCTCGCCAATGTGGACGGTTCTGGTAACTATCGATATGGAAAGTAAACCCCCAGGCGCCCGCTTTTTTCAATTGAATAAGCAAATCCTTTGTCAGAAGTCCGCCGTTTGTGTTGATTACCGGCTTCCAGCCACGTTCAGCAATCATCCGAACAATATCAATAATCCGAGGGTGAGTAAGCGGGTCGCCGCCAGCAATCGAGATGCTATCGGTTTTACGGAGTCGAGCGAAAAGGTCGAGTTCTTTCGCGACTTCTTCAAGAGGCTTATGGGAACCTTTGCGGTTTTCGCGGTAGCATCCATCGCAATACATATTACAAGCATAGGTTGGTTCCAGCCACGAAATGGCGTTATCTGCAAGGTTCCAAGGCAAACGAAACAGAGTCTGTGGAGCAAGTTCTGTTGCCATAGTTTAGACCTCCAAAATTGTTTAGAGAAAAACGACATTCTAAATTAAATATTGTCTTATATGGTTTCCTGCATTTTTCTATATTAAGCCAGTTTGCCTTTTGGTTGTTATGATTTTCGAAAGGTAAGTTTTGCGATGCAAAGGAGTTACATTGTATTCAAGGATTTTTTCTATATGGTACTTTGTTCCATAACCTTTATTATGGTCGAAACCATAGACGGGGTATAGTTTGTGTGCAACGTTAATCATCCAGCGGTCGCGTTCAACTTTTGCTATAATCGAAGCCGAGGATATAGAAAAACAACGAGCGTCGCCGTCGATTATAGTTTTGTGTGGAATTCCACCATCATCGAACCTGTTGCCATCGATTAAACAAAACGGTTCAAGGTGGCTGATTTTTTCTATTGCGATTTTCATTGCTCGGAAAGTTGCACGGAGAATGTTTATTGCGTCAATTTCCTCGGCATCGACCTTTGCAATAGAGTATGCTAAACACGACGAAATGATTTTTTCGTAAAGTTCCTCCCGTTTCCGTGCCGAAATTGTTTTGGAGTCGAAGACCTCGAAATCTGGTTCATAGTCTAGTGGATACACTACCGCGGCAGCAAAAACTGGACCCGCAAGTGCTCCGCGGCCTGCTTCGTCGACCCCGGCAACTAAACGTCCAAATTGCCAGAAGTCTTTTTCGAACGCTAAATTTGGTACCGACTTACCCAACTTTACTTTATGTATCCCATTCCAATTAAATTCAGAAACTCATTACGCAAGTTTAAATCGGCAAGTAGATAACCTCGCATAACGGATGTAATCATCAACGAATTTTCCTCGTTACCCTTTACACCACGAGCAATCATACAATAGTGCCGAGCACGAATTACGACACCAAGAGCCTTCGGTTTTATAAGATTTTCTATATAATCGGCAATTTGTTCACCAAGCTCTTCTTGGATTTGCCCCCGACGACTAAACCAATCAACGATTCGGTTCAATTTCGAAACTCCGAGAACGTATTGGTTTGGGATATAACCGATAGCACAATCGCCCGAAATCGGTTGCCAATGGTGGGAACACACACTCATTACTGTTATTCCTTTGCTTATAATAAGTTCATTGACTTTCTTCCGGTTAGGGAAAATTGTGCTTTTGGGCGGTTCTTGGAATCTACCAAGAAAAAGTTCATTGACAAGCATCCGAGCAATCCGAAGCGGTGTTTTTGTAGAGTTTGGGTCTCTACGGGATATACGAAGTATTTCCATAACTTCGATGAATTTCTGTTCTAACCGTTGAACCATTAACTCACGTTCTTCTTTTGACAATGGAACATTTCCATTTGCTTCGAAAAGTAATTCCCCCCATTGATTGTGTGTCGGAAATCCGGCAAGAATTTCGTCGGTTTCGGTATCGAAATCGTCAATATGGTTGTTTTCGTAATTTGTATCCATTGATGCTATAAATCGTTAAATATTCACCAAGTTCTAATTTACATAAATTTTTTGATTTCAACTGGTTCGCCGTAATATTCGATGAAATTGTTTTCGGTTTCGAATATTTTAATTTTGTGAAGTTTCCCTTGTGGAATTTTGTTTTCCAGTTCCTTCCAGAAAGCTACGGCAAGATTTTCGACCGTTGGAATTATTCCACGAAGAAAATCGACATCGAGATTTAGATTTTTGTGGTCAACTTTGTCAATAATATTTTCTCTGATAATCGCCTTAAGTTTTTTTAAATCAATTAAATAGCCAGTTTCGGGGTCGGGAACTCCACATATAGTAACTTCTAACGTATAGTTATGCCCGTGCCAGTTGGGATTATTGCATTTATCGAAAATGTTAGCATTTTCTTCGGCAGAAAACTTAGGGTTGTAAAGACGATGTGCTGCCGAAAAAGTTACCCGCTTAGTAAGATAAACCATAACGAAAAAATATGTTAATTTGCTAATTTAAAGTTTTTAATACGTAATTTTTTGGTAATTATTTCATATTGGGGTAACTCGGATGTTGCGAGCGCTGTTGATTTTTCTTTTGTTGCCTGTTGCAATTGAAATTTCTTTTTGCCAAGTTCCGGGCGAAATAAATCTCTCAGGTTCTTCGGGCATTCTTCCCAAATCAATCCAATACAAAGGGAAAATGACAATTATTATGGCTGGGCTAAACTTTACCGCGCAATTCATTGCACGAGTTGCCGGCGAAGATTCAACCGCAATTTCATTCTTTGGGCCAATGGGTGTACTCTTGGGTAAAGTCTTTGCCAACAAAGACTATTTCCAATATTATGAAGCCTTACATAATTGGGCTGTCGTTGGAAAGTCGGACCGCAAGAACATTCAAAATGCTTCGACAATTCCGCTTGCCTTCATCGATTTCGTCCGCCTTTTCGAAGGGAAAGCATGCTATCCAAAGGATTCTCTTACCTTGGTCGAAAATAGTTCTAATGGCAAAATACTTTTTGCAAAGAGAGATATCGATTTTATCGACTTTTTCCTTTATACGAAGGATGATTCCCATCTCCTCCAGTTTCAAAAGAAGAATAGCCACGACCAAATTGTTTTAAATATTCTTTATCCGGAATATGCCGAGTTCAATGGATACCGATTGCCCCGCCGATACATTATGCAAGTTGCCGAAGGAAAAGGCTCGATTACCATCGAAATCCAAGAAATTAACTTCAACGTAGCATTTGGCCAGCCTTTTTCCTTCCAAATTCCTAAATCTGCCGAAGTTTATAAATATTTCGATTGAAACTTTTTATGGCTTTTATACATATAATACTTTGGTAAAGATTTGATTTGTTTCGATGCGTAAATTGATAAAAATACTTCTTCTTCTTTTATATGTTATAACTTCGGTTCAAAATCCATGCAGTCCTCTCCCGGTTAACAAATTAACCAG
>CAZPSM010000097.1:2254-6972 GCA_964589125.1 uncultured Hyphomicrobiales bacterium | reverse complement strand
TAAAAGATGGAATTTATTTATTTGCATAATCATACACATTATTCCTTGCTCGATGCGGCTGCGACGGTCGATGATTTGGTGCGTGCAGCTGTCGAAAATGGACACAAGTCGGTAGCGTTGACCGACCACGGGGTTATGTTCGGCTGTATGGAATTTTACCATAAAGCCAAGGCAAAAGGGATAAAACCAATCATCGGATTTGAAGCGTATGTTGCAACTGGTAGTCGTTTCGAAAAAATTGCGGGGAAAAAAAATAGTAAGAAAAAAAACTATTACCACTTACTTCTTTTGGCAAAAGATGAAACTGGTTATCGGAACTTAATAAAACTTACTACCTATGCCCATCTTGAAGGATTCTACTACAAGCCAAGAATCGACCGCGAATTACTCGAAAAATACCACGAGGGGATTATCGCTTGTAGTGGATGCTTGAATGGAGTAGTAAGTGCCCATATTGTCAATGGAGAATTGGATAAGGCTCGTGAGCAAGCCAAATATTACAAAGATTTATTCAACGATGATTTTTATATTGAAATACAGAATCATCATCTTCCAGAAGATGAGTCCATCCTTCGTTATGCTCCCGAAATTGCAAAAGAACTCGGGGTAAAACTCGTTGCAACAAACGACGTCCACTATATTAAGCGAGAACATGCGATTGCACACAATGTGTATTTAAACATAAAAACTGTAAGCGAAAACCCAAACGAAGTAGTTGACATAACAAAGTTACGTTACCGCTCTGCGGAACTTTACTACAAAACTACCGATGAAATGGTTGCTCTTTTTGCCGATTTTCCTGAAGCAATCGAAAGCACTCTTGAAATTGAAGCGAAGTGTAATTTGTCTTTTGCAAAAAAAATTTATATGCCCGAATTCAAGATTCCCGAAGATTCCCAAACTAAGACATTAGACGAGCTTCTGGAGCAAAAAACATTCGAAGGGCTTGCCCGACGTTATAGTGTAGTTACAGATGAAATCCGTCGGCGCGCTGAATATGAATTAGGCGTGATTTGCAAGATGCAATTTTCGGGATATTTCCTTATCGTAGCGGATTTTATCGAAGCGGCGAAACGCCTTGGCATTCGAGTCGGTCCCGGTCGTGGTTCGGTAGCTGGAAGTATAGTAGCTTTCGCATTGGGAATTACAAACATCGACCCACTGAAATACGGGCTTCTTTTCGAGCGGTTTTTGAACCCTGAAAGGGTCTCGATGCCTGACATCGACATTGATTTTTGCGACACTAAAAGAGATAAAATCATCGAATATGTAAAATCGAAGTATGGGGAAAATTCCGTTGCACAAATTATAACTTTCGGGAAATTATCGTCGCGAGCAGTCTTGAAAGATGTCGGACGTATTCTCGGAATCCACCACCAAGAAATAAACAAAATTACATCGAAAATTCCGGTTGTTATGGGGAAAGTAACCCCGCTTTCCGAAGCATTGGAACTTCCCGATTTAAAGGAGTTCAAAGAAAGTAGAGACCCCAAAAAAAGGCAACTAATTGAGTATTCGCTTTTACTCGAAGGTTTGTATAGACATACTTCGACTCACGCAGCCGGGGTAGTAATTGCACCCGGGGACGTCAGTGATTTCGTTCCTTTGTATTTGCAATCCAGCAATAACGAAAATGGTATGCCCGAGATTTCAACCCAATATAGTATGAACGAACTCGAAAGTGCCGGATTAATAAAAATGGATTTCCTTGGACTGCGGACTTTATCGATTATAGACAACACTATTGAGATGATAGAAGAAAACTATGGCGAAAAAATTGACATAGATAACATACCTTTGGACGACCCGGCAACATTCGAACTTTTCTCGCAAGGCAAAACACTGGCAATTTTCCAATTTGAATCGTCGGGGATGCAAGATTATCTTCGGCAATTGAAACCCAATAACATACTTGAACTGAGCGATATGAATGCTCTTTATCGTCCGGGACCAATGGCAAATATTCCCGATTATATCGATAGAAAGCATCGGAGGAAAGAAGTAACATATCTACATCCATTGATGGAACAAACGCTCAAAGATACCTATGGAATCATTGTTTACCAGGAGCAAGTGATGCAGTTGGCGCGCGACATTGCCGGGTTCAGTCTCGCAGAAGCAGATATTTTGCGTCGGGCAATGGGTAAAAAGAAGCAAGAAATAATGGAGAAGATGGCGCCAGCGTTCGTAGAAGGAGCCCAAAGAAATGGGATTAACAAAGAACTGGCAATAGAAATCTTCAACTTGATAGAGCGATTTGCAAATTATGGATTTAACAAATCCCATTCGTTAGCCTATGCTTTTCTTGCATACCAAACTGCTTGGCTTAAAGCACATTACCCAGCTGAATTCCTTGCCGCAAATATGAACGCAGAAATTTCGAACACCGAAAAAATTCCCCAACTTATCGAAGAGGCGCGCAGTTTTGGAATCGATGTTATCCCGCCAGACGTAAATCGTTCGTTTAGTCGATTTGTTGCAACCGACGACAAAACAATCCTTTTCGGCTTAGCTGGAATTAAGAACGTCGGAACTCGCGTCGAAGAACCCATCGTCAATGCTCGACGGGAAAAGCCTTTTACTTCCTTCTTTAATTTCGTTTCCCGGGTCGATACAAGAGTTATCAATCGGAAAGTCCTTGAAGCACTCATTTCTGCTGGAGCATTCGACACAATAGAAAACCGCCGCCGGGCCCCGCTGTTGGCAGCAATAGACACTGCCCTCGAGTTTTCGCGCAAATTGCAGGATTCAAATGCTCAAGATGGCTCGAGTCTTTTTGGCGATGCGAAAGGAAGCGCTGAATTTATTGTGGAACCTCAAATTCCCAACATACCGGAATGGTCGTTGAAAGAGAAACTTGCTCGGGAAAAGGAGTTTCTTAATTTCTATTTGAGTGGGCACCCGCTCGAGCGTTTTCGTCTGCTTGCCGATTTACTTTCAACTTCAAAATTAAACGATTTAGAAACACTTTCACAAAGTTCCGTTGTGCGCATCTGTGGGGTTATCTCCCAAATTTCGACTAAAATTGATAGAAACAATCAAAAATACGCTTTTTTAAATATTGAAGATTTCTATTCAAAGGTTGAATGCACTGTATGGAGCGATATTTATGCTCGTTATTTTGAACTTTTAGAAGAAGGTAATATTATTTTGATTATTGGGAAACCGGAAATGCGGGAAAATGCTCTTAAAATCTACGCTAATGAAATATACCAAATCGAAGATGCTGCAAACAAATTTATTCAGGGATTCCATATATATTTAAATATTAATGAAATCGACCGGACTAAAATTGAACAATTATCCCAACTTTGCAACAAGCCAGATTCTTCCAAACGTTTCATATTCATAATTCGCGACAATGGTGCTCGAAAAGCCTATATTGCCGAAGATGTCAAGTTCGAGGTTTCGGAAAACAACATAAAAAAATTATTCAGCCTTTTTGGTGAATCGAACGTTAAAGTAATTAAAAATTAGTGAAAATTAGTTTTATGTGTGAATATTTTATTATCTTGCATTGATTCAAAAATAATATAAGGTGTTCAATATGGATTTAGTGAAAAAAATTATTGCTTTTGCTCTTGCAATTGGGGTTTCGGTTTTGATTTTTTACTCATTCTTTGCTCTTTTTAGAGTCGCTTTTAAATTAGTTTTCGACTTATTCTTTATCGCCATAATAGTTTTAGTCGCCTTGCCCTTCTATGTACTAATCAAACGTAAGTTGTTAAAATAGGAATCTTTCTATGAGACGTATTGCTTTATTATTTTTAACCATTGTTTTTCTCATTTATGATGTGCAAGCCGAATTTAATTATCCGCACGCAAGCAACGAGACGATACTGCTTGCGCGCGCGCTCAGCAAAGGTATTTTCGAACTCAATGGAGTTCCATATATTCACCCTCTTGGCGAAGTTGTAAATATTACTTCTAATGCAAGATTCTTTTCCTCGGCATATTTATACAAAGGAACTGGGAATTTATATATTAAAGTAAGTGGGAATGCTATGTTTGGTATAGTTCCAAACAGCAAAAAGGAATACACTCCCCAGTTTCCAGCCGAACCCTTACCAAGCGACCTTGGACAACTTGTTACAAAACTTTCACAATACTTGGAGTTTGACTTGTCGAATCCGATGCAACCAAAGGTGAAATCGATAAAGGATACCTCGGGATTAATTTATTATGCATTCAAAACCTTGATGTACGAGGGTATTCAAAAGGGCAAAATCAAAGTGCCGAAACGTGCTCCAACGGTTCTTGGTTCGGGGGAGGTGTCTTTGTATCTTCCGCACGATTCAATCCGAAGTCTTTTGGAATCAAATTTTATTTTCTCTTTGCTTTCGCCACAGCTACGGGATTCAATTTATAGTTATCTTCAAAATTTCCCCGAAGTTTTTCCCCTACCACAAGGAACCAATATAAAGAGCATTATCGCTGGTATTCCTCAAATTGAGTTTGGTTCAATATTTGGAACAGAATTGCTTTTTCGTTTTATCCCTCCTGTCGATTTAGGAAAAAATATTGGAAAATTTACCTTTTGGGGTATTGGTGTTCGCCATAGTATTAGTCAATATATTTCGAAGCCTTTTATAGATATTGCTTTACAAATTGCATACCAAGGAACAAATCTAAAAAACAGAATAGGAGTTACCAATGCTGAACTTACAACAAGTGGTAACTTTTGGAACGCTAATATACATTTCAGCAAAAGATTCGGC
>CAZPSM010000097.1:0-2239 GCA_964589125.1 uncultured Hyphomicrobiales bacterium | reverse complement strand
ATATTTCGAAGCCTATTCGGGGTTGTCCTACGAAATGATGCATATAAACTCCGACTACACTTTTACATTACCACGTAATATTCAATACCAACTAGGTTTAATCTATCTATACGACGACAAAGACAACGATGACCCAAACGACGATATTATCGGTTTGAACCCAGAACTTGGCTATAATGGCGACCCATACGGACCAATGAACCAAAACGTTATTGTTTCGGACAAGAACTTTAAATGGACGATTGGTGTGTTAGGAAATTTCGACCCTATGTATGTATATCTCGATTTCAATTTGAGCAAAATTAATATATTCACATTCGGAATAATGTATAAGTTTGATATAAAAAAATAAGATGGCTATAATTATCGATGGTAAGAAGGTTTCGCAAATCGTTCGCGAAGAACTTAAAACAAAAACTGAACAATTGAAGAACGAACGGGGAATTACCCCCGGTCTTGCTTTGTTGTTAGTCGGCGAAAATCCTGCTTCGAAAGTCTATGTGAACTCAAAGAAAAAAGCATGCGAAGAACTTGGCTACTTTTCAACTGTTGAGCATTTGCCCGAAGACTCGAGCGAAGACGAAGTGTTGCGTTTAATAAACGAATGGAACAATGACCCAAAAATTCATGGTATCCTTGTGCAATTGCCGTTGCCAAAACATATCAACGAGCAGAAAGTTATCCTTGCAATTAGTCCTTCCAAAGATGTCGATGGTTTCCACCCCGAAAACTTTGGCCGTTTAGTTATAGGTTTGCCGGGATTTCGACCTTGCACACCTGCCGGAATCGTTGAACTTCTAAAATATTACCACATTGAAACATACGGAAAGCATATCGTTGTTGCTGGTAGAAGTAATATCGTTGGCAAACCAATTGCAAATATGTTGTATCAAAAAGCCAAATTTGCAAACGCAATCGTAACAATTTGCCATACCGCCGCTTCGGATTTCAGTTACTACACCCGCCAAGCCGATGTCCTTATCGTCGCCATCGGACAGCCAAAGAAAATCACTGGTAGCCACGTCAAAGACGGAGTTACAGTTATCGATGTTGGAATAAATCGAATCGAAGACGAATTGTCGAAAACAGGATACAGACTTGTCGGCGATGTAGATTTTGAGAGCGTCGAACCAAAGGCTTACGCAATTACTCCAGTTCCCGGAGGTGTTGGACCAATGACCATTGCAATGTTAATGAAAAACACTTTTCTTGCCGCTGCTGGCGAAATTTCCTATGAAACATAGATTATACAATTTAATATATTATGATAACGATATTGTAGTAGTCGACAAAATGTCGGGGGTGCTGACAATCCCCGACCGCTTCGATAAATCACTCCCTAACCTACGTAGTTTGCTCGAAGAGAAATTTGGCAGAATCTACGTTGTCCATCGCTTGGACAAAGAAACCAGTGGAATTGTAGTTTTTGCACGCAACCCAGAAACACACAAGGATTTAAATACTAAATTCGAGAATCAAGAAGTCGAAAGAATTTACCACGCGGTAGTTTCCGGTTGGCTCGACAAAGATGAGTTCGAAATCGACATCCCTTTACTAACGGACCCTTCAAACAAGGGACGAACTATCCCAACCGCACGAGGTAAAGAATCGCTAACGATTGTGAAAGTCTTGGAAAGGTTTTCGTTCGCTACTTTAATCGAGTGCAACCTTCGAACAGGGCGACATCATCAGATTCGGGTTCATTGTGCAACAATGGGCAATCCTTTGCTGATTGATGAATTGTATGGCAACAACAAAGAATTTTATCTGTCGAATATTAAACGTAAATACAATTTAAAGAAAGACGAAACGGAAAGGCCTATAATCAATCGCTTAACTTTGCATGCGTATTCTCTGCGTTTCGAACATAGTTCAACGAAAGCAGAAGTTTATTTCAAATCTCCGTATCCACGCGATTTCGCCGCACTTGTGAACGTCTTGAGAAAATATGCAAAAGGGTAAGGTAGTTTGGTTCGCCACAGAACGGTACGGAATGAATAATGAACAAGGGGTTGCAACCCCTTGTTCATTGTCAATCATAATGGACTCGTCATTCTGAACACTGTGAAGAATCTCCGTGTCATTCTGAACATAGTGAAGAATCTCCGTGTCATTCTGAACGCTGTGAAGAATCTCCGCCCCATTCTGAACGCAGTGAAGAATCTCCGCCTCATTCTGAACGTAGTGAAGAATCTAATTCAAGTTAATCCCACTCAGCGGGTAACTACAAACTTCTGTG
>CAZPSM010000096.1:0-7011 GCA_964589125.1 uncultured Hyphomicrobiales bacterium | reverse complement strand
ACCGTTGCACCACCTGTTGTATGGCAGGTAGTAACTTTCTGCCATATAACTGCACCCATGTAATCAAAACCAATGCTTTCGCAAAACTTGATGATTTCTGTTCTTATTGGAATAACCTTGTATCTTCCGTAATAAACGGAACGAGCAAATTGATCGCCAATATTGATACACAAACGGCAACCTTTATGCAAAACTCTATGGCATTCCTTCCAGACAAGGTTTAGATTATTTATGTACTCTTCATAAGTGTCATTAAATCCTATTTGCCTTCCATTACCATAATCCTTTAATTGCCAGTATGGTGGAGAGGTAATGATAAGATGGACAGATTCGTCTGGTATCTCTTTCATACATCTTGAATCACCTATGATTATCTTATGTAGTGCTTTCATCTCTTACTACCAATAGTATTTCTCAATAATTTTAATTTTAAGAACCATTCCTTTTATGCTCTATACCTATACGTAAATTCTATTTATCATAGATTTTATTATACTTTTTTTAACATTTTCATTGATGAGGACCATACATATAAAAAATTTTTATTCAAGTCTGCCTAATAAGTCTTCTAATATTCGTTTTGCAGCATAAGGAACTATAGTGCCTGGACCAAAAATTTCGCTTACCCCGGCATTATACAAAAACTCGTAATCCTGTGGAGGAATAACCCCACCGACAACGACAAGGATGTCGCTTCTATCATATCGCCTCAACTCTTCGATAAGCTTTGGGACAAGCGTTTTGTGTCCAGCAGCAAGCGAACTAACACCGACAATATGAACATCATTTTCAATTGCTTGGCGTGCAGTTTCTTCTGGGGTTTGAAAAAGTGGGCCAATATCGACATCGAAGCCCATATCGGCAAAAGAAGTTGCAATTACTTTTGCTCCGCGGTCGTGACCATCTTGCCCCATTTTTGCAACAAGGATTCTCGGGCGTCGCCCGGCAAGGAGTTCGAATCTATCGGCAATTTTCCGAACAGATTCGATTTCTTCTTTCTGGGAATATTCGCCACTGTAAACGCCGGTAAACGATTGTATGATTCCTTTATGTCGGCCAAAAACCCGTTCGAGTGCAAAAGAAATTTCGCCAAGCGTTGCACGAGCACGAGCACACTCAATCGAAAGAGCAAGAAGATTCCCTTCCCCCGTTTCGGCACAACGGGTAAGAGCGTCGAGCGTTTCTTGTACACGTTTGGCATCCCTTGTCCTTTTAAGTTCTTCGAGCCTACGTATTTGTTGCTCACGAACAGCGGTATTATCTACTTCGAGAATTGGGATTTGTGTTGCCTCTTCTGTTCGGTATTTATTGACGCCGACGATTATTTCCTTTCTGGAATCGATACGAGCCTGCCGACGAGCAGCCGCCTCCTCAATCCGCATCTTTGGGATTCCTGTGGAAATCGCTTTAGCCATCCCACCAAGCGACTCGATTTCCTCGATATGTTCCCAGCCTTTATGCATAAGTTCATTTGTTAAATACTCGAGGTAATAGGAGCCACCAAGAGGGTCTATGGTTTTACATATACCAGTTTCTTCCTGCAGATAGAGTTGTGTGTTCCGAGCAATTCGAGCGGAGAAATCAGTTGGAAGGGCAATTGCTTCATCGAGTGAATTTGTATGGAGCGATTGAGTGTGCCCCAAAACAGCAGCCAGCGCCTCGATGCAAGTTCGAACAACATTATTGAATGGGTCTTGTTCCGTTAAACTCCATCCCGAGGTCTGGCAATGTGTTCGTAGTGCCATTGATTTAGGATTTTGTGGATTGAATTGCTTAACAATTTTTGCCCAAAGCAGTCTTGCTGCTCGCATTTTTGCGACTTCCATAAAAAAGTTTTTGCCAATCGCCCAAAAGAAAGAAATTCGTGGAGCAAAGTCATCGATTGAAAGCCCACCACGTAGCCCAGCACGTAAGTACTCCAACCCATCGGCAAGCGTATAGCCCAATTCCAAATCGGCTGTTGCTCCTGCTTCCTGCATATGATAACCCGAAATAGAAATGCAATTAAATTTGGGCATATTTTTAGAGGTATATTCAAAAATATCGGTTATAATCCGCATCGAAGGTTCAGGGGGATAAATATATGTATTTCGAACCATAAATTCTTTGAGTATGTCGTTCTGGATGGTACCGGAAAGTTGTTCTTGGCGGACACCTTGTTCTTCGGCAGCCACGATATAGAAAGCCATAATTGGAAGAACTGCTCCATTCATTGTCATCGAAACCGATACTTGCTCCAAGGGTATTCCATCGAAAAGTATTTTCATATCCAACACAGAGTCGATAGCAACCCCGGCTTTACCAACATCCCCCACTACACGTGGATGGTCGGAATCGTAACCTCGGTGGGTTGCAAGGTCGAAAGCCACAGAAAGCCCCTTTTGCCCCGCCGCAAGATTGCGACGATAAAATGCATTGCTTTCCTCTGCCGTAGAAAATCCCGCATACTGGCGTATTGTCCAAGGCCGCTCAATATACATCGTTGGATACGGACCCCGCAGAAAAGGTGGAAGCCCAGCGGTAAATCCAAGATGCTCAAAGTCTTTTATGTCTTCAAAGGTATAAAGAGGATATATATCTATTCCCTCCATTGTTTGAGTAACCAGCTCATCGAATTTGTAGCCAGTTTGTTCTTCAAACTTTTGCTTCCAATCCTCAAAATCCAATGTATCGGAGGGTTCAAGATTCAATTCTACTTTGGTTAAGTCTGGAAACTCCATATCATCAATTGTAAAACATTTAAAGTAAAATACAAAATTAAAGAAAAAAGACAATGGGAAAATAAACTACCCTTTTTTTCCGTAAATTCGCATTTTATTTTTGTGAAATTTCTTATGAACGACGAACAGATAGCAAGGTTAACAATCAAAGGTGCACAGTTTTATGCTTACCACGGTGTAAAGCAGGAAGAACGCGAGCTGGGTTGTCGATACGAAGTTGACCTCGATTTATATTACGATGCCACCGAAGCAATCGCTCGCGATAGCGTTGCCTTTGCCCTAAATTACGAAGAGGCTATGAATTGTATCGAGGAGACTTTTTCCGACGAATCATACAATTTAATCGAAACGGTTGCAAGTAATATTCTCGACCTTGCTTTCGAGCGATTTCCAAATCTCCTCGAGGCAACAATACGAGTCCGAAAAATGAACGTCCCAATACACAGTGTGGTTGCTTATATTGAAACCGAACTTACAAAGCATAGAGCTGATGCTACCGAATAGTCAAGACATATCCGGTGTTTTTGTTTTAATTGGGATTGGCTCCAATGTTGGAGATAGGGCAGGCAACATACGTACACCTCTCGAGCTCCTCGCTCGTCTAGCGACACTTTCCCATATTCGTTCGGCTTCGGTTTACGAAACCGAACCAGTCGGCTTTAAAAATCAGCCTTGGTTTTTAAATACCGTAGTCGCTGGAAACACAGAACTTACTATTTCTGAACTACTTGTTCAATGTAAAGAAATCGAAAAAACAATCGGTCGGCAAAAACGACCTCGTTGGCACGAACGAGAAATCGATTTGGATATACTTATCTATGGTGATTTTCAACTTGCTTCCGAAGAAATAAATGTTCCACATCCTCGTATGACCGAACGCCGATTTGTCCTCGTTCCCGCATCGGAAATTGCACCGAATTCAATTCACCCGGCAACCCGAAAAACCATTGCACAACTTTTAGACGAATGTACCGATTCGTCCAAAGTTATGCCTTACCCACAGTAGTTTAGGACTGGTTACTGCGATTGCTTTTTTGAAGATTCATCGATACTAAACGCACCGGGTCCAAAAAAGTAAAGATAAAGTAATCCGCCCATCAGCCCTAAATTTTTCCAAAACATAGCCATTTGCACTACATCGGAAAAGTTAGTATGGAAGACGAGCGTTACTGGAATAAGATAAATTATCCAAACGAGTGCCACCCATTTCGTTTTGTAGCCAAAAATTATCATCAAACCGCCAACAACTTCAATAATTGTAGCAACGACTAACAGGAACGCTGTCATTGGTACGCCGTGTGCCAACATATACTGCTGGGAACCAGCAAAGTTCATTATCTTGTCGATTCCAGCAACCAAAAAGATAAGCACTAAAAAAATTCGAGCAAGAAGAAGAAAAAAATTTTTCATTGGAGCACCCATAAAATTAAACAAACTGAACAACATTTATCTTGACGTAATCAACTTCAAAACATTGTAATACCTAATAGTTTTTTTTGATGTAAATTATAGAAATTTATATGCCTGGAAACACATTCAATTATATATACCTGCACATATTTTTTCGTGCTATTGTGAACTTCTTTGACGTATTATTCTGAGGATGTAGGGCCACATAGCAAATTGGTATGCCATCATCCCGTCCCGTTCCGTGAGGCGGAACAGCGAGCAATAATTCCGTAGAGTTAGATTCTTCACTGCGTTCAGAAAGACAAGTCCATATGATTGACAAAGAACAAAGGGTTGCAACCCCTTGTTCACATTTCTAATGAACTACTTGGGACTAATAAATTGGGGAACTCCTTCGCTCGATTTTCAAATCTCGAAGGATTGAAGACTTTATGCCAAAGCGGAAATAGAATCCTTTATTTAGACCAATTGGATACCAAATAAATGTCAAATCCCAACAATGTAAGTCTTTATTGATGTTGATTACCGGCGAAAGTAATTCACGATTAATAATATCGTATTGTCCCGAAACTCTTATTGCCCAAGTTTGTGTTGGATTCAGTGAAAACGAAACTGTTGCCAAAAGGGAATGGGTTCGAACATTTAATTGCTGATTGTTGTAATTATAGTTTAAGTCGAGATTGCAATTCCATCGTATTGAAAAAGGCTGGTAGCCGGGGGTTTGCTCGCCCCAAAAATCGTATTGTTCATCTTCGTAGCTGCGGCGCAAAGCAAAGCGTTCGCCAAGCGAAAGAGAATCATCAGCTTTTTGACGTGTTATTTGTCCTTGTGGAATTTGTCCCCCACCAAAACTTGTCGAGAAATTCAAACTAAAATTTGTCAAACGAAATAAGCCTTTGCCCGCTTCAATTAAGAATCTGTTTACTTTGCGATACGATATATTTCCGCGGGCATCGGTCGATGGGTCTTGGTCGTAAAGTGTCAACCCAAGACTTGCATTAAGTGTAGCCCCGGATATAGAAGGGGTATAGAGAGAAACGGAAATATCGCTGAAGCGCAAAGAATCGGCTGCAAAATTGTATGAACCGGAAAAAGTAGCGTTAAGGAAATCGAGTGTTTTATCGTCGCTTGTATCCGAGGTAAATATTTTTGCGGAAAATTGATTGGAGAGCAAGTAAGAGATTTGTTGATAGAGTGAAGTTGGTGCAAGTCCACCTCCGTCCTTTTCGAAACGTGAATATACTATTTCGCGATTCTGCTTAAAGTCGTAATACTTTCCGTAGAATCCGAATTTAGGGTTAGAAAGGTTTGGTGTATATGAATATTGAATTGACGGAGAAAGTGTATGCCGGAGAGCGCGCACCCCGAAAATATTCGGTTTTATAATTCCATAGAGTTTCGTCGAAAAATTAACACCCAATGAATAGCGATATTCGGTAAATAATCCTTTTTCGATTGACTCGCGGATTGAGGAATCGGCTGGCTCCATTGTTCTTGTCAATCGTCGGAAGTAATTATTGAACGAGAACGAAAAGAAGGGAGTAATGCTAAAATAACTCCATTTGGGTAATTGCAAAGAGATATTTGGGCTATGTGAAATTTTGGAAACATAGTTGAAAGCAAATGATGTGTCGTTAAGATTTGTTATTCTTATTTGTTTCGACTTTTGGTGCGAGGCATTCATTGAGTATTGGAACGAGATGTCTTTCAGAAAAGTCCCCGAAAGAAAAGAAAATGGATTAATTTGGGGTATGGTGTATGAAATCGTTGGGGTCTCTGTATATTCTTGTGTAATAATGTTTTGGGAACGTGAATATGCAACAGCCATCGAAGAACCATTTTCGAATGCTCGTGTATATGAAGCATTCGAGGTCATATCTTGGGTTTGGCGGGCAAACAAGTCGGTCGAGGTTTGACGAAAGAAATCTTGGGACGAAAACCTTAAATTTGCCGAAAAATTTTCGAACGGGTTAATTCGGTGGTTATGCTGTAAGTTAAATCCCCAACTTTTTTGGTAAGGCTCGTTGGTTGAAAGGCGGATGCGCCCGAAGGAAACATCGAAACTACCGTTCAGCTCGTTACGATACTTCCATTGAGTATAGTTTTTTACAAGAAAACCACCTTTCGAGAAGAAATCCAACGAAAAGCGAGTATCATAATAATCGCTCAATGCCAAATAAAGTCCTAAATTTTGTATAGTTACGCCTCGCGTTTGCGAGAAAAAGAACGATGGGACAATCAGCCCCGATTGTCTCCCGCTTTTGTTCGGGAAATACAACCCCAAAGGCACAACAAACACTGGGATGTCTTCGACATAGAATATCAATGGGTCGAGCAATACACGGTCGCCGGGGATGACCTTCATTTTTGGAGAGCCAAAGAAGAAGTGTGGATGCGGAGCATTACAAGTAGTATATCGACCTTCTTGAACAAAAAACTCATTCTCGTTCACCCGCTTAATTTTGCTTCCGAAGTAATAACCTTCGGCGATTTGTGTTTCGCCTAACGAGATTGTTCCTTGCTTCGTTTTGAAGTTGTAATTAATCTTTTCCCCGAAGTAAGTTTCGTTGTTATCGGTGAAGGAAGGATAGCCGAATGTTTCGCCTTCAGCATTTTTTGCTCCTTGCGATGTCAACAGCGAAGAGTCGAAGAAAAACTCGATAATTTCGGCTTCGAGTCTTTGACTCTTGTATTCAACTTTCGATTGCCCCCGCATATAAAGATGCTTGCGGTTAACCTCGAAGCGCACGGAATCGGTCGCTTTAAATCTGATAACATCGTCGATTGAAGAACGAAAGGCTGTGGTATCGACCACTTGGGTACGCAGGGTATCGATAATTTTTGTTGTATCTTTTGGGCTAAACACTTTTAATGTATCTTG
>CAZPSM010000095.1:0-7049 GCA_964589125.1 uncultured Hyphomicrobiales bacterium | reverse complement strand
TGCCCGAGGACTATGGAAAAGTATATTTCAAACGAACTGCTTCCGCCGATAAGTTAATCATTTACTTCGTCAATGCTGCGCCCAAAGGACCGCAAAGCACTCCTTCTGGAACGTTTACCGCCCCAACAGACGGTCGATTTGGCGAACAAAATTATATCGCTGCAAATGCCCAAGTTATCCTCGATAAACGTGATAGTAGCATCACCATCATCTACGAAAGATTCGAAGGTGTTGCCGTGTCAGCGCCAATAGTGTTTCGCTATAATACCACCGTTGGTGTTACCGGCTTTGCCCGTCATGTGAATTATGGCCAACCGGGAGGCCCAACTTATCCTTGGGCTGGTGAATATCAGCAATACACACACTACTTTATGAAGTATGCCAATCCTCTTGTGGGTTACCCCAAGAATAGTTTGGCTATTAAATTCAAACAATGGAAAAATTCACTAAGAGTAGTAGCGATAGAATATCGTACTCGAAAACCCGACCCGAATGCAAGTTTGGACTTCACGGAAAAGATTCCATCGACAAAAGTTAATAACTACGAACTTCTTGCTGGTAACGAACGCATCGGTGCAATTCAACCAGTTGCAATTCTCCAGAATTTAACTAACAATATACAAGGACCACAAGGAGTGAATTTCCAACCCCAACAATTTAACTTCTTTGCGCGTTTTCGAATTATTAATACCGCAAGCGAGCGCACCGTTTATAATACATTAGTTCCTATCGATAGTGCTTGCCTTGCGTATGGATATCTCGACACTCTATTAGAAAACTGTGCTGGCGACCCATACGTGAAAACTGTTTATTCCCAGGTTGGAATTAGAAACAACGAATACGAAGCTACTAAACTTCCATTTCCGGGACCTAACAGGTTGAATGGAATACCCCCTTATGGCTTTGTCCAAATATATTTCTCTCCATACGAGCCGAATGAATTTGTTGCTAACCACGTAGGCCGTCTGCGTGGAGTAATTATTGCCGACCCGCGTAATCCAAAGACACTGGAAGGAGTTGGTGATTCCTGGCCATTCGACGATACCGGAGCAGTTCGCATCTTCGTTATGAAGCGACTCGATGACTTCAACGATGATGTAACTCAATTCCATATCGCCGAACGAACTCCTATGCCAAGTACCTTGAAATGGGTGAATATTGACGCAGAAGTTGCCTCTGGCGACGAAGTGTCGAAATATCCATTACCTCCACGCGGAGAATATTCGGCTACGAACAATAAGGACTTTAACTTTGCGACCCCCGATTTTACTCAATTTAAACTTCAGTCTCCAGTTATCCGAATGAACCGATTAACACTCGACCGCCAAGAACCAGCAACCTCTCCGGGTGGCGATGAGTTGCGTACGTTCCCGATTGACCTACGGGGTCGCTATGGTGCCGTTATTTCGGTTGGTTTCCAAAGAGCGACAAAGCAAGAGAGTTGGGACCGAGGTTGGAGCGACCAACAGTTGCTTGGTATGGAGCCCCGAACGGTTATAAATGCCGATGTATTTAGCGTTTGGACTAACTATGGCGGTTCTGCAGCAAATCCACCCGATGAAATAGCAATTGAATGGGCATTGCCAAGCGACGATGGGGTCACACAAATATGCAATATTGATGAAAAACGATGGCAAAATCACCCACGACGTGGTGGTGCAAAGCCAGTAACCGATATGCCCGCCTTTTCGCTCTATGGTGCTGGGGGCTATCTAATCGGTTACTTGGAAAGCGATAAAGATTCTGCTCTTTCTAAACCATTACCTCCAAACCTTAACGGTTTGCGTCCCAATATCTTCGACGATGGTATCGATTTCGACTACTTTAAGGCTTTCGTTACTATACCCGATACCGTTATTCGCTATCAAAAGGAAGGAGCAATGAATTTCCGCTTTAGAATCAAGATGTATGCTCGAAACAATAAGAAATGCTTAACTTGTATCCCCGATGACGACGATGTTTGTTACGTTGATAATGTTAAATTACTTTTCCCAAGCGAAATTGCTGATGTTGAATTAACTTCGGTGAAAATACTTTGGCCTTATACAATGGCACCCGCCTCGCAAGCAACAAGAATTCCAATCCGTGTTAAACTTAGCAACAATACCAGCCTTGCGGCACCAACATTCCTTGTAACAGTGATGATATTCCGTCCGGGCGAGCGCCTTGCTGTTTATAAACGAGTTGAACAGCTCCCGACCCTGCTTCCCGGAACCGTCCATGAACTTTCGATGCCAAATTGGAATGCTCGCGAATTTGGTCCGGGGCAGTATCGTATCTACGCTTGGGTTACAATCCCCGGCGGAGACCTTGAACCATTGAACGATACCAACTACACAGATGTTCTGCTTCGTTTCGGAGACGTATTTGCCTACGACCCGGTCGAAAATCCAAGAAGCGATGTCGGTGATGCACAATTTCAAACTCCCCAATATCGTGGATTGGTGCTTGCTGGGTTTGCATACGGCGCCACAGGCAGTGTTTATGGACCAACATCTGCATATAACTATCAGTATGCTGTCGGTTACGAAGGTGGTGCAGGTTCCGGCGAAATGGCTGCTCGGTTCAACTTGGTGCAACAAGACACACTAAAAGGTTATCAAGCATACTTTACAATGTATAGTTGGGGTACCGAAGATATTGCTTTTGAACTTTACAAAGGGACCGACCAACCAACCGAACGCGTTCCGGGTACATTGTTACTCACAATGCGTGTATATGATGAAACAGGTGATTCACTTGCTCCCGAAAAGTATTTAACATACAAACTGAAAAAACCCGTCGTTCTACCGGCTGGAACTTACTGGGTTGCTATTTCCCAACTTAGTGAAACAGGTCTTCATCTTGGTGGTTCGAAGTATAGAATGGGTATGAGGATTACCTCGATTTATATCCCGCCCCCAATTACAATGGGTGGTCCCGTTGGCGGTGCTGGTTACCATCTAATGCTCGAAAAAGACTTCCGCAAAATGAGTTCAACAAGGAATTTAATTAACGATAATGTGTTCGCATTCGAAAATGTGCGCTACAGCGGAAACTGGGTCCAGATGATGCCAACAATCGGAAATCCGGGCTACGCCCATTTGCACCACTTTGGTATTTCCCCCGCCGATAACTACACTGCTACACTTTCACGTGGAACATGGATACCTATGGTTCGACCATACTTGGGCTCTCGTAGTTATAAGAATCTTCCCGGGGTTTATGACCCAGTTGAATTGCTCTCGTTCAATGGTAGAGCCCGCGATGCTGGTGTCGATTTATTCTGGGAAACATCCGCCGAAAGAAATAACTATGGGTTCTTTATCGAACGACGTATTGGAACCAACGACAAGACAGAATTCCAAGAAATCGGATTTATCAAAGGCGTTGGAAACAGCACTGTGCCTCGAAACTATAGTTACTTCGATAAAGACGTTACCCCGAACACAACCTATCAATACCGATTGCGTCAGGTCGATAATGATGGCAGTGCGACTTATTCGAAGATAGTTACAATTCAATACGACGGGTTGAGCGACCTTGTTCTTGAACAAAACGCACCGAACCCATTCACCACTACTACGATGATTCCATTCACATTGCCAAGCGAAAGCAAAGTACGTTTGGAAATCATCGATGTGTTCGGTAATGTGGTTCAAACTTTGTTCGATGGCGAGCTCCCCGCCGGTCGCTACGATAAATTCATTTGGGATGGTACCGATGCCAAAGGTAACGCTCTCCCAAGTGGCAACTATATCTATCGGTTACTTGCAAACGGTCAAACTTTGACTGGTGTTATGACGCTTGTGCGATAATCTATCGCAAAGCATCTACCGAAAAGCCTCTCGGCACATTAACCGAGAGGCTTTTTTATTTTGGTGCAACAAAGCCGTAATGGATTTAGAGGAGTATAACTTTAACCTTCAATAAAGTTCAATCGTGTCGATTCCCAGCCATTTAAATGTGCTCTCGGGAAGCAACCAAGTTACTGTTAATTTTGTTGGTACTTTTATTCCATAGAAGGATTTGTAACTGTTAGAATCAACTTTAATATTGCTATATTAAATTAAATTAGCTAACCTCGTTAGTGCCGATTTTATTTTCTTCTTGTTCTCATTTTGCAGTTCAAGGAGAGGCATACGATAAACTTGTTTTACTAACCCTTTCAAAGATAATGCATATTTAATGGGAATTGGGTTGGATTCAACGAACATTAGTTGCATAAGTTCCAAAAGTTTGTAGTGCATATCGCGAGCATTTGCAAAATCCCCTTTCAAAGCCATACGCACCATCGAAGAAAATTCCTTGGGGAGAAGGTTCGAAATGACCGAAACAGCTCCTTTGCCTCCCAAAGCAACGATAGGAAGTGCCAAAGAATCATCCCCGGATAGAACAGAAAAATGAGCAGGAGCATCTTTGATGATATTCATAATTTGTTCAAGATTTCCCGAAGCCTCTTTCGTAGCAATGATATTGGGACAAGTATTTGCAAGTCGGAGTTGAGTTTCGGCAGTCATATTCACACCAGTTCTGCCGGGGACATTATATAAAATAATCGGGAAATTAGTTTCGGTAGCAATTAGGTAAAAGTGTTCAAAAAGTCCATCTTGCGGAGGTTTGTTGTAGTATGGGGTTACTAAAAGAGCCGCCGAGACACCATTTTCTTTTGCGAAAATTGTCATATTTAAACTCATTTCGGTTTCGTTGGTGCCGGTGCCAGCAACAATAGGAACTCTTCCATTGGCATATTTTACCGACTCGATGATGATGGCTTGTTTTTCCTTAATTGTTAGCGAAGCACTTTCCCCAGTTGTTGCGCAAACCAGAATAGATTCGACCCCACTTTCTATTTGGTAATCGATAAGTTTGCGAAGAGCCTTGAAATCTACCTCTCCTTTTCTATTAAAAGGAGTAACCAACGCTGTCATTGTTCCGAAAGGTGTGAAAACGCTCATATACAACTCCCTATGTTCTAAATATTTAAATTTAAAAATTCAAATATAATAACAAATTCGATATAAATTCATATTTAAATTAATTCTTTTTAAATCAAAAACAAAATCTTTGAAGGAAATTTTCAGCGCAACTGCAACTTTTAACACGCGATATGAGTCGCAGGAGGTTATGAATTCTTCTCTACTTCCACACAGAATAACCAAATTCGTTTCTGTGTTATTCTGAACTTCTTTAATTATTCTTGTTCCTACCAATTAATTTAATAATGTCGTTAAGCATTTCTATTTGGAGTTGCTGTATTTCCAATAGCCTTCCTTGTTGGTGTAACATCAGATGGTCAATTTTCTCGTGGAGCATTCTGATTTCAAGTTCGGATTTCAAATTTATCATATAATCTTTCTTTGCACGCTCTCTATCTTTTTGTTCTTGGCGGTTCTGACTCATCATAATTACTGGGGCTTGCACAGCAGCCAAACATGATAGTAATAGGTTCAACAGAATGAATGGATAGGGGTCGAAACCCCTGTTGGCAAGCCACCAGAGATTAATACTAATCCAAAGCAAAATAAAGAAAAGAAAAGAAAATATAAATGGCCAAC
Organism: uncultured Hyphomicrobiales bacterium; assembly: GCA_964589125.1. Taxonomy (GTDB): domain Bacteria; phylum Bacteroidota; class Ignavibacteria; order Kapaibacteriales; family UBA2268; genus JBBIJO01. The sequence goes on along the minus strand of CAZPSM010000095.1, from coordinate 1,512 downwards.
TTCCACCAAATTTTGCAACCTTATCGGCGACTCTTTGCCCAAGGGTTAATTGCATTTCTTCGTCGCCATCAACTTTATCGGCTAAGGTCGTTCGCTTTTCTAATGCTTGAACGACGGTTTTTTCAAGTTCAGTCAATTCCCCAATTTCCCTTGTGATATACTCCGAAATATATTTTTCCCGATAATTATTAAGTTCGCTCAAAGCAAGATAATTGTCCGCGGTAAAGTTGGGATAATCCCGTTGAATTAAACTGAGAATCGCAAGCCGAATCGCTCTGCCCGATATTCTTTCTGAAATCGGAAATTCTTGATTCGACAAATCACTTCGGAACGTTTCCATCCATTTAACCGATTTATGTTCGACAATCTTTAATTGATTGAATTCCAAATTACGAAATTTCGACAATGGACGACATTCTTCGAATCATTTTATTTTTCAACTTTCAAATCGACGAGTTCCTTACCTGAATCGAGCATCAAGCCGATTGCCCATTTTGTAATGACAACAGAGCCAATTATCCCGCTTAGACTGTCCAACGAATATAGATTGTAGAACATACCCGCGGCTAACGCAATGATAGCGGTTACACTCGTCAAACCATCGGCGAGAACATGTAGATATGCAGAACGAATATTATGGTCGTGATGTTCAAATTTATGGTGTAATATTACAGCACTAAGCCCATTGACTACCAAACCTATAATCGCAACGAAAATAGCTTCTTGGAACTCGATGGTTAAAGGATGGAAAAATCTATCGACCGATTCGATAAACATAATAATTGCAATGACTTGCAGAACTAATGCACTTGTGAACCCCGAAAGAGCAAACAACTTGTTTTTATTAATCGAGAATCCTTCCTTTCCCGATAATTTTCGAGCAACAATGTAGGCAACCCAAGATAGACCAAGAGCAAGCACATGCGATGCCATATGGTAGCCATCGGCAAGTAGAGCCATCGATTTCGTCCGATAACCAAAAAATATCTCAAATATCATTGTCCCCGCGGTTAGGTAAACTACCCAACGTGTGCGTTGTTCGTGCGACTCGGAAAAATCGGTATCTTCCAATTTGCGAGAAGTTGCCACAGATTCCCCATCTTTATCGTGATTGTCTGTATACAATTTATCTAAGAAAGCCACTGCTGTGCCCTTTTCATTAATATTTGAAACCCATCAAATTCCTAAAATACTAATTTAGAAATATTTTACATCGATTCGATATCTTGTGGCTTTAAGTTAACCCTATTCATTCGTTATCTTGAGTTCTGTCCTCCGAAAGGAGGCGGAACAAAGAATCTCCTTTGTCATTATTCTTCCGTCCCCTTCCGTCGAACGGGATGGAATCAGAACGAAGACGAGTCCATATTGCTGATATTAAACAAGGGGTTGCAACCCCTTGTTCATGACAAGCTATTGTACACGACACCAACTTCGAAGAATAATTCCGAGCAAAGAATCATTCCTTTACAAACATTTTGACCTTGTTTGCAATACGAAGGAAATATACCC
>CAZPSM010000094.1:3747-7466 GCA_964589125.1 uncultured Hyphomicrobiales bacterium | reverse complement strand
TAATTTAAGATAAGTATTTACTTTGTCTACTATCATTTTGCGGCGTTGTTGTAAAAACAGTTCATATTTCTCAATCTTATATAGACTTCTATCCAAAGGGATGAACTGCTTTTCAAGTTTTGCCCTATCAATTTCTTGTATATATGTTTCTGGCTGAGTATTAGAAATTCTGCGATTAGCTTTTTCAGTCAAAAAAGCAATATTAGAAACATCATCAATTAAAGAATATTCATAACCCGCTTTTTTTAATAGCGAGCGAGGAATGATATGGTGTTCTTCGTAATCCGAGGTCGTAATTCTATGTCCTTTCCACCAATCTTCGGCACCTTCATTCCGAGCAACAACATAAAGCAGTAATTTAGAATTTTTGCTTTTGCCCATAAATCTTTCCTCATCTATCAAAAGACGTCCTACCTGACCTTTTAGTAAATGAAAGAGTTTGCGTAGATTTTTATTTTCAGTAATTGACCTGATATCTTCATCTAATCTTGTTTCTGGAGACCCAGCATAGCGACCCCAAAAAGAGGCAAGTAAAAACCACAAAATAAATTCTTTAGTATCTCTTTCGGAAAAAGCATCGTCCTTTTGAGAGATATAAAATGTTAACGGAATTAAAACATACTGCGATGGCAAGACTTCCGAGTTCCTAATTCCTAAATTTTCCTCAAGAATCTTAAAGCACTCCCCTAAAGATTTTTTTGTTATATCCCAATTATTCCTTAAATTTTTTTCAGAGATACTTCGGGCTATGCTTCTAAAATAGGCAAGTCGTCCCTGTTTTACCGAAATTGCCACTAAAGACCTTATAACTACGCCAGCATCAATATACCAACCTTTATCTTCTAATTCTTCAATATAGTTGCGAAAATCATTGCGGAATTCTCCTGGTATTTTTAAGGCAAACAGTGCTAATAAAAGTTCAGTTATTCTGATTCGTGTTCCTTTTGAATTAATCTTAACGAAGATGTCAGCTACTTCTTCATAGTCCATATCAGAAGAAATTGTGAAAACCGGAATATTATTTCTTGCTCCCATAAAAATATTTCTGACCTCACCTAACTTTCGGAGGCATTCATAAATCTTCTCTTCACTCCATCCTATTTGTTTAAGGTTTTCTCTATTAACAACAGAATATTCTCCCTCCTTAATAACTCTTGTAACATCAAACCATTCCGGTTTATTCCTTAACGGTGGTATTTCTAATTCAAACTTTTCCTCAAAAGGATTAAATAATAACTTTATAGCCCTTTCTTTACCGCCTCTAAATATGACACCCTTTTTAACCAATAATAGTGAGGTCAATCTTTGCTGTCCATCTATCACCAATTCGGTATAATTACTAACTTCTCTTTGAGTGTCTTCAATTGCGGTTATAGGAACATTATCATTTGGATTTGTTTGCCAGAGTAAAATCATACCAATCGGATGATTTTTATAAAGCGAGTCAACAAGGTCTCGGATTTGTGTATTTTCCCAAATGAATTCACGTTGCATATCAGGTAAGGCTATTCTACCACGTTCTATGTCTATTAATAATTCATTAACAGTTTTGTTTAGTAAAGCCATGGTTACTCCTCCTTAATTAATTCTTCATTGAAAAAACTAAAATAACTAAAAAACTAAAATAAATGTTATTGCTAATGATTACATAGTTTAAATAGTCTAAAACTTTCTATTTTTATAGGTTTAAATGAGAAAGGTAAGTTTAGTTATAGCAAATCGAAATGGCTATAGATTTAATGAGCAATACGCTTTTTTCTCGAACAAAAAATATCTCAATAAAAAGCGAAGTTTAGTATTTTGTACACAAGGCGAGCTGCGGTCAGATTGGGATGATGCAGTCCATTTATTGGCGATAGTTCTACTATGTCAAACCCGATGATTTTTTTCCCTTGTCGGCGTATCTCTCTAAATACTTCTAAGGTCTCGTTGTAGAAGAATCCATCGGGTTCCGGTGTCCCAGTTGCTGGCATAAGCGAAGGGTCGAAGAAATCGATGTCGAAAGTAACATAGATTTGTTCCGAAAGTTCATCGACGACAGCCTTTTGCCAGTTTTGTCCATATTTGTTTTGTCGAATTTGGCTAGCAAAGAATGTTTTGATATTGTTTTGTTCGATGAACTTTGCTTCGGCTTTGCATAAGGCACGAATTCCGACTTGAATGATTTTAGGTGGTTCGAAGAAGTCGGCAACTCTTGCCATTACGCAGGCATGGGAAAACTTTGTTCCTTCATAAGTTTTTCGAAAATCAGAATGCGCATCAAACTGTAAAATACACATATTGGGATATGCGGAATAGTGGGCTTGTATGAGTGGCAGCGAAATTGTATGCTCTCCGCCAAGTCCAACAACGAATTTGCCATCGTGGATTAAGCGGAGCGTGGTTTTTTCTATATGCTTAAATATATCCCTGGGTTGCATTTTATTTAGGATTGGTTCTACAAGTGTTGCTATACCCTTTTCGAAACATAGTTCTTTTTTAAATTCGTCGTCGTAAAATTCGACATACGCACTTGCATTCAAAATCGCTTTTGGTCCTTCTTTGGTTCCTTTGCCATAGCTTGTAGTTTGTTCATAAGGTATGGGATAGATAAGAATTTTAGCAGTATTATAGTTCGAAAATTTTTCTTTGATTGCCAAAAAATTTTTCTCTTGTGGTTGTGTTCTTATTTCCATCGATTCTTGCGACTCCTAAAAAATAAAATTTACTAATTTTGATTTTATTAATTTGGGTTTAATCGATGTTTTCTGAAAAATATTTTAGGTATTTTATTTATACAATCTTGCTTTTAACATTTTTTCGACTCCTTATTGCGCCTACGTTTAATTTAGTTCCCCAAGAAGCGTACTATTGGCTCTATATTCAACGGCCCGCGTTGGGTTATTTCGACCACCCACCGATTTGTAGCTATACGATTGGAATATTTACTGGATTGTTCGGAGATAATGAGTTTGCTGTGCGTCTGGGAATGATTATTTATTCAATTGGGACTGCAATTTTTTTATTTCTGTTAGCGAAGAAGGTATTCGGAAATGACTCGTTAGCATATCGGACAATCATTTTTTTGAACTTGACTATTTTTTTCAATATACATTCGATTGTTGCTACTCCCGATGCTCCTCTTTTGTTCTTTTGGGGTGGGGCACTGTTTTTTTTCTACAAATCGCTTTTTGAAAAAGGGAACTATCGCAATTGGATAATAGCGGGAATTTTCGCTGGCTTTGCAATTTATAGCAAATACACAGGTATCTTGCTGTTTGTCTCACTTTTCCTGACATTAATTTTGTTAAAAAAGTGGGAAATTCTTTCTTCTGCGAAGCCGTACATTTCAATCTTAGTTGCAATGGTTGTGTTTTCGCCGGTAATTTATTGGAATTTCGAAAACAATTGGGCGTCGTTCCTTTTTCAAAGTACCCATAGAGCACAAACCATAAATGGCATAAAGCTGAATTATTTTTTGCAACTTATAGTAAGTCAGCTCTATGAACTAACGCCCTTATTTTTTGTGCTTGGCATAATTGTTGGAGTTCAATCTTTGAAAAAATTCATAACTATTGGAGAAAGTCAACGTTTCTTGTTTTTTTTCTCGTTCCCGATAATTTGCTTTTTCTTTGTCGTGAGTTTAACTAGTCTGGTAAAGATGAACTGGATTCTTCCGGCCTATCTTTCAATGTTTATTCTTATAGTAGATTATTTAAATAAAATACCACCAAAACAAC
>CAZPSM010000094.1:0-3709 GCA_964589125.1 uncultured Hyphomicrobiales bacterium | reverse complement strand
TTGGTTATAATAAACTTTTCTATTATCACTTTTCCTGTCATACCTATCGAAAAAGGGGATACTTGGACAGGCTGGAAAGAATTGGCAGAAAGAATTACTATTTTGAAATATAAGCATGATGGTATAAATAAAACTTTTATCTTCTCTAATGATTATAAAATTCCAGCTGAATTGTCGTTCTATACAAGGTTTAAGGATGAGATTCTATCGACGAATGTTTACGGTAAACCCGCTTTGCAATTTGATTTTTGGTTCGAGCCTAATGATTTCAAAGGTTGGGATGCTCTTTTCGTTTTCTCCGATTACGAGAAATTTGGGGAATTTGCTCAACTTTCGAAATACTTCACAAAAGTTGAGTTTCTTGAAGAATTTAAAGTAATTCGGCGAGGTATAACCTTCCGAACATTTTATATATACTTGTGTCATAACTATCGAGGGAAAAATTAAAGGATTTTAATTGAATAAATAATTATTCTATCTTATATTGAATTTTTTTAGTTATTTAAATGAAGAATTTTTTAGTTCTTGGTGCAAGTTCGTTAATTGTTCAAAAGACATTGGAATTGTTAGCTAAGCCCGATGTTAAGTTCTATCTTGTAGGCCGTAATGAGGCGAAATTAAAAATCGTCAAAGCACATCTTGAGTCTGTTGGTCAGTCAAGTGTTTTTATCGAAACGGCTGATTTGAATAAATTCGATACATATCAACAGATTTTCAATAATTCAATTCGAGCGATAGGATATGTTGATTGCCTTTTTGTTGGCTATGGTATTCTTCCGAATCAACAAGAATTGGAACAAGATACTACGAAGATTATTGAAAATTTTAATGTTAATGCTCTTGGAGTGATTCTTTTTGTTTCGTTGGTGGCAAATTATTTCGAGGAGCGTAATGAAGGTAGTATAGTTGTGATTTCATCAGTTGCTGGCGATAGGGGACGAAAGAGCAATTACTTTTATGGCTCGGCAAAAGCAGCATTAACTGTATTTTTGCAAGGTTTGCGTCATAGGTTCGCTAAAAAAAACGTAAAGGTAATCACTATTAAGCCTGGATTAGTCGATACACCAATGACTACGCATTTGGAGAAAAACTTATTATTCACCAGTGCCGAAAAAGTTGCTAAAGATATTTTTTTTGCTCTCTCTCGAAATAAAGAAATTGTCTATACTCCTTGGTTTTGGCGATACATTATGATGGTAATTAAATTACTCCCGGAAAAGATTTTTAAAAAGTTTAATTTTTGAAATATTTGGAAATCTTGTATGAAAAGATTATTTTGCAAAAATGAAAAAGTTAAAGATAACAGGGGGGGATAAAATGAGGTTTTTGTCTATCGCTTTAAGTTTGGTTTTATTAAGTTTTGTTGTATCGTTTGCACAAACGAAGGAAAAGCCAAAACAAATTAAATTATTTCCCGACGCTTATTCCGAACTGGACGATGTTCCGGTGTCTTCAAAAATAGAAGACTCATTCGTAATGAAAACGTTGGAACGTGCCCGTATTAAATATTTGAAGGCTCTTTCGTTTGTCGAAAAAGGCGACACCACACAAGCAGCAAGTTTATTCGAAGAATCTATAGATATATTAAATACAATTGTTAACTATCCAAATATTTTATCATACGATGATTATACCGAACTTGTGCGCTCGATATTAGAAGATTATGAGAAGTATGTTCGGAATATTGATGCTTTGGATGAAAGTTCGTCTTTCTTTTTGATGCGAGAAAGTTTGAACAAGGAACTAGAACAAACAATAAAGGGTAAGAAACTCAGTATCGGACCCTTAACCACCAAGGATACAGCGAAAGTAAAAGTTGGAAAATTGCAGAACGAGACTTCTTATACCATCCCGATGGACGACAATGAGTACGTTCAAAAGAGCATTGAGTTTTTGACTCAAAAACCTATCGGGCGCAAGTTTGTAAAGGGCAGTTTAGAAAGAAGTTCCTCTTGGGGTAAAATAGTGAAGCAAATAATTCAAGAGGAAGAAATGCCATCGGAAATTTATTATCTTGCGATGGTTGAAAGTGGGTTTAATCCCTTTGCGGTTTCACGTGCAAAAGCAGTAGGAATGTGGCAATTCATCTCTTCAACTGGTCAACTTTATGGCTTAAATTCTAATACATCAGCATGGATTGATGAGAGGCGAGACCCAATTAAAGCCACAAGGGCAGCGATGCGACACCTAAGAGATTTGTTCAATGAACTTGGAGATTGGCATCTTGCTATTGCTGCATATAATTGCGGAATTAATGCGATTCAAAGGGCTATTTCGCGTTTAGAAGCTACCGATACCGTTAATTTTTGGAGTATTATGCAATACTTGCCTCGCGAAACTCGGAACTATGTGCCGTTGTTTATTGCGACGGTTAAAGTTGTTTCAAATCCCGAAGCTTATGGCTTTCTTGCTTCGGAATATAAATTCGAAGATGAAATAGTCTTTGATAAATACGTTCTTAAAGAGCCTGTAAGTTTGACTGCAATTGCAAAATGTGCTGGTACATCTTTAGATAATATTAAGAGGCTTAATCCCGAATTGATTACTAATTTTACACCTCCGGATATTTCCGAATATGAAATTAGAATTCCTTTGGGTTCAAAAAACACTTTCATCGCAAATTACCTCAATCTTTCTCCCGAAGAAAAAAGGCCATTTATGGAATATAAAGTGGGGCGCAAAGAAACAGTAAACTCAATAGCTGAAAAGTTTAATATAAATGTGGGCGATATTCTGATTGCAAACAATATTACTTCGTCATCGAGAACTTTGAAGAAGGGAACGGTTATTAAAATACCTATTGTGTCCCAATCGAATACTAATAGTAATGAACTTGCTACCTCGAATCAAAGCATACAACCCGATTCGACTCCAAAAAAATCCTTTAACAACGAACCGTATAACGTTCATACTATAGATAGTGGAGAAACACTTCAATCTATTTGTCAGCGATATAATACTTCCGAATATGTTTTGAAAAATCTTAATCCCGGCATCGACTTTCGAGCATTACAAAAGGGAATGTCTATTAAAGTTCCGAAGAGTGTTTTCAAAACCGACGCTTCTAAATCGAATGCTGACTTTGCTTCCGGTTCAAAGATGGTGGTTCGACATATTGTAAAAAGCGATGAAACGCTTTTTAAAATTGCAACCGAGTATAATGTTAATGTCGATAGTCTTGTGAGTTGGAATCATTTGAAAAACTACAAGATATTATATGGCCAGTCTCTCAAGATTCTTGTTCCAGCCGAGTTCAAATTGAAGCCAAAAGGAGAAATAACGCCTTCTTATGAGTATAGTTCCCAAGACGAAATTCCAGAACCCACAAAAATCCAAACTAAAGTCAAAGAAATTAAGATTAAGCACAAAATTAGAAAAGGAGAAACGCTTGCATCGATTGCCGATAAATATAATGTTGATATCGATGCTTTAATAACTTGGAATCCCAAATTTAAAAGGAAGAAAAATAAAATACTCGTTGGAGATATTGTTTATATTAAAAAAAGCATTGTTTCGGGCAACTCCAAAAACTTATCCAAAGAGAACGTAAAACCTAAAGTACATATTGTTCGAAGGGGCGATACGCTAAGTTCTATTGCTCAAAAGTATGGAATTCCTGTTCAAAATTTATTACGTAGCAACCCGAATCTTCGACCCGATAAAATTCAAGTTGGACAGAAAGTCTTTTTGGAGTAAGCCAATATTTATG
>CAZPSM010000093.1:0-7484 GCA_964589125.1 uncultured Hyphomicrobiales bacterium | reverse complement strand
GGAATGCACTTGCATTCACTGTTGTTGCATTCACGGTTGTGATATTTCCAGTTGGAGCAGTTAATATCCCACTAAACGTTCCATTCGTACCGCTTATGTTGCCTGTTGCTGCAATATTTCCAGTTACATTTAAATTATCAGTAACCTGAACATTGCCAATCGTATTTTGGATTGGACCTTGGATATCTGCACTTACATAAACTGTTAAGTTATCGAAATAACCATTTGTAGCGGTAACATTAACAGCATTAACGTTTTGTAAATTAATTGTTCCACCAACTGTTAGGTTGCCAGTTACATTGAGATTATCATCGACAACAACATCACCAGTAGAGTTTGTGATATTGCCTTGTGCTTCCAATACACCGGTGAATGTAGCATTTGTGAAAATGCCATTTGCAGCGGTAACATCGCCAACGACGGTCACATTACCATCGAAATTACCGTTATCCCCGAAAAAGTTTCCGCCATAGAAGTTATTTGCGGTTACGGTGTTGAACACAGCGTCATCGGCTGTTATATCGCCGGTAAATGTGCCATTGACAGCATTTACATTTCCGCCGAAGACATTTCCATATAAATCGCCGTTGAATCGTCCGTAGAAGTTTGTAGCAGTAACACTAGTAAAATTCCCAGAAGCAGCTGTAATATTGCCAACAAAGGTACCATTATTAGCATTTATATTCCCGGTAAAAGCCCCATTGTTTGCAGAGAGGTTACCCGAGGTAATAATATTTTGGCTACCGAAGTTCGGGACAATTTTAGTTCCTTGGATAGCAGCATTGCTTGCAACATTTACATCCCTAACTTGGTTTGCAATCCATTGTGTTCCATCGAACCAAAGGACGGAGCCAGCACCATCGGGAAGGAAGGCGGCGTCGTCGCGAATCTTCAATGGGCTAACAGTTACACCATCGTTGTAACCTGTCCCAACGATTGGACCAACGGTTTGAATAAATCCAGGAACCCATTGGCTACCATTGAACCAGTAGAGTTCGCCAGGAGAGGAAGGTGGGAATGCTAATGGAACATTTAGAAGCCCAGTTACTGTAAGATTATTATATGGACCAACGACATCGCCATTAGCGTAAGCGGGGCTCCATTGGTTTAGAACATCATCGTAAACATATACTTGCCCAGCGAAAGGAGCTACGTTTTCGAGTGGGATTCCTCGCCACCCACCAACGAATGGATTGGGATATGTTCCATAGAGGTCGCCACCAGCGGCATCGCCAATATTAATAAAGTAATCATAAACATCTTGATTTAAATCGACGAGATAGACTTCTCCATCTTCGATTTTCTCGGTGGTTACAGAATTGCCTGCCAGTTTAGCATTGGTAACAGCACCATCGGCAATTTTCGGAGTAGTAACAGCACCGTTGAAGATTCGGTCGGTTTTCACGGCGCCCGGAGCAATAAGTGGGTCGGGATAAGTACCCGTTAAATCACCACTTGCAGGCCCACTGGGTGGGAACGACACATTTGGAGCCAATTTGTCTTGCGTAATAGACCCCGGAGGAATATTACGGACAACCGCTTGTGGATTCAAGGTTGGGTTAGGATAATTACCCGATAAATCGCCACCAGCGGGTCCCCAAGGAATAGCCTGAACACCGGGAGCAAGTTTTTCTTGTGTAATCGCCCCATCGACAACCGTAATAGCGATGTTGGCTGTATCGGAAGTTGTCGATGTAATAGACTTCATAGCATAAGGAGTCGAGGTCAAAGGTGTTCTTGGGAATGAACTTCCACCGATAGTAATTTGCAACCAAAGTGGTCGGTCGAAGGAAATATTTAAAGGATTTTCTTTCCCAAGATATACGTTCATAAACCCGTTGAGAACGTCGACGAGTTGATTTTCACTCCATATAGGAGTACCGCCAAATTCTTGCTCGTAGATTGCAAACGTGATAGCTTGTTGGCCATTGAAAGGCTGGTCATTTTGATTTCGCAAGCTGGCTTGATAGTTCAAGAGTTTTGGAACTTGCGAAAACACGAGAGATGTTGCAACGAAGAAAACGAGTGCAACATAGAGAAAGAGTTTTTTCATAATAAGAACTCCAAGTTTAGTTTGACATATAATATTACATTTACTTAAGAACATAAATTTCGATTTAATACATTATTTAACAATAACAAGAATGTTTTTCAACGAAGTCGAGCGGGAATCGCCTCCGGCGAGTTGTGCCGTGTTGATAGTCAATTCGTAGAAATAGTTCCCATTCGGGAGCTCGATTCCATAATCATTCTTCAAATCCCAAGCAATGGATTGTTCGCCTTCGGGTTGGAACTCATCAACTACAATTTTGATGAGGTTACCAACCATATCGTAAACTTTGAGCGAAACATAGGATGGTTCACTCAGTCTGTACTTAAAAGTAGTCGAAATGGATGCAGGATTCGGATAATTAGTAATAACGTTCGAGAGAGTAATAGGATTGGGCTCAACCGGAGTATAGGATTCGGTAGGAACCCAAAAGCCTTGATAGAGGACCTGACTACCTTTTGCGATGCGGTCGATAGCAAACTGCCCGACCAAGCCCGAGATAGTCAACCCTGCGGAGTTTTTCGCTTCGAGCATCCCCCCAGTTCCAACAACCGAGCGGTCGATTTTAAGCCCGGGTGCCGAAAGAAGGAGGTTCGAGCAAACGAACACCCCGACAAGTGCCAGAATAAGAACCTTTCGAGATAACTTCATAATAACACCTTGTATAACAAATTAAACATACAATAATTGCCTTGTATCACAAAGAAATTCATACTGCAATTTCCGTGCCAAATCATACTTTGAATAACTTTTTATCCTCTTTATTAAAAAACAAAAAGCAAATATAAAACAAATATTTCGAAAAAACCAAACTTTTATCAAATTTTTTTGTAAAAAATCCACCTTTCTTAATATTTAACCTCCTCTCATATTTTTCTACCTTATACTTTATGTTAAATTCCCCCCACAACCCATAAATGGTAAATGCAAAATTATAACAAAAAGTTTAATTTGCAAATAATTTTTGAAAAAAATTTTTAAGATGGAATTAGAAACACTATTGAAGCACTGCAGCGGGTTAGCAAAAATCGTCTTCAAATCGTCAAAATCCACGGACGAAGTTGTTTCTGCTTTCTTCAAGCAAAAAAAATATATCGGCAGCAAAGAGCGTAAAATAATATCCGAGATTTTGTTCATTTATCTTCGATTTTTTGCCTTTTCCAACTATCTTGCTCAAAAATTCTTTCCCAACTGCACCCAATCGAACAACGAAATGCTAACAATATTGCTATCATTATTTGTAAATATTAATCTTTATCCAGAACAGTTAAAAACCTTATTACGAAATATTGCGAACTTATATCAAATTACCTCGGGCGAAACAAAACTATTCAATTTTGTAAGTAATTCTATCGAAAGTTTATCTGTTCAAAAAGCAGATGTAGTAAGCAACATTCGGGCTGAAATTAATGATATTAACAATACTTTGACATATTGGAAACAAAAAATAACGGAATTAAAATTGAACAGCAATGAAGTATATCATAAAGATTTACTCGACATTCTGCAAACCGCATCCATCCGCTATTCTATCCCCGAGTTCATAATTCATTCTTGGTTTAGCTACTATAATCAAAGGCAAATAAACATTTTTGAACTTGCAGAAAGTTTATTGTTCCCAGCACAAGTCAATATACGTATAAACAATCTACAATTAACACGAGAAGAAATTATAAATAAATTAAGAAGCAGTGGGATAAGCTGTGAACCATCACCCTATTCGCCGTTAGGCATAATTTTGAACGAAAGGATTAACATTCAACAACATGAATTGTATCGTAAAGGCTTTCTGGAAATCCAAGACGAAGGGAGCCAGTTAGTTTGCTTTGCTGTTAATCCTCAGCCAAACGACAGAATCCTCGATGCTTGTGCTGGCGCCGGTGGAAAGTCCCTACTCCTTGCATTGCTGCAAGAAGATAAAGGAGAAATAGTTGCCAACGATATTAACTTCTTTAAGCTAAAGGAATTACAACACAGGGCTAAACGTTCGCATTTTCACTCGATTAAGATTAGCCATCAACGATTAAATAGTAAAAACCAAGCATTGCTTAAGCAGTTCGATATAGTGCTTGTCGATGCTCCCTGCTCGGGCATAGGGACTGCAAGACGTATGCCTATGCAAAAATGGGGGTTAACCCCCGAGAAACTTAGAAGATACACACAGAAACAGATTGAACTTTTACTTTATTATTCACAATTTCTTCGCAAAGGAGGCAGTTTGATATATTCAACTTGTTCCTTGATGCCAGAAGAGAACGAAGAAGTGATAAACGCCTTTCTGGAACAAAAAAGGGACTTTGAACCAGAACCATTATTATCTGCTTTTAATAAATTCGGAATCGAATTGGAAACATTGGGACACAAAGATTTTTTCGTTACATTACTTCCTTCGCTTCATAAAACCGACGGGTTTTTTATTGCGAAACTAAGAAAAGCGACGTAGTGTGTCAATTTCTTTACACCACTGTATAATTTACTATACACTTCTAATGCTAATGTTCCATTCAAATTTCTTATTCGAAATAAAACAATATGAACAAAAAACGAAATGATTCTGTAAGTTTGCAATTTAAGTTTGATTATAAGGATGATATGAGGTTGACTGAACAGGAAAAAAATGCAATCATAGAAAGCGTCGAAGCACTTACAGAAGGAAGATGCGAAATTCGACTTTACGGTTCGCGCGCAAGGGAAGGAACTGCCGGAGGCGACATCGATATTTTAATACTTTCAGAGAAAGAGATTCCCCGAAGCATTATTCGTCGAATCAAAATTCACATCAAGAATAGCATAGGTTATCAACAAATTGATATTGTCCATTCAACTTTCGAGCGAAAGACTCCTTTTATTCGAATTATCGAGGGAGAATCCATTAAATTATGGGAAAGAAAATAAACTACAATAAATATAGGAATTATGCGAAAGACCTAATCGAAATGCTTCGTCGGTCGACTGCGCGCTTACGATTTTCATATAACAAAGTAGCAAAAATTAATTTAGACAAGGGTGTGTTCACCGACGAGGAACTTGAAACAATCGAATCACTTTGCTCTCGCTTTGCTCGGACTTCCGATATGATTCTACAAAAAGCATTCCGTTTTTTAGATATCTGGGAACTCGAACAACCGGATATTTCTGTTATCGATAGAATCCATAATGCAGAAAAAAGAAGGCTAATACCCGATGCCGAGGAGTTTAAATACATCCGTGAACTTCGCAACGATGTTGCCCACAACTATGCGCTCGACCATTCCGAAGAACTTTTCAAAGAAATATTCATCTACACCACATTACTTTTTTCGATTGTAGAAAGAACAATAAAATATATTCAAACAAAAGTGTTGAAATGAACTTGCTTTGTAATAAAGAATGCTCACTCCATAAAAGGGATTGAACTACCAAAACCTTCTGATTCTTAAAAAATAAAATAGTGCTGATACTAAAAGGGTATATAAAGTAGAGCCAAAAGTAAACTTAAAATAATTAAGACCAAAGTCGCTCGATGTTAAGTCAATTAGAATTAAATAATACAGCATATTGTGAAGTAAAGTTGACAAAATCACAATTACGAAAAATTTATTGCTTCTAATTATATTGTTAAATTCTCCTTCTTTATAAAATAACCCAGCAACGAAAGCAACAATGGTTTTAGTTAACGCATTTACACCAACAAGGTTCATCGAAACGAAGTCGAAGAATAATCCAATAAAGAACCCAGCAAACAACCCGAAAAAGTGTCCTTCGGCTAAAGTAATCCAAATAGTAAGTAGAATCAGCAAATCTGGAGTTACTCCGCTAATAGATATAAGGAAGAAAAAAGAAAGTTGGACGACGCAAATTGTAAGTAAAGCAATTGAATAGTAAATAATTTTTAGAATTAAACCACGGCGGGTCGAAACTTGTGTCTTCATCGTTCTTTTTTATTGTTTTTCTTTGCTTTTTCTTTTTCAATGTGTTCTTTTGCCTTCCTAATATTAATTGTTTGCTCTTTCGGAGTAGGAATATTATACAGTCGGAGGCTTTCTTCTGTGGCTTTGATTAAACGTTGTAACTCGTTATCAACAACATTTTTTATAACAAAAACTTCTTCGAGATAAGAAAAACTTACAAATGGCTTTATAACTATACGCGAAAAAAGCTCGCCTTCTTCTTCGGTCTTGGAAACAACTTCCCCAATAGGAATAAAGGGAGGAAATTTTAGACCATGCCGTGAAGTAACAATAGTATCCCCAGTCTTAACATCAGCATATTTGGGAACACTCCTTAAAAGGAACCCCGATTCACCATCCCAACTTACTACACCAAGCACCCCACTTCTTAATACCAAGGCTGGAATTCTCACATTCGGGTTGGTTATCAATTCAACCATCGAGTAATTTTTACTTACACTGCTTATTATACCAACCAAACCTGCATCCGTTCGAACAGCCATCAATCTTTGAATACCGGAACTCTCACCTTTTTTAATAATCAAGTAATTCCGCATATCAACCGATACCGTTCCTACGACACTAGCCACTTCGTACGATTGACCACTATGTTCGTGCAACCCTAACATTTTCCGTAAAGTAGCATTTTCAATTTCTGCAAGTCTCGAAAGCATTACTTTATTTGAAAGTTGAAGGTTCATTTCCCGGAGGGTAGAATTTTCAGTTTTTAATCCAGATATATTAGGAATCAAAAGAATATTTTTTTGCATCCAGCCTAATGTTGCAACCACAATTGTGCGATACCCCCCAACTTTATTTATATCTCCTAAGGTAATCAATGAAAGAGAAATCAGAACTAAACCCAAAAAAGCAAAATACTCTTTGTATTTAATAATGAGGTCTATTAGCTTCTGCATAGAGTTATTATTATAATTTATTTTTTAATTCTTAATAACGGACACCTTTAATCAAAACTTCTGAGTATGTATTAATATCTTCGAGCACTTTGCCGGCCCCCTTAACAACAGATTTTAGCGGGTCTTCGGCAATATGGACTGGAAGACTAGTTTGCTCGCTTAGAAGTTTATCTATGCCTTTCAACAATGCTCCCCCACCATTGAGAACAATTCCCGTATCGTAAATATCGGCAGCCAATTCTGCTGGCGTTTTATCTAAAAGTCGTAGAACCGCAGAAACAATCTCGCTTATTGTAGGTGCAAGAGCGTTCCTTACTTCTTCGGAAGTAGAAACAATGGCTTTGGGTAGCCCATTTACTAAATTTCTTCCGCGAACTTCGAATTCAATTTCTTCGTTGAGTGTATATGCAGAACCAATGGTAATTTTGATGTTTTCGGCGGTACTTTCCCCAATCAGAATTCCATGATGTTTTTTAAAATAGTTGACAATGAAAAAAAAAAGAATTATAATAGTAAAAGTCATCACATGATGGCAAAACAAATTGGTCTTTGAAAATTAAACAGAGAAATAGGTAAAACAACGAAATA
>CAZPSM010000092.1:6891-9370 GCA_964589125.1 uncultured Hyphomicrobiales bacterium | reverse complement strand
CGATGATAGAACTGAAGTCGGAATTCGTTGCAATTTGGAGCTCGGTAGAAGTAGCATCGGGCAATTTATCCCAAGATAATAGTACGGGCGATTCTATATTCTTAGATTTGTCTTCTGGGATTCGAAGTATAGGTTGTTGAATTTTAGTTATGAACCACCAGGTTTCTGACCAATCGCTTGAGCCATCGTCGTTCGAGGCTCGTATCCGCCAGTAATATTTTGTGAAATATTCTAATAATTTAGTTTCGAATCTATCGTTGGAAAGTGTAATACCGTCGTAAAATTTGTTTTCGAAATTTGAATCCAAAGCAATTTGTATTTCGTAGAGTGTTCCACCGTTAGTTGGAAACCATTCAAGGGTAGCTATCAACGGAACTCCATAGGTTTTGTGTAAAGGTCTCCTTAGTTGAGGTGCAGCTATTTTTGTTGTGAACTCCCAAACTTCGGACCAATCGGACTGTATACTTCCTACTTTTGCACAAACGCGCCAGTAGTATTTTTGAAAATACTCAAGGTTTGTTGTATATGCAAAAGATGTATCTGTGGTTTTAGTAAAGGTTTTTTCGAAAAGAATACTGGAGAAATTCGGAGATTTAGAAAGTTGCAAAATGTATCCAGTTGAGCCTTCTGATTTTGACCAAACAAATGTTGGTTTCAAAGGTACGGCTCCTTTTTGATTTTGTGGAGAAATCAGTTTAGGAGGAGCCACGATTGTAGTGAAAGAAAACGTTCGGGACCAATTCCCTAATGCGTTGTTTAATCGGCCTCGAACGCGCCAAAAATATAAAGTATTGAAATTTAAGTCGTAGTAATTATTTCTCGATGTTGTGCCTAATGTTATTTTTTCTTTTATTGTTGTGAAGTCGTAGTCTTCGGAGATGACAAACTCGTAGAGGTCTGCTTTTTCAATCTGTGACCACTGGAAGCCGGTTTTAATAGGGATTCCTTGGGTATTCAGTGAAGGAGAAATTAAGTCAACCATAGGAATTGCTTGTGGAGTTATTGCACGATATATATTTGTAGAAGTAACAATCCATAGATAACCTTCTTTGTCGGTTTGAATTGCACTAATAGGTTCGCGAATAAACCCGTAATAAATGTGAGTTGAATCCCAAGTTGAACCGTTATCGATAGAGGTCATTAAACCACCATAGGTCGAACCAGCGATAACCTGGTTATATGGCGATACTGCGATTGCTTGCATATATTGATAAAAAATTCCTAACGATTTAGTTGTCCAACTTGTACCCTCGTTTGTAGATTTTAGAATTGCATAATCGCCAGCAATAAGGATTGTAGAGTTTTGAGTAAAAGCGAGTGTTTTGTAAGTATACATTGTTTTTCCCAAAACCGTTGTCCAAGTATTACCATTATTTGTCGATTTTATAAGACTATCGGCAAGCGACACATAAATTACTCCACTTGTGTTGATACCGATAAAAGGTATTCCCTCAATACTTTTGGAACGAACACCTAATGCAGACCAAGTAGCTCCTGCATCAGTAGAACGCAACAAATCGCTTGAAGGAGAATTCGGATTTCTAGGGTCAGCTGGTGGGAACTTAATACCTATGAAAATGAAATTGTTTTTTATTCCAATCGAAGTAAATATTGTATCGGGCTTTGCCATCACAGTGGTCCAAGTACTTCCTAAATCTGTTGAAACTGATACACTACTTAAGTTAGTATCTGTTCTGCGTCCCAGAGCAAAGAGTCGCCCAGTGGAGTCATTGGCAAATTTGTTGATATTGAAGTTCGATAAATTAAGTTGTGTCCAAGTCGTACCATAGTTTGTAGATTTAAAAGATGTTCCATTATTCAATGCAATGAATAATACTTTATTGAAAGAATGGAATGTGTTAATGTAGTTGTTTGCAGAGCGAATGCTTGTCCAATTTGCGCCTCCATCGGTGCTTTTATAGAGTGCACCATCGGAGGTAGCCGCAAATAGCGTCCCTTGTGAATTTCTTGCCATAGCCGTAATACCAACTTCTCTGATATTGGTTAATCGCCAATCTTCGTAGACACGAGAATCATACCTTAAAATTCCAATTCTATCTGTTCCGGCAATAGGTTCAGCAGAATTTGCCCAAGTAACCGCGGTAACATTTTTAAGGGTGTCATTTCGTTTAAAAACCGCCCAACTTATGCCATGGTCAAAAGATGAAAAGACACCTCCTTGGTAGGTGCCACATATAATTTCTCCAATCGAAGATTTAGCAAAAGAGGTGATAACTTTGAAGTTATTTCCAATTCCCGAACGTCGCCAACTTGCTCCATCATTATCTGAATAATAGACACCATCGCCATTTGTTCCAGCAAGAACGCTTCCGTTGTCTCCAATTGTCAAGCAATTTACATCCAAAAACCAGATGCCAGTCGATGCGGCAGTCCAGTTTGTTCCTTGGTTGGTTGTCCGGTAAATGCCATAACCTTCTACAGCAATATATACAGTTGAAGGGTATTTGACTTTGAGGGC
>CAZPSM010000092.1:1212-6881 GCA_964589125.1 uncultured Hyphomicrobiales bacterium | reverse complement strand
GATTTTAAGACTTGGGAGACCGTTGTTGATTGTAGTCCAAATCTGGCCGTTGTTTGTGGAGTAGAACACACCACCTCCGTAAGTAGAAGCGTAAACTCTGCCTAATGAGTCAAATTCTATTGCAGTGATGTTTTTGTTTGATAATCCGTTATTAATTGCGGTCCAATTTTGCCCGTTGTTGAAAGAACGATAAATTCCTTCGCCCCAAATTCCAATAAAAATAGTGTTATTAGAGTCTATGGTTATAGTTCGAATTGCAGAAGGATTAGGAACAGGGATGGCGTTCCAGAAAGGTGAAAGTGTGTCTCGTTCGGGTTGGGAAAAACTCGTGGTTACAGAAAAGAGTAAGGTTATCGCCCAGATAAAATTTGGTATTATTTTTGCAAACATATTAGTTTTTAAATTTGTTAAACATAAGTAGGAATAAATTAAGAATTTTTCTTAAAAAAATGGAAGCAATAAAAAAAAGTAATTTAAAAATTGATTCTCGAAATAATGGTATGCCAAGGAATTATTTTAATCGTGAGCTCAGTTTTTTAGAGTTTATCGTGTGTTGCTCGAAGCCCGCGATGAGAAACACCCATTACTCGAACGACTTAAATTTCTCTCAATTTTCAGTTCCAATATGGATGAGTTCTTTATGATTCGAGTTGCTGGATTGAAAAGGCAACTCGAAACAGGTGTCGTTGAATTGTCAATGGATGGACTAACTCCGCAAGAGCAATTAGCCGAGATTCGGAAAAAAATCATACCGTTATACAAACTGCAAGAGGAAATTTTATTAAATGAAATTATGCCAAAACTGGAAAGGCAAGGCATTTTCATTCATAATTACAAAGATTTACCAGAGCGAGATAAACGATATCTTGAAGAGTATTTTTGCTCTAATATTTTTGGGGCACTGACTCCAAGAATTATAGACCAAGCGCATCCTTTTCCAAACATTATCAATAGAGCACTAAACATTGTATTCGTTTTACAAGAAAAAGAGCGGCCGACGGGGCCTCGATTTCTAAACTTTGTTCAGATTTCAGATAAAATTAGTCGTTTCATCAAATTAAATAAACCTAATAAAGATGAATACCATTTTGTTTTAGTTGAACAAGTAATAAAAGCTAATCGGGATTTACTTTTCCCAGGCTACGACGTTATTTCTGCTAATACATTCCGAGTTACCAGAGATGCCGATATTGAAATTGCAGAGGATGAAGCCGAAGATTTGCTTTCCGCTATCTCCGAGCAAATTAAACTGCGACACTGGGGAACAGCAGTTGTTCGCTTGGAAGTTAGCACTAAAATGCCAGATTGGCTATTAGAAGAGTTAAAAGAAAATTTAGAAATCACAGAGGATGATGTTTACAGATTAGATAGACCATTGAAACTACCCGATTTTATGTCTCTTCTTGCAATAGACAAAAGGAACTTAAAGGATAAGCCCTTTCAAACAAGAATTTTGCCAGAACTAAGAGACCCACATAAAAATATTTTTGAATGTTTGAAACACCGAGACCTTTTGGTTCACCATCCTTTCGACTCGTTTACGAATAGTGTCCTTAGATTTATAAGGACGGCGTCGGAAGACCCCTATGTCATTGCTATTAAAATAACTCTCTATCGTGTAGGTTCGAATTCACCGGTTGTTAACGCATTACTTAAAGCTGCCGAGAATGGAAAAGATGTTGTTGCTTTCGTCGAACTTAAAGCTCGATTTGATGAAGAAAGCAATATTGGCTGGGCAAAAGAGTTGGAAAAACATGGAGTTAACGTGATTTATGGGGTTTTGGGATATAAAACCCACTGCAAAATAGCCACAGTTATTCGACGCGAAGGCGATAAGTTGTATGAATATACGCATCTCGGAACAGGAAATTACAATGCTACTACGGCAAGAATTTACACAGACATTGGGTTCTTTACTTCGAACAAAGATTTCGGTTGGGATTCGATTAATCTGTTCAATTTGCTTACTGGTTATTCAAAATACAACAAATGGAAAAAGATAATAGTTGCTCCTCAAGATTTGAAAAGAAGATTGATTGAACTAATACGGCGGGAAGCGGAATATTCGACGCCAGATAACCCGGGATTAATCTTTGCTAAAATGAACTCCATTGCACACGAAGGTGTAACTCAAGAATTATACAAAGCCTCTATGCAGGGTGTTCAAATCAAGCTCCTTGTCCGTGGTATCTGCTGTTTGGTTCCCGGCGTCGAAGGCCTTAGCGAAAACATTGAAGTGCGAAGTATCCTTGGTAGGTTCCTTGAACACAGTAGAATATTTTATTTTAAGAACAATGGTAATCCGGAAGTTTATTTGTCGAGTGCCGACTGGATGACAAGAAATCTACATAGGAGAATCGAGATTATGTTTCCCGTCGAAGATGCAAAGCTAAAGGAACAATTGAAAGAGATACTCGATATATATTGGAAGGATAATCAAAAATCATGGAGATTACTCCCAACGGGTGAATATCAAAAGATTGAGCCACTCGAAGGCGAGGATAAATTTTGTGCACAAGATTATTTTCTCCGTCTTATCGAGCAAGATAGACGAGAACATGTAAGAGTAAGATTCAATACACCTTAAATCTTTTTTGTTATGCCGAAGAATATTTTTATAGTTGCAGGTGAAGCTTCTGGCGATTTCAATGCTGCAAATCTAATGAAAGCATTAAAATTACTAAATAACAATATTAGTTTTATAGGGATAGGTGGGCAGGAAATGGCTGCCGAAGGATTGTCAACTATAGTTCCTTTAGAAGATATATCGATTGTTGGTTTTTGGGAAGTAGCCAAAAAAATAAAGTTTATTCAAGGGATTTTTAAAAAATGTCGAGCCATTTTTAGCACTCAACGAATCGATTTGTTAATTTTGGTTGATTTTCCCGGTTTTAACCTTAAACTTGCAAGCATCGCAAAAGAGTTTTCTATTCCAGTATGTTATTATATTGCTCCACAGGTTTGGGCTTGGGGCAAGAGTAGGATTTTGAAAATTCAAGGATTTGTCGATTTACTATTTGTTGTTTTTCCTTTCGAAAAAGAGTTCTATAAGCAAAATGGAATCGAGGCGCATTTCGTTGGACATCCGATAATGGATAATGAGATATTTCAAGGAGATTTTCTATTGCCAACAGAAAGAGAAAACACCATTGCAATTCTTCCTGGTTCACGTAAACAAGAAATTGTTAACCACAAAAAAATTATCGACGACTTGGTTCTAAAAATTAAGAAAGAAATAAAAGGCTATAAAATAGCACTCCCCTTAACGCAAAACATTGCGAATACTGATATGTTGAAGCATTTACGATATGGGGGTGAAATTGAAATTGTATCGGATAGTAGAGAATTAATGAAGAAAAGTAAAGTTGGCATTATAAAAACTGGAACGTCGAACCTTGAAGCGGCTCTCCTCGGCCTTCCATTTGTGATGTTTTATAAAACCTCGAAGATATCATATACAATTGGAAAATTCCTTGTTAAGTTGGGCGAAATATCGATTGTGAATATACTGTTGGGGCGGAAAATAGTACCCGAATTTATTCAAACTGAAGCAACCGCCGAAAAGATTTTCAATGCTATTAAATTTATACTCGGTAGCGACGATGTTTATTGTGAAATGCAGAGATACTTTTATGAAGTGAAAAGCCTGCTGGGGGGTCCCGGAGCATCTAAACGTGCCGCCGAGATTATCGTTAAATATTTTAATTTATGAGTCAAAGAAATTTATTGAACAGTATTGTAGTAGCAGTAATAAATTTAATTTCAAAGACGTGGAGAATTACTGTCGAAGGTGAACCACGGAATTGTTCGGTTATTGCATTTTGGCATAGCGATATGCTTCCAATTTGGAAATATTTTTCTGGAACGAACTCTGCGGCAGTAGTCAGTTTAAGTAAGGATGGTGAGCTCCTTGCTCAACTTCTTCGACAATGGGGCTATACTTTGATTCGAGGCTCATCGTCGAAAAATAGTAGGGAGGTGCTAAAAGAAATAATATCGAATCTTGCACAACGAAATGTATTAATTACTCCCGATGGGCCACGGGGTCCGAATCGGAAGATGAAGGCTGGCGCTGTTGTTTCGGCTATGCGAGCTAACTCACCATTATTCTTGGTGAAAGTTAAATTAGGCCGGCACATTAGATTCCGGAAAAGTTGGGACAAGTTTACTTTACCCTTACCTTTTTCGAGAATTAAACTAAGTATTATTGGTCCGTTCTTTTTTCCAGTATCCAACAGCAGGGAATATGTCGAAAACAGTATCCTCACACTCGAAAGGATATTGAATAATTGATTTATATATAGAGCCTATTCGATTCTATATACGCTCGAACACTTTCTGGTACTAAGTATTTAATGCTTTTTCCAGACTTAATGCGATTTCTAATTTCTGTTGAACTGATTTCTATTATGGGATTTTTCAAGTAAACGATTTTTTGAGAATATTCAGCAAAGACACCACGGTCTATTTTTTCTGTGCCACTAGATACATTCCGATGCGCAGCAACAATTATAGAATTGTTCACTATTATTTCCCAGTTTTTCCATTGGTTGAAGTTTGCTATTTGGTCAGTTCCCATTAGCAAGAATAATGAATCGTTTGGATATATTCCTTTGAAATAAAGGATTGTTTCGAAAGTAAAAGAAATCCCGCCTTTTTTGATTTCAAAATCATTCACCAAGAATTTAGGATTGTTTTGTATAGACAAATTAAGCATTTCTAATCGATGTAAACTTGATATAAGTTCAGAATCGTTAATCTTGAAAGGGGAGATATGATTAGGTACAAAGAAGCAGGTATCCAAGTTGCAATCTTCTACGAAATATTCAGCAGTAATTAGATGTCCAATATGAATGGGATTGAAAGAGCCACCAAATATACCGATTCTTGTAGGTTTATTCATTGTTATCAATAGTGTCGATAATTTTTGGGATTTCGTGCCAAGAGGTTGCAATAAAATCTGCTTTTGTATGGAACTCACTGTCCTCGTTTAGGAAATCAAGATGGTTACCAATAAATCGAATAGCCTTCATTTGTAAGTTTTTTGCACCATCGATGTCCGTTTCCTCAATATCACCAATATGAATTGCATTTTGTGGTAAACAATCCATTTCGTTTAGTATTTTTAGGTAGGCTTCGGGATGAGGTTTTGCGACACCTGTTTCGTTAGAAAAACTAAATGCTTTGAAATATTTTAGTATCGAGAATTGTTCCATAAGTTGCCGAAGTACGGAACCGGGAGAAAACCCGGTATCGGAGATAATTCCCAATGTATATTTTTGTGCAAGCATTTCGATAACTTCCTTTGCCCCGTCGAGAAGATTTGGAGGAAAAACAAGAATAGAATTTTCAAAAACTCTTACTACTTCCGAAATCAGGTTTTGGTTTTTCGGTGCCTTGAAGTAATCCCAAAAAAACATAACAGATTCATAGGTTGAAAGAGTCCTTTGTTCATTTTTCCAGATACCGTTGAAATATTCCCATGCGTCTTGCATTGATTTTTGGTATGCTTCTTCTGTGATGTCGAGCCCAAGACTTTCTAATGCACTCTTCAATGTTTTTAGCCGATATTCATTTCGCTCTAATCCATTTGAAGAGTCGAAAATAGTGTTCCAAAAATCTACGGTGACGACTTTCAACTTGTTGTGCATAAATATTTTAATTTTGTA
>CAZPSM010000092.1:0-1191 GCA_964589125.1 uncultured Hyphomicrobiales bacterium | reverse complement strand
ATTTTTTCTATTAACAAAAGTTTACGCTATGTTGGATCCTGGCAATGAGTTAGACTCGCTAGCGAAAGTAAATTTTGGACTTGTTGAAAAAATTAGGAACTTGCCTACAAACCCCGGGGTTTATATTTACAAAAACGATAAAGGCAAAATCATTTACATTGGTAAAGCGGTTAATTTAAGGAATCGTGTTCGCTCTTACTTCCAGAGTGGGAAATATTTTGATGCCAAAACCAAGGCGCTTGTTGCTAATATTCACGATTTGGAATTTATTATTACAAGTACTGAAGCAGAAGCCTTGATTTTGGAAGATACGCTAATTAAAGAAAACAAACCGCGCTACAACATTCTACTGCGCGACGATAAATCCTATCCTTACATAAGAATTACCAACGAAGAATTCCCGAGAATCTTTCCAACAAGAAAAATTGTCAGGGATGGTTCGCAGTACTTTGGTCCATATACGGATGTGAAAAATATGAAGCGCATTTTAAGGTTGATTCAAAGTATTTTTAGAATACGAACTTGTAAACTTAAATTGAACGAGGAGAGCATTAAACAAGGCAAGTTTAGATTGTGCTTGGATTATCAAATCAAAAAATGCGACGGTCCTTGCGAAGCAAAAATCCTTCGCGAAGAATACATTGCGAATGTTCGTAATGCTACTCAAGTTATTAATGGGAAAACGAGTGAAGTCGAAAAATATCTCTTAAAAAGAATGCAGGAACTCGCCGAAGAACTTAAATTCGAACAAGCGACTTACCTTAGAAACCAATACCTTTTATTGAAAGATTACTCAGCAAGTCAGAAAATTGTAACAATGGAACCAATAGACCGAGACGTTTTTGCAATTGCAAAAGAAGGCGAATTTCTTTGCTCGTTAGTTTTTACGATTCGGGAAGGGAAGTTAATTGGTAAACGATACTTTTTCTTACGAAATGATTCCGATATCTCCGATAGTAAAATTCTCCAACTAACTCTTGAAAAATGGTACCTTGAGTCGGAATTTGTTCCCGACGAGGTTTTCCTACCATTCGAGCCAGATGACAGAGAATTTATTGAAATATATTTGAATAAGAAGAAAGGTAAGAAAGTTTCGATACAAATTCCCAAAATCGGCGATAAAAGAAAACTCGTTCAACTTGCTTATGAGAATGCCCAAATGCAACTGAAAGAATATCTGCTTGCTACTTC
>CAZPSM010000091.1:2308-9799 GCA_964589125.1 uncultured Hyphomicrobiales bacterium | reverse complement strand
ATAGGCTTTGCGGTTATACGCGAGGCTGTTAAATTAGCAACAGCACCGTTTTCGAATTCAAGGCGCGCGTTTGCTATATCATTCGTTTCTGTTAGCACCGGGACTCCGTTTGCACTTATATGCTTTACCTTCGATTTAATAAGCCAAAGTATAATATCAATGTCGTGTATCATTAAATCGAAAACTACCGAAACATCTATTGCTCTCGGTTTAAACTGACTTAATCGATGGGATTCAATGAAAAGTGGGGTTGGTTTATATTGAATAATAGTTTGCAAAGCTGGATTAAAACGTTCAACGTGGCCAACCTGTATTAAAATGTTTTTTCTCGAAGCTTTTTCAATTATATCGAGTGCTTGCTTATAAGTTGCTGTGATTGGTTTTTCGATAAAGCAGTGTTTGCCTCTTTCGATACATTCAATTGCGATTTCGTAGTGTGTTGAAGTAGTTGTCGATATAATCACTGCATCGGCGGCTTCGATGGCATCTTGCACGCTTGCGAAAGGCTTGCAATCAAGTTCACGAGCTAATATTTTTGCTTTGCTATTATCGATATCGTAAATTCCAACAAGTTCTGCAAAATCATTTTTTTTCAATAATTGTGAATGAATTGTGCCAAGATGGCCAACTCCGATAACGCTAATTTTTGCTTGTTTTTTCATAGTAACCGCTATTAGTATTTAATTAATTAAATAAGTTTGCGATGGTATTTTCATATCCGAAATCCGTTTCGTGTGGATTGTCTCTGGCGTTTTGCTTGGCAATCTGGTCGCAAAGTTCATTGTATTTATTTCCGCTATGTCCTTGAATCCATTCGAAACGGATATTTTTTCCTTTGAGCAATTGTACAAGCTCTTTCCATAGGTCGACATTCAACACAGGCTTCTTTGCAGCGGTTTTCCAACCTTTTCTTATCCAAGTGTCGAGCCACTTATCGTTTATTGCTTTGGTTATCAGTTGCGAGTCGGTGAAAATTGTTGCGTTATTTATCTTGTTATTCTCAAAAAATCGCAACGATTCAATTACTGCCATAAGTTCCATTCTGTTGTTTGTTGTGTAGCGAAAACCACGGGAAAGGATAATCGGCTCGTCGCCTAAAAGGATGATTGACGCGAAAGCACCCGGACCCGGGTTACCAAGCGATGTTCCATCGGTGAAAGCAATAATTTCTTTTTTCATAAGTTTTACGAAAGTAAAAACTCAAATTAACACTTTGAAATCTTGAATAAAAATTTTAATTTTTCTTTTGTGTAAAACTAATTTTAAGGAAATTTCTATGTTAAAACTAACTTATCTCAGTCATTCAACCTTTCTGCTTGATGATGGAACCAACAAATTAGTTATTGACCCATTTATCAGTGGTAACCCAACTTGTCCAGTCAAAATCGATGATGTAAGAGCAGACTTTGTAGTTCTCACTCATGCTCACGGCGACCATCTTGGTGATGCTTTTGCTATTGCCAAATCGAGTAATTCTTTGATTATTGCTGTCAATGAATTAGCGAACTACGCAGCCGAAAATGGATGCAAAGCCCACAATATGCATATTGGTGGAGGATACAGTTTCCCATTCGGTAGGTTGAAATTTACAATTGCACACCACGGTTCTTCTTCTCCAGATGGTCGCTATATGGGTGAACCCGCCGGGGTTGTTATTAAAATGGGAGGTAAAGTTGTTTACCACACAGGTGATACCGGACTATTTCTCGATATGAAACTCATTGGGGAATTGGACAAAATTGATGTAATGCTTGTTCACATTGGTGATAATTTTACAATGGGGATTGATGATGCTATCAAGGCTGTTGAATTTGTTAATCCTGGACTTGCAATACCGATGCACTACAATACCTTTCCGGTAATCGTAGCCGACCCCTTTGAGTTCAAAAAAAAGGTTGAAGCAATGGGGAAAAAATGCCGAGTAATGGAATATGGGGAAACAATCGAATTGTAACGATTCGTAAGTAGTATTGTCGTAGTAGGCTAAGGCGTTTCTTTCCTGTCTCGACCCGAGCCAAGGGTAAAGAATATCAATATCTTTGCATATAATGCAAGATGGCAAATACAAGTTGCAAAGTCGGCTATTTTACCATAACTCTGGTTAAGCTATAACAAATATCATCGCGACCGAAGAATCTTTTGTACCACGTTCCTCTTTGGATTCCTTGTCTTGTTTCCTTTCGGAGAGCAGGAAACAGAATGGCAAGTCTGGGTCGTATATTATTCCGAGGGAGACCCGTCCCATTCAAAAAAATATGACAGGGTGGCCGAAGAACCTTGTATTCTCTGCATCTCTTTTAGTTTTTAATGTAAAGTTATACATTTCGTCTATAAAACATATAATAATTTATTTTTGTTTTTTTCTATTCAATGTGTTATATTTGTATGAATATTTTTGATGGAAAATGAAAAAATTGTTTTCTGTTATTGTTTTATTTTTTGGGTGGGTGGTTTTGTTTGGAAGCGAAACCTATATTGAATCAGTTTCTGCTACATCGAATGGAAAGGATATAATAGTCGAATTTAAGACAAGTAACGAAAAGAACATTTCTTTGTTCGAGATTGAACGTTCTGTAAACAATGGGGCTTTCAAAAAAATTGGAAGTATCGAGGCAAAAGGATTCCCTTCGTTCTATAAATATGTGGATCACGAAGCATTTCTGAAAGATGGAACAAACAATGGTGAGATTACGAAAAATAATTACTCCTATAGAATAAAAATTGTTTTCAACGATAATTCTTTTTCTTTCACAAATTCTGTCAATGTTAACCACTCGGTAAATGGCATTTACCGAACTTGGGGTATGATTAAAGCAATGTTTCGGTAGTATTTTCTTTGCAATGTTGAAAAATTACCTTACAATCCTCGCCTTGTTTATTGTTTTACGTTTAGAACTTTTTGCATACAATTTCGACGACTTGGAACCAGTAAAATGTGGAGCGTTTGATTCAAAACGTCTTGCTACAAAAATTTTGATTAAAGCCGATACAGCAAAGTTCGATTCCACTGGAAGGCCAATAACACAGTTCACTGCAATTTCGCCTTCTGGGTTATTTGCATTTCATTACGATACTACTGGAAAGAACAAAGTTCCTTTAGCAGACCACAACCGCAACGGCATTCCCGATTTCGTAGATTCTGCTCTATACTTTGCGGACTATGCATATAAAGTTTTTGTCGATTCTATTGGTTTTATTCCGCCGCCATTGGATAGTGGTGGGGAAACACTTCAGTATGATTTCTACTTGCTCGAAATTGGCAATGGATATTATACGAATGTATATTACGGTTATACTGATATTGCAAAGCAAGTAGCGGGTCCCCCGATTTCACCATTTCCTAAGTTCACATCCTTTGCAGTAATTGATAACGACTTTAGTGACCAGGATTCGACTTTTTTCGATGATGGATCGAAACGCCCTACGTTCCGCGAAACTGGGCTGATGGGATTGAAAATTACAATCGCCCACGAATTCCATCATATGATTCAATTTGGTTATGGCGACCCATCATACCCTTCTTTTAACGAAATGACATCGACATTTATGGAATATAGAGTTTATCCTGAAACTCGGGATTATCTCCAATTTGTAAAAAGTTTATTTAGTAATTTTTCTAAATATATTTTTGGAGACCCTATTTCATCAGTTGGCTATCGCTATGCAATATTTATGCAATACATTTATAGAATGTATGGCGATGCCCCTTGTTTAAAAATGTGGGAAAAAATTGGTAATGGAATTGAACCAATACCAGCATTTGAGTCGGCCTTGCACTTTGTAGGAAGTTCATTGCCTTCCGCTTTTGCTAACTTTTTGCCTTGGATATATTATTCTGGTAATAAATCTATTGCGGGCCGATTTTTCCCTCACGCCAATGAGTTTCCGCCTATAAAATATGCATTTGAAAGCGTATTCCAGCCGCCAGCATTTATGACTTCAAACAGACTTCGCCCATTCGAAATTCAGCCTGTCCGCTGCTTTTTGCCCTCGCAACAGCCCAATGTTCTCGACGATACCCTTGTCATTCTTATGGTTAATTTAGACCTTCAATCTGCAATTCAGCAGCGAAGGGATTCTACTGTTACCTATAGTATAACAATATCGAATGCTTATATCGATAATGCAAAACAACTTTATCCGAGGGAGCTGTTTTATAAATTTAGCTCAGATTATTCATTGATTGCCGATTCAATTTTCTGGAATGTAGGATATTTAACGGTTACTCTACGCAATCCATTTCCGAATCCTTGGAAGATGAAGTCCGAAGAGCTGAATTTTCCAGTTCCGACCGAAGCCCCAACCAATGAAAAAGTTGAACTTCGCCTTTTCGATGCGAATATGAATGAAGTCGTACTTCCCTTGTATGAATATTCGATTTCCGTGGTTGATAAATTCCGCGTTGTGCATTTTGGGATAGGAGAGTTCCCCGTAGAGCTTTCCAGTGGTATTTATTTCTTCAAAGTGCGGTATAAGAACAATGAGGTTTTCGGAAAGCTTGGGGTGATTGAATAAATTTTTGATAAACTTTGTATTAATAATTACAATTACTTATTCCATCCCGTCTGTTTTTACTAATTTTGCTTTTTTAAATTGATAACTTAACGATGGTTACTTTAAATGTGAATATTGACCATATAGCAACGCTCCGACAAGCACGAGGCGGTAACGAACCCGACCCTGTCGCTGCCGCGATGCTTTGCGAACTTGCTGGAGCGAGCGGAATTGTTTGTCATCTTCGTGAAGACCGACGGCATATCAACGACCGTGATGTGGAACTCCTTCGCAAAGTCGTATCGACTAAATTAGACTTGGAAATGGCAGCAGTAGAGGAAATTATCCAAATTGCTCTCAATGTTAAACCAGATTTGGTAACTATAGTCCCGGAAAAACGAATGGAACTTACAACCGAAGGTGGATTGGATGTTGCATCCGATGTTAGAAGATTTGCAGAATTAGTCGAAAGAATGCATTCTACCGGTATCGAGGTAAGTTTTTTCGTGGAGCCAGAAAGTGTGCAGATAGAAGCCTCTTTGGAGGCAGGTGCCGATATGGTTGAATTACATACCGGGGTATATTCCAATTTAAAACAAAATGAGGCATTGCAAAAAGAATTTTATCGATTAAAGGAAGCAGCGAATTTTGCTAAAAGCCTGGGGCTGAAAGTTGCTGCGGGGCATGGCTTGAATTATCAAAATGTTTCAAGGCTCTGTCAAATTGATGCAATTTCTGAATTAAGTATTGGACATTCTATTGTGTCCCGCGCTTCGCTTGTTGGCATAGAACGGGCAGTCCGCGAAATGCTGGAACTCATCAATTATGCAGTGTTGGCGAGAAGTAAATAATGTGTGGAATTGTTGGTATCGTTTCCTTCGCAGAAAGCCAATCTTCCGAAATTATCTCGCCGCAGATTCTTCGGCGAATGAGTGATTTGGTTATACATCGTGGCCCGGATAGCGACGGGCAATGGATTTCCAAAAGTAATGCTTGTGGCTTCGGGTTCCGTCGCCTTTCTATTATTGACCTTTCGTCGGCAGGAAATCAGCCGATGATGACATCCGATGGAAACTTGTGCATTGTTTTTAACGGAGAAATTTATAACTATCTCGACCTTCGAAAAGAACTCGAAGAAAAGGGATATAAATTTAAATCGCGAACAGATACCGAGGTTATCCTATACGGTTATAACGAATGGGGCGAACGAATTGTAGAGCGACTTTCGGGGATGTTTGCATTTGCGATATGGAACGAGGAAAGTCACATTCTTTTTGGAGCAAGAGACCGATTAGGCAAAAAACCCTTGTATTATACACTTACGAATAATTTGTTCATCTTTGCTTCCGAAATTAAATCTATTGTTGTGCATCCCCTTGTAGCAAAACGCGTTAATCTGGCCGAAATACCGAATTACTTGAATTTTGGAACGAGCAGTAATAGAAGAACATTATTCGAAAATGTTTTCAAAATTCCCCCAGCACATTGTTTTAAACTTACTTCTGATGGAAAATTCGTTGTTCGAAGATATTGGAATCCTTTTGCACAAGTTGGAAAGTTTGACAACATCACAGACGAAGAGGCAAGCCGAGAAATACTTCGACTTCTCCGATTAGCAATTAAAGATAGGATGATGAGCGATGTTCCATTCGGTGTTTTCCTGAGTGGTGGCATTGATTCCGGGCTGAATGTCGCTTTGATGAGCGAACTTATGGATAGGCCAGTCGATACTTTCACCGTAGGTTTTAAAGAGTTAGCAAAATACAATGAATTGGAATATGCTAACAAGATTGTTGATTTGTTTAAAACGAACCACCACGAAATTCTAATCGACCACGATGATGCTTTTTCCATTCTCGAGAAAATTGTATGGTTCGAAGACGAGCCAAATGCCGACCCCGTTTGTATTCCTTTATTTTTTTTGAGCAAACTCACTCGCGAATCGGGTACTATTGTTGTTCAAGTTGGGGAAGGGAGCGACGAGCAATTCGTTGGGTATCCTTGGTTGCTTCGCGACTACAAATTTTATCACAAAATTTGGAAACCTTTTAATTATTTACCTCATTTTCTAAAAAAAAGTGTTTATCAGATTAGTAAGCAAATTTTTAAGCCAATTGGTCAGTATCTGCCGTTAGATTTTATCAGAAGAGCCGCTTACGGTGAAGAATATTATTGGGGTGGAATTTCGATTTTTCCTCCGTCGGAAATGGATACAATGTTATTTGGAAACAGCGTTTTGAATATTTCACAACCTTGGGAGTATGTTCGAACTCTTCGCAACGAAGCGAAATCTCTTTCTAATCATTTTGATTTTCTTCAATGGGTTCTATTTACCGAAATTTCGCAACGTCTTTCGGAATTATTGTTGATGCGTGTCGATAAAATTGGAATGGCGAATAGCATAGAAGCACGGGTGCCTTTTCTCGACCACCGCATCGTAGAGTTTACAATGGCTTTGCCCACGAAAATCAAGGTTCCCAATCATAATACAACAAAATATATTTTGAAGAAAGCGGTTGAAAAAGTTTTGCCGAAGGAAATCGTGTATCGACGGAAGCAAGGCTTTTGGGCGCCAGTAAACGAATGGCTAAGAAATCCTTGGTTCGAGTATGCAAAATCGAAACTCAATAATTCAAATTTATTTAAAGCCTTATTCAATATGGATTATATCAACAAAATCCTTGTTAGGCATCGTGAAGGTGCTATAAATCGTGGATTTCATATTTTCACACTTCTAGAACTTGCCCTCTGGTACGAAGTATTTTTCGATAATCAGAAAATAGAATAGTTTTTCTTATCGCGATACTCTATGGTTGTTAGTTCCCAATAATTTTTTTGAAGCAGTGTGATTTTTTTAACTTTCCCTATTGCATTTTAAAAATTTTTATTATTTTGCTATTTGATACTTTGTAAAAATTAATGTTTCGTTTTTTACAAAATACTATTGTTCCTAATATCCTACTTCAAATAGAGTGCCAATTTTTTGTGTTTATTCCC
>CAZPSM010000091.1:0-2268 GCA_964589125.1 uncultured Hyphomicrobiales bacterium | reverse complement strand
GACTTACTGGGGGGGGGG
The DNA here is from genome assembly GCA_964589125.1 of uncultured Hyphomicrobiales bacterium. Taxonomy (GTDB): domain Bacteria; phylum Bacteroidota; class Ignavibacteria; order Kapaibacteriales; family UBA2268; genus JBBIJO01. The sequence goes on along the minus strand of CAZPSM010000091.1, from coordinate 2,250 downwards.
AGAACAAGACTTCTTTGCAATTCGATAGTTCCGTTTCGTCCGTCGAAGCGGTTTTGTTCCAGATGCCGGGCACCGCCTAATGCAAAGGATGGCGCGCATCCCAATTTTTTTCCAGCGTCGGAGAAAATCGAGCGAAAACAAAGTTGTTCTTTGAAATATTCGAGCGTTTATATATACGGAATCCGTAATAAAATTTTTCTTTAATTCATTTTTTAATTTATTATGTTTAACAAATTTTAAAGGAAAAAATGAAAACAAAAATATTGTTTGTATATGTAATGTTATTTTTTACATTTGGTATAAATTTTTTATACTCTGAGACAGCTATTTGCGAACCAGACTGTTTCGAAACTCCATTCATAAGGCAGTACCCGTTATCCTACACTTTTACATATATGGGTTGCACCTATCGAGCTGATTATTACATTCGAAAAGCCTGTGGTGTTTATTGTGACATTCTTATTTGGAGAGTTGTTAGCCTAAGTCCACCACCCTGTAACCAAGTATCGATACAGCAACTGTTGAACGTAGCTGCTGCGGCAATTATTATGAATTATTTATATAATCCGAGTGCAAGAGAGGAATGGAACCAAATAACCGGTAGTGACATTTGTTTGCCCGAGCCGCCCTCAAATTGTACTTTTTATTGGAGAGTTTCCAAATCCTTATGCTGGCGCTGGTGGGAGAGTACGACCGGTGGTTATGATTCAATTGGTTACTGTGACTATGAATTATGCTGTCTTACATGGTATCAAGTATGCTATGACCAATTTGGTCAAGCTGTTGTAACTGAAGTTGAGTCTAATGCAAATGGAACTTGTCCACACAACCCCTACAATGATTGTGTTCAAATTTGTGATTAACCGGGGAGGCAACTATGAAAACAGTAACAATTAGCATTGGTTTGATTTTAATGTTCTTCTTTTCTAACATACTAAATACAAAACCATATTCGGGCTATTTAATAACTAAAAATGGAAAGGTATTTAGAACGCTCGATATGGGCTGGAGTTGGAATGAAATAAAGAATGTTCCTTCTGTTGTTTCCAGCAAAGGAAGAATTTATGAAAAAGATAATAATTTCTTAAATATAAATGCTTCTGGAAATTGTACAATATCAATTTTCAATATCTTGGGTGTTGAAGTTTTAAAGCTTAGTTTGCCGAGTAGTATGCTTCCAATTAAAATTGGGACTATTGAAGGTGTTGGAAATCTATGCAGAGGTTTGTACTTAGTAAGGTACGATAAAAATGGTTCTTCGTATTATGAACTTTTTTTAAGGTATTGAAAATAAAGGAGCGGTGTAAGACGTTTAAAATTTCGCTCTTACTTTAGTTTTTGTTTGTTTCACAAATAATGGAGTTAGTTATGAAAAAGATTTATCTCTCTCTTTTTTTAAATCTATTTATTTTCCTTCAACTCAATGCCCAAATGATAAGTAAATGGCTTACGATTTTTGATGGAAAAGAACTAACAAAAAAATATAACTTTGTTGACGACTTTCAACCAGGTGGCTTAACAGTATACGATACAAGTCACTTCTCTTTTCTTAGCTTTCACGCTTTTTATCAATACCTCCCTAAGCTTAGACATATGGCGGTTTTTGTTAATGGTAAGGACACTAATGTGTTAGATTTAGAATCAGATGTCCCACTGAGTGGTTACCGGATAAGTAGTATAAACTATGCGGACTCTACAACTATTTATTGTTTAGTGGATAGCGCTCGCTTTCACTATACAGATGGTATCAATCAGTTTTACAAATATACATCGTTCATTTATAAAACTACAGATGGGGGGAAAAATTGGACAATATTGCCAACTCAAAAGGATTTATCGTTGAGGAAGAGGCCAAGTCTTTTCCTTCGAATGACAGATTCATTGCGTGGCATCTTGGTCCAGTTTCCCGACACCCTCGAAAATTATGACAGAATATTGCTAACAATTGACGGATGGAAAACATATAGAGAAGTAAAAACAAATAAATTCTTTTATTCTTATACTGGTTTCTATTCACCCCCGAATATTGCAGTTTTTACTAATCTACGCCAGCTATGGATATCGAGAGATGACGGAAGCACCTGGGATACGCTCAGCTTTCCCGACTTTCTCCCGAAGCCAAGGAGTGTTACCTTCGCGAACGACTCATTATGGTTTCTCGGGGCATACAATAAAGTTACAAAGTCGCAAGTATTATTAAAGTCGGCTAACTGGGGTGTTCAATGGGACACATTACTGAGTATTCAAAGT
>CAZPSM010000090.1:5524-9808 GCA_964589125.1 uncultured Hyphomicrobiales bacterium | reverse complement strand
CCCCAAAAACGAACATATTTTTTTTTTTTTTGCCAAAGAACGCTATTGGATGCAGCCTAATGGTGTTGACCTCTATGTCGGGGGTGCCGAGCATGCTGTATTGCATCTTCTTTATGCTCGATTTTGGCACAAAGTCCTATTCGATTATGGATATGTTTCTACTCCTGAACCATTCCATAAACTGTTTCACCAAGGTCTAATACTCGGGGAAGACGGGCGAAAAATGTCGAAATCGTTGGGAAACGTGGTTAATCCCGACGAGGTTGTGAAAGAATTCGGAGCCGATTCATTGAGAATGTTCGAAATGTTCCTCGGTCCGCTTCAAGATTCTAAACCATGGTCAACCACGGGAATTGAAGGAATTCATAGGTTTCTCAATAGGGTTTGGCGACTCTTCGTCGACGAAAATGGCAACTTATCGGAAAAGATTCAGGATATTCCACCGAATGCTGAACAAGAGTATATTCTTCATTCAACAATTAAAAAAGTTTCCGAGGATATAGAAAACTTGCGTTTCAATACGGCTATCTCGCAAATGATGATTTTTGTTAATGAATTTTATAAATACGAAGTTAAGCCGAAAAGTTCCTTGGAAAAATTCATTCTTTGTCTTGCTCCTTTTGCACCACACATTGCTGAAGAACTTTGGAGCAAGCTAGGACATTCTACTTCGGTTGTTCTTGAGAAGTTCCCAGAATACGACCCAACAAAATCAATTAAGAAAGAAGTAGAGATAGTTATTCAAGTAAATAGCAAGATTCGTGCTCGAATTTCTGCCCAGTTGGGCTCAACCCAGGAAGAAATAGAGCAACTTGCTTTGAAAGAACTAAATGTAGTCAAACACGTTAGCAACAAGGCAATCCAAAAAATCGTTTTCATCCCTAACAAACTCATAAATATAATCTGCCGATAGAATTATGTTGTAGTAGATTTTACTACAAATAATTTCTAATAATAACTACAAATTATTATGCAAATTAATGATATTTTAAAATTTCGTTTAATTTTATTTTTATTTTTTTTTGATATTATTTATTTTTATATTTTTCAAAGTTACATAGCATATAATTTTATTATGTAATATTTAATGTGTAAGGTTATGTATATGTTTAAAATCAACACGTTTCTCGGTTGCGTGGCTATTTGCCTCCTCCTATTGGTAAATAACTTACTATCGGAGCAAAATCAGCGAGGTAGCCAAACTGATAGCCAATACTTTCTTTATGGAATGGTTCTCGAGACTTCCTCGACAAGTTCGACAAACGCAGAGCCTTTTCAGGACCAGCCTCAAATTCTCGACAAATCCAAGATACGCATTATTAATCTTGGTCCAGTCGTTAATTGGAAGGGTCTTGATTATGCCCCATCAATCAGTGCAGATGGCAAAACGCTGTACTTTGTATCAAATCGCCCGGGGAGCAAAATAAATCCAAAATACGACAAACCTTCCCATGACTTTTGGGCAACCAAAAAAAACGATAGACTCGATACTATTTTTTTCAAACCATTTAATATAGACACAACAACAATCTATGGTTATCAGGGTGTAAATACCCCAGAAAACGAAGGGGTCGCTTCCATTGCTGCCGATGGACAATCACTTTATTTTACTGCTTGCTCACGTCCCGATGGTTTAGGAGACTGCGATATTTATCGAACCACAATCGAAGGTGACCGTTGGAGCCGCCCATACAACCTTGGTCCCAATGTTAACTCCAAATATTTCGATGCCCAACCATCGATTGCCCCTGACCAAAGTCGTTTATACTTTGTTTCAACACGTCCCGGACCTAATAGCGACGGAGACAATTCAAACTGGAATAATATGGATATTTGGTATTCAGACTTCGACCCGGAAACAGAAGAGTGGAAGCCTGCTCAAAATTTAACCGCTATCAATACTAAAACTCAAGATGCTGCACCTTTTATTGCAGCCGATAATCAAACTTTGTTTTTCTCATCCAAAGGGCACACACCTAACATTGGAGGACTCGATTTTTATGTTACTCGGTTCGACCCAGTAACAAACACCTGGTCCAGACCCGAGAATCTTGGCGAACCACTGAACACTCCAGAAGATGACCAATTCATTACACTCCCGGCTTCGGGCGATGTACTTTATTTTTCTTCCCGACGTAGAGACATTCCCGGATATCAAGGCGATTTCGACATCTTTATGGCTTTTGTTCCTTTCTATTTCCGTGCAGTTGTTGTTAAAACAATCGTAATCGACGAGTGCAGTGGTGAAAATATCCCAGCAGTAGTTACAATTAAAAGTCCAATAATAAATCGAATTGCAATCGATACCCTACGAGGCTCACACACAGAAATGGACTTTGTCGTTACAAACACCGATTACGGCAATCCAAGGGATTCAATTATGTTCGTCAACCTTGAAATATCAGCCGAAAATCCCAAATATGGAAAAATCACAAAGACTGTCCGTGTCGATAAGCCAAGACCAACAACTGACCCCGAAGAAGCTAAAAAATATGCAGACGTAATTAATGTTGTTATACCCTTGGGACAACGTCCTGTTATTGGCGCCAATATCGAAGAAGCAAGATATGTTGCCGAGAACAAAGCAATCAAACCCGAAATTGCTAATTTTCGTGGCCTTGTAATGGAGCAATTCCAAACATGGGACCTATATCCTTTGTTGAACTACGTATTTTTCGACCTTGGCAGTTCAAAAATTCCAGACCGCTATATTCTTTTCAAATCACCAGATGACAAATTCAAAAAATCTTTTACAGATACTACAATACGAGGCGGTACATTAGAAAAATATTATCATATATTAAATATTTATGGGTTTAGATTGACACAATATCCAAATACTAAGATTGAAATTGTTGGATGCAACGATGGCAAAACGCCCGAAGAGAAAAAGCCAAATCTTTCGCGAGAACGAGCTCAAGCCGTTTATAATTACTTTCGCGATATATGGGGTATAGATGAAAATCGAATGAAAATCACGGTGAGAAACCAACCCGCTGTTGTGTCCAATCTCAACGATTCGCTTGGTATCGTGGAAAATCGCCGTGTAGAAATCCTATGCAACGATTGGAACATAATGAAGCCTGTCTTCGACAAGGACCCCAAAACCTTTCCACAACCAGAATCTATGCATTTCACTATGAAAAATGGAATCGAAGATGCTTTGGTCAAAGCTCGAAGAATAGAAGTAAAACATGGAGGTGTTGAATGGAAAACTCTGCGCGATGTAGGGATAACAGAAAGCCTATATCAATGGAATTGGCAAAGTGGCGACGATGAATATCCGAAAGACGAGGTTCCTTTCACAGCACAATTGGTAATTACCACTACAAACGACAAAGAGTGTGCCTCCGACCCCATAGTTATCCCAGTTATGCAAGTTTCGACGGAACAGAAAAAAGTTGATATCCTTAAAGGTGCAAAGGATAGCACACTTGAACGCTATAGTCTAATACTCTTCCCATTCGACCGCTCCGATGCAGGTCCGATAAACGAAAGAATTATGCGAGAATATGTTTACAACCGTGTTCTTCCAACATCATTTGTTGAAGTAGTGGGCCATACAGATGTAGTCGGATTATACGAGCATAATCAAGGTCTTTCTGAACGACGTGCAACAACCGTTTACAACGGAATTATGCAACAGACGAAAGGTAAAGTAGGCTCGATTATGAAGCGAGGAGTCGGGGAAGATGAACCACTTTATAACAATTCTTTACCCGAAGGAAGGTTCTATAATCGCACAGTTCAAGTTATTATAAAGACGCCGGTAGAATCGTGGGAGGAAATCAAAGCTCAACAAAATAAGTAACAATTAAGAATTCTACTTATTCATAAGGGGCTGTCTCATAATAAGTTTTCACAGCCTCACTCAGAGTCGCTGCAAGGAACGTGGAAAACAAGGTTCTTTATCATTCCGCTTCCCAGAATGGCACAAGAGAAAAGAGATTTTTCTCGTTCCACAAAGTAGAACGGGACGAGGAATGACACGGTGCATCAACAAGCGCAGTTCAATCCTTGCCTAAATTCATAAGAGAGAACTCTTATGCCTACCCTAAATTTACCTTAGTGTTTTTAAACGTAAAATGTGGTAGGTTACACCCGAAGCAATGCAAACCAACAAAATTTTTACCCAAATTATATGAACAAAAAAAATCGCACTACTGAGAATTGTAATCCATAGCAAGGCGAGAGCATAGATTTTGCTTTGCAGTGAGACTTCTTTTTTTTCACGATAATTTCTGATGACTGGTCCAAAATATTTATGCTTCATTAACCAATTGT
>CAZPSM010000090.1:3556-5474 GCA_964589125.1 uncultured Hyphomicrobiales bacterium | reverse complement strand
ATAAAAACGGCGTGGTAGGCAGCAGCGGTAAAAAAATACCAATAATAGCTAAAATCAGCGAAATTATCCCAGCCAGTAAAAGCAATATCTTTCTAAGGCTCCATCTCGGATATACCATAGTAGTTGGAGGTATCGTACTCGGCTCCGCGGGTGCGTTATCGCTTTGAACAGAATCCTTGAATAGTAAAAAAATAACGTCTATAAGCAAAAAGTTCATTCCAATTTTATTACAACAGAACTTTTTGAAACGTTGGAAACCACATAAAATTGTCTAACTTTTGATTGGTATAGCAAAAAAGCATTCCGCTTAAATTGCAGTTTACGCGACAATTTTTATTACTGCTTATGATAAGTTTTCCGCTATGTTTTATCGTTTTATCATTAGCTGTGTATTTTCGCCTACTTGAACAAGATAAACTCCGCTTGAAAGAGAAGAAATGTCCGTGGTCGATTCAAAACCAAATATTTCCGTGGAAAGCACACAATTCCCCAATACATCATAAATTTTTAATGTTTCATTTTTTGCATTATGCCTAACAATTGTTAGTTTATCGCCAAGGGGGTTGGGAATAAGCAAGAAGCTTTGTTCAAGGTTAGAATGAGATGTTTCATCTATACTCAAAGTCTCATCGGATTTAAAAATCTTACCACTTCCATCAGCAATTAGGTAAGAATTTGGGTTAACGGAACAGACCGCCGATGTTCGCGACCAATCCATAATATCCACAAATTCAGGGAACCAATTTTGCCCACCATTCGTAGTTCTCAAAATAGTATAACCGTAACCAACAGCAATTCCATTGTTTCTGTCAACAAACACAACATCTTGCAGTCCCCAATTGAAATTAAATTTATTGTAGGAATATCCTCTGTCATGCTGAATTTCCCAAGTTTTCCCTCCGTCTCTAGTATAAGCTATCGTTAAATTGTTTATCTGTTGATAGTATATTCTCGCTCCCACAGCCCATCCATACAACGAGTCCACAAAATACCATTTAGATGCAAGAAGAAGAAAGAACTCCATACTCATCGTGGGGAATGAGTAACTTTCCCAAGTTTTTCCACCATCCACAGTTTTCAACACGTAACCGCCCACTCCCCCTCCAACAGATACTATTGTGTCAACTCGGATTATATAGGCGTTCGTAGTAAGCATTGCTACATTTCTATAGCCTTGGATTCTCGAGCTTTTACTAGGTAGAGGAACATTCTCCAAATACTCCCAGTTAATACCACCATCAGTAGTTCTAAAAAGTTCATTGTATGTAATTGCTAATCCATTGAGACTATCGAGCATATCTATGTCCAATAAAGGCTTTCTTGTTGGTAACTTAATCCATTCCCAGTTTTTACCTCCATCGGAAGTTCAAAAAATTTTCCCAGTATCGCAGGCAATTATACATAAGTCCTTCGATGGACTTTCCAAATCATAAAACTCGGGATAAACGACATAAGGCGGTTTGCTAAAATCTATTATGTGCTTGAAAGATTCGAACCAACTATTTCCACCATCCTCGGATTTAAGAATCAGCCTAAAAAGATTTCCAAGGTTCACCGCGGTATAGCAATTATTAGTATCACCGCACTTTATTCCAACAGCAAAGAAACCTTCCGGACCTGGGTATTGATAAACCATTTTCCACCCAGCAGAGAAAATCGAATTGCAAGCGAAAGTCGCTATGAATAATGCTAATACAAAACTTCTAAACATTTCTCCTCCTTTATTTTTGAATAATATTTTTAAATTAAAATAGTGGATGGGGCGAAAAGCCTCATCTACTCTAATGAGTTATTTTGTTATAGTAAATTTACCGCTACGTGTTAAAACACCATCTACATAAAGATTATACAAATAAAAACCGAATCGCAATCGTGAAACATCAATCTGTAATTGATTAGAATTCGTCTTTATCTCCCC
>CAZPSM010000090.1:2581-3457 GCA_964589125.1 uncultured Hyphomicrobiales bacterium | reverse complement strand
AGAACGAATGAATGAGCGCATTCTATGTTTCGGAACAATGTTTGTAAAAAACGAAACATTAATTTTTCCAAAGTATCAAATAACAATATAATAAAAATTATTGAGAATGCAAGAGCGGAAATGAAAGAAAAATTTGCAAGAAAAATCTAAAAATCTGTGAAAATCAATTTTTCGAGATGTGCTTTTAAGGATGCTTAGACTCACATAAAGAAAGAATCGCTTAACGGTATCCTTCTTCCATTCTTGCAAAGAGTTCGAGGATTGACCAAAAATTGTGTGTTAAAATCTTTCTTAGAAGATTTGGAATCCTACTCCTACACGCTACGCCTCGACCGTTCGCCCCAGAAAGCAAATGATAAAATAATATACTGAGATTTTCAATTACCTCTAATTGAAGTCCTATGAGAACTTATTTAACCGTGAAAATTTGACTAATAGTTACTTTACATAAAGTAATGTTTCGTATGAATTGAAGAAATCTGTTAGAATTAATTGATAAAAACCCGGCTTTAACTGATGATTCTATAGCTTTTCATCATATGTCCCACGTTCAAATGTGCCTAATTCGATTCTTTTTACCTCAATTCCAAATATGTTTGTTATGAACAGCGTCAGTTTTGACTTAGCGTTTGTTGTTATTCGCAAAACAATATTTCCTTCGTCAATAGGATTTGGAAAAACTTCAAATTGGATATTTGAAGACCCATTTGGTATGGTAGCGTAGTCTTCTAATAAAGGCGTTTTGGACACATTATTAGACCTAAATGTTTTAAAATCGTATGTTTCGAAAGTTTCGCCTTTAAAGTTCGTGTATTCATAAACTACTCTCGCCCTTTTTGTGTTGAAAAATGGATTAGGATTTGCCGACTGTTTAAC
>CAZPSM010000090.1:0-2562 GCA_964589125.1 uncultured Hyphomicrobiales bacterium | reverse complement strand
TAGATGCATTATCGTACTTTTCTAAAATGGAGCCATCGAGCCTATGGTATTCAATTACTTGAATAGGTTTGTTCACTGCCTCGATAATATTCCTCTTATTCAGATTTTGAGGAAAAACTTCCATACAAAAAGAAAGAGCTGTAATAAAAGCAAACAAAAAATTTAACCTTTTCATTTTCTTCCCTCCCAAATTACTCCAAAATAATTTTAATTCCGAAAGTATGCTTGTTGTAAGATAATTCAATAAAATATACTCCTTTCCCGAGTCCACTGGTGCTTAGAACAAGTTTGTCCTTATCATCAATAGTTTGAACTTTTATTTCCCGACCATTTAGGTCAATTAATCGGTTAAATGTAACGTCTTTATTGGGAAATTCAATCAAGATTGGTTCGCCGGCTTTAGCCGGTACTGGATAGATTCTCCCCAGTAGGCTTTTTGCATCTTCGACCTTACTTGCAGATGCTTCTAACCGAATTACATCCCAAGCACCTGTTTCTAACCATATAGTATTCTCATTTTGTGTGAAACTGGCATACATTGCAGGTATCTCCGAAATATAATTCTTTTGCATAACATCACTAGTCTTGAGAACTATAATCTGATTCCCATCGTAAACCATTATCCAGCCCCAAAAATGAAAAATCCAGAGTTTGCCCTCAAAATATCGTGCATAAACATAACGACTACCATAATCTTTCTCGACCTCTAAATAATTGTACGCTGGGTCATTTTCGAGAATGTACCAGTTTTTTTCTTCAACGTCGTATATGCTTATCCCGCCCGGAATCCCACCACCAGATGAGTTTTTCTCTAAAGCATAGATAATCTTTTTCCCATCCGATGTAAACTCAACACTCGATATGTAAGCACGATGGGGATTGGTTAATTTTGTCTGCACAGTGTGCCTTTTAAGTGGATAGGTTTGGATAATTTCCCCATTGGAGTTAAGTTTATATAGAGCATTTTCGAGATACCCATTATCAAACATGCCCCAATCGTTAATCCCATAAATTTCGTGCGTGTAGGGGTTTTGAATAAGTCTGCCTATAGTTTGGAAACCCTGTGCTTCATTAGGGGTATAGAAGTGACTCAATTGTTGTAATTCGCTGTTGTAAGGGTTAAGTTTATACCAGTCGATTATATGCTCGTCAAATATTTTCGTAGTCCCATCAGATAAGTATTTTCCAGAAGAAACTTTTAGCCAAATGCCCCCTTCAAAATCAATGAAAAATGATGAAACTTCCGATACGAGAGTGTCATACTTTCGAGGAGGAGCATATTTCTGAAGTTCGCCTTTTTGGTCTTCATAAATGAGTTGGCGGTAACTGAAAAGTAGCCAGACTTTTCCTTCAGCATTCGTTTCAATTCGTTTAATTGTATAGTCATTGAGCCCCAATTTTTTATCTATTTCGGGAAAAGTTTTCCATAGAACGAAAGACTTATCTTCTTCGGTAAAAGTGTAAATCTCTAAGTCTGTGTGTTGTTCCTTCGGGGCCTTGTAGAATAGAACGTTTGCAAGTAACGGTTGATTACGAGAATTTAAATTAAAGTAAATTTCGTTTCTCGAAGCGTCTTTCACAAAATCTACCTTATTCCAAGAGCGATATGTAAAAGAATAAAGGTCAAATGCTAAGGAAAAAAGCACAGCAAAATATAAAATCTTTTTCATTGTAATTAAAAGAAAAACCCTATTTAAATTTATTCTTATCATTTTAATACTCCTTATTTTTTAAAAACAATTAAAATCAAAAAACAACAAAATGTAACTAAGAATTCCCAATATTTGTCTGCTCGAATACTTCAAAGAACATTGTTTTTACACTTTACTCCCTATTGCCTTGCTCTCATTACCCTTCTGGCGGGGCTCGGCATCTGGAACAAAATCGCTTTGTTGGACGAAACGGAACTATCGAATTGAGTAGAAGTCTTGTTCCCCCCCCCGTAAGTCATTGAATTACAAGGGGTTACATAGGAATAGGGAATACACACAAAAAATTGGCACTTTATTTGGAATATGATATTAGGAACAATTATTTTATACAAACAAAACATTTTGTTAATTAAATAAGAATTCAAATAGCAATATAATAAAAATTTTTAAAATACAATAGGTAAGTAAAAAAATTTAGATTCTTCGTTCCGTCCCGTCCCGTAGGACGGGACAGAACTCAGAATGACATTGCCTTGTCTGTGTCATTCTGAGCGTAGCGAAGAATCTATCTCTTACTCCACTATTATCGGTATTGTATCGGCTCGTCCATTGTGGCGAATCACTATGAAATACACACCAGCGGGGACTCCACTGCATTCCCACAGCATCTCCGCTGTTGCTTTGCCTATATCTTTCAGCGTTATTCGTTCCTTGCCTTCGATTTTGTTACCCATCGTATCGTAAACACCATCTATTGCTTGGTGCAAATCGAAACTACCATCCCAATAGAGTTTGCTCTTTACAATGCTATGTGCTGGCAAGGGATATGGCTCCGTTGCGTAAAAATGCGTTGTATAGTAGCGAACTTCTACTCGATTTTCTTCGACATTTGTCGCTGTGTCCTTCTTCA
>CAZPSM010000089.1:8202-9816 GCA_964589125.1 uncultured Hyphomicrobiales bacterium | reverse complement strand
ACATTAACTTGGACAATATGTCGGAATCTGCTTTGCGTGAAGATTTTAAACAAAATATTGAAACTTTGATAAAAAGCTTTGGTGTTACCAAAAATCTACCAGTTTTTACCACAAAAAAAGGTAGAATTTTGTTGGGTGGTGGTGGTATCTTTCCTGATTATTTTTTCCGAAGCGATACCATTCCCCCATATTTACAAAAACTGCGTTCTAATGGGTATATTAACGACTTTGTTCTTAGATATTTCTTTGAATTACAAGACGGGAAAAGCCTATTTAGCAATGTTGACGTCGCGACTTTTGTAAATAAGTTTAGTTTTAACGATAATGTTATGGTTACTTTTAAAAAATATTTAATAGAAAATAAGGCTTTCTTAGAAAAATATTTTGAAGAGGAAAGGGAAAGAATGAAAATGGAACTGAAGGCAACTCTTGGATATATCTTATGGGGCGATTTAGGCTACTTTTCTGTAACTTTAGAAGAAGACAAGGTTTTGGACAAAATTCAAGAACTACGACAAAATGCTTTTATGTTGGTTAATTAATTTGAGGTAATATTTATGAAAAGATTTCAAACTATTCTTCTTTGGGTTCTGGCTTTTGTTCTGATGGCTGGACTTGCAATTTATCAAAGATTGACGGGTCCAACCCATCCAAAAGATGGTTCTGTTGAAATAAACGGCGAAAAGATAAAATATTCCCTTCTGCGTTCTTGGGGTGGAAACAGCGATGCAAAAATTGAAATCACTGCAAATAATCCGGAAATACAAGGGACCATAACATTTCGGCGATATAAAAGCAAAGACGATTGGACAACCAAACCGCTGGAACGAGATAATAATGTTTTAATTGCTTCGATTCCACATCAACCCCCAGCTGGAAAAGTGATGTATCGAATTGTGCTGAAAGACAAAAATAATCGGGAGTATTCATTAAGCGAAGAACCTGTAATCATTCGTTTCAAAGGTGATGTTCCGTTCTATTTTATGATTCCTCACATAGTTTTTATGTTTCTCGCAATGGTGTTTTCGGTAAGAACTTTCCTCGAAGTTACCTTTAAGCGGAGTAATGTGTATAAATTGTCGTTATGGACATTGTGCCTTCTTTTCATTGGGGGAGGTATTCTTGGACCAATAATCCAGTATTATGCATTTGTAGCATTATGGACTGGGTGGCCATTCGGGCATGATTTAACCGACAATAAAACACTTGTTGCTCTAATATTTTGGATTATTGCAGTGGTAATGTTGAAAAAGAACCCAGCAAATACGAAATGGGCATTAATAGCAAGCATTGTTATGGTTGCAGTTTATTTAATACCCCATAGTGTTTTAGGTTCTGAACTCGATTATACTAAGATGCCAAAGCAGTAGATAACACATCAGTTCACTTTTGAAAATTCTAAAATGAAGATTTCGGGAGCCTCTTTGGTTCTAATCGGGGAGTTTTCAATAAAATCTTCAATAGAAGAATTATTAAAAGTTTTGAATTGGTAGTTATTTTCTTTTAGAAAATGTAGAAAGCTCTTCAGGGTATCAAGGCTCCTTTGCAAGTCGATATTTGAAAAATGGAGTTCAATAATACCTTTTTGGAATGAGAACAAATCCCGATTTTGTA
>CAZPSM010000089.1:2449-8123 GCA_964589125.1 uncultured Hyphomicrobiales bacterium | reverse complement strand
CGGAAATCGAGATAGTTTCGACTTCCAACGTTTGGTTTCCAGAATAAATCTGTGATAATGAGCCACCGTCGTCGAAAATCTGGTTTTTAAAAAGTTTTGCAAAAGAGTAACCTGTGGTGCCGATAACTGCCTTGTTAATCAGTACAATATTGCTGTAATTGGATATGTTTGGTTTTAGGAAAGGCAAATAGTTGGGGTCGGGTTCGACAACGACGACTTTTTTATTTGTCAGTGCAAAATATACAGCCGATTCACCTAGGAATCCGCCTAAATCCAGCACATTTTGTAGGTTTGATAGGGAATTATATAATTTGTCTAAAAAAACCTCTTTCAACACAACAATGGCATTTGTTGAGTATGGTATTCTAATTTCGATGTTTCCAAATCTTGCTTTCAGTTCTTTGCTTGGTTTTTTCTCGTTAAATCTTGTACTAAATTTGATTTTGAGATAGCATATATAAAGGTTACTGCGTTCTTTAAAAGTTTGAAGTATGAATTTAAAATGGTATTTAAAATCAATTCCCATTCCTATTTCCCAACGCTAAGTCAATTATTTTTTGACATAATTGATTAAAGTCGATGCCTATTTCTTTTGCAGCCTTGGGAACAAGGGAAGTTTCTGTGAAACCAGGAATTGTGTTGATTTCAAGTAAGAAAGGTTGGCCATCGTCGTCGAGACGGAAATCTGCTCGCCCGAGACCACTACAGCCCAATACATTAAATGCCATTATTGCAAGTTGCTGAGAGAATTCAGCAATATCTTCTGGGATATCAGCCGGGCAAACATATTGCGTTTTACCCTTGGTATATTTATGCTCGAAATCATAAAACCCGCTTTCTGGGACTATCTCAATAACTGGTAAAGGTTCTTTTCCTAAAATACCAACAGTGATTTCTTTACCCGGAATATATTGTTCTACCAATATTAAATCTGATAATTTAGATGCAAGTTCACATCCTTTATGAATTTCGTCCAAGTTACCGTCCAGAATAATTGTTACTCCAACGGTAGAGCCTTGGTCATTTGGTTTTATTACCATTCCTTTTGCAAATTCTTGTCGCAGTTCATCGTAGATTTCGTAGTTACCTATATCATTAGGTTTTAATATAGTCCACTGTGGAGTAGTAATGCCAACCGCCGAAAACATAATTTTAGAAGTATTTTTATCGATTGCTATCGAGCTAGCTTTGATCCCACTGCCGCTGTAGGGAATTCCCCGGAATTCAAAAAGCGATTGAATGGTACCGTCTTCACCATACTTGCCGTGGAGAACTATAAAGGCAAAATCAATATCGTCAAAAATTGGGTGAGTTATTGATGCAAGGTATTGTTTCGGGTATAAGCCGTTCAGTTTTAATTCCTCTAATTTTGGAACCTTTGTAAAGTCGTGAATGTTATAGATAAAACCTTCTGAACCCAGTGCCGGGTCGACGCCAATTACCTCATAACCCAATTCGGTCAGGGCATTGAAAACAGCCTGTCCACTTTTGATGGAAATATCACGCTCGGTGGAGATTCCTCCAAAAATTACTGCAATTTTCATCTAAGTACCTTTATTAGTTAAGTTGTTAAGCATTTCTAGTGCAAATTGTATATCAGAACGAAAATGACTTTCCCATCCTGGATTTCGCAATAAAGCTGCCGGATGATAAGTAATTACGACAGGTTTATCTTGGAATTTAAATACCTTTCCACGCAGTTCGGTCATTTTCGCCGGTGTGTTGAATAAGCCCTCGACAGCAGTAGCACCCAGAGCGACAATAAGTTTGGGCGAAACTAACTCGATTTGCTTCAATAAATAAGGTTTGCATTTATCCATTTCGGCAGAAAATGGCTTCCGGTTATTTGGTGGCCTACACTTCAAAATATTACAGATGTAAACATCGCGTCGCTTAATGTTGAAAGAGGCTAAAATTTTTGTTAAAAGTTGTCCGGCACGCCCCACGAAAGGTTCACCCTGAAGGTCTTCATCGGCTCCCGGAGCTTCGCCGATAAACATTATTTCGGCTTTAGGGTTTCCAACACCAAATACGAATTTCGTGCGTGTTTTTCCTAAAGGACATTTAAGGCAAGAGTTAATTCTTTGTTCTAATTCATTTAGAGTTTGGGATTTAATCCATTCCTCCTCAATCTCAAAAAAACTTTCTTTTGATATTATGTTTTGCTTAATTTTTGTTTCTTCTGTCGAAAGTTCGTTGGATTGGGTGTCTGTTCGGGTAGCATATAGAAGGTTACCGTAATTTTCGTTAAGGTAACTAAAATAGTTCGTAATTTCGTCGAAAATTTCCATATCGTTCTCGGAGAAGCACAAAATTACCCAAATTTTTTGAATAACTAATCGCTTTGGTTTTTGTTAACCTAAAAAGAAATTTTTATATGTTTCGTTTCTGTATTCTTATGTATAACAAATCTGTGTATTAAAATGGCTGCTTTTTCTAAAATGGTTCCTCTGGGTAGCAAAGCCCCTAGTTTTTCCTTAATCGATGTTATTTCGAATAGGACTGTTTCACTCGATGATTTCCATAATGGTAAACCGCTTTTGGTAATGTTTATTTGCAATCATTGCCCATATGTTATGCATATTATACAAAAATTAGTTGAGTTAACTAACGAATTTATCGAACATAATGTTAATGTAGTTGCAATAAACCCGAACGACCCTTTGACATATCCCGAAGATTCACCAGAGAAGATGACAGAATATGCAAAAAGCTTTGGTTATCAATTCCCTTACCTTTTTGATGAAACTCAAGAGGTTGCAAAGGCTTACGATGCTGCATGCACTCCCGATTTTTTTCTTTACGATGCTGATTTAAAATTGGTTTATCGAGGACAATTCGATAGTTCACGTCCGGGCAACAATGTTCCAGTTACTGGCGAGGATTTAAGACGAGCGGTAGATTGTCTTTTGAAAGGGAAACCTATTGATTTCGAACAAAAGCCATCAATTGGTTGTAGTATTAAATGGAAAAAGTAATTTGATTTAAATATAGGAAGTTAAATATGTTATTTAATAATATGGAAATTAAGACTATTGAAACAGGTCTTTTTGGGTTGGACGGTGGCTCAATGTTTGGGGTCGTCCCGAAAGCTTTGTGGTCCCGAGCGTATGCAAATGGAGATGAAATGAATAGAATTCCGCTTTCTTCAAGACCATTGTATATTTCTTTCGGGGAAAAGCGAATCTTGATAGACACAGGAAATGGTAATAAATTTAGTCAAAAACTTGCAACTATTTATAACATTGATTTAGAACGCTCAAACATACACAGCGCTTTGAAGAGTTCCAATATTAACCCATCAGAGATTACCGACGTAGTTCTAACCCATCTACATTTTGACCATTGTGGTGGTTCAACAATGTCGCTCAATGGTGAAATTGTACCCTCGTTTCCTAATGCAAAATACTACGTTCAAAGAGACCAATGGGAATGGGCTTTAAATCCTACCGAAAAAGATAGAGGTTCATTTATGAGGGAAGATTACGAGCCTCTCTTTGCCAATGGTGTGCTCGAACTTATTGATGGTAGTGGGGAGCTTTTCCCGAATATTGAATTAATTCCATTGTTTGGACACACAAAGGCAATGCAAGCAGTCAAGATTAATATTGATAATCAAGTCTTTTTCTATGCTGCGGATTTGTTCCCAACTTCGGCACATATTAATCTTCCCTACATTCTCGCTTACGACAATTTTCCGTTGACCACTTTAGAAGAAAAAAAGAAAATATTGAATCTTGCTACCAATGAAAATTGGGTTATTATATTTGAACATGATGCCTTTGTTAAGGCTGGGAAAATCGAAAGGAAAAACGGTTCATTTGTTCTATCGGAAAAATTAGATATATGATGCGAATCGGGAATAAAATCGAAATTGGTGGTAATTACTATTTATGTGTTGCCAAGTCTGATGAAATTAAAGAAGGTAAAGGTATGCGAATAAAGTTAGGCGAAGAATATGAAGAGCAAGTAGCTATCCTACGTCATTGCAATAAATTATATTGTTTATCTAATATTTGTCCGCATAGGCATTTAGATTCCATTTACAAAGGAATATTGAGCGATGGCAAGGTAATTTGCCCAGAACATGGCTGGACATACGATTTGACTACCGGATTAAATGTAAATCCACAGAAGGGAATTAAAAGTCTAAAAGTATATGAGGTTATCGAAATCGAAGGTTTTGTTTTTATTCCTGAAATTCGATTTGAATTACCTCGGTGGAAGTATTGCAAAAGCCGGCAATGAATGTTTTCATTTTTAAAGATAGATTAAAACGATATGCTTTTGATATTGGTTTTTGTGATGTTGGTTTTGCACGGGCTACTGCTCTTGAACCCGAATTTGAAAGATATTTAAAATGGCTGGAGAAAGGTTATAACGGGACTATGAGTTACCTCGAAAGGAATCTCGATAGGCGACGTAATCCCGATTTAATACTTCCCGGTGCCAAGACGGTTATTGTTTGTGCCTATAATTACAACTCTCCATACCAACACAATGGTAATTTCAAAATTTCAAGATATGCTTGGGGTGATGATTACCATGAAATTGTTTTATCTTTACTTAAGAGTCTTGAAGTAAAGTTGAAATTTTTTTTCCCAGATGCTAAATGTAAAAGTTATGTTGATACGGGTCCTATCCTCGAAAAATCTTGGGCAGTTCGTGCGGGAATTGGATGGCAAGGTAAAAATAGTTTGCTACTTACAAAAAAATTTGGGTCTTATGTTTTTCTCGGAATAATTCTTACAACGATTGAATTTGAACCTGACCCCATTTTGCCCGATTATTGTGGGAAATGTAATAAATGCATAGAAAGTTGTCCAACAGGTGCTATTGTCGAGCCTATGGTCGTCGATTCAAACAGGTGTATTTCTTATTGGACAATAGAAGCGAAACCAGAGCAAGATATTCCAAAGGAGATTGACTTGAAAGACTGGATTTTTGGTTGCGATATTTGCCAAGAGGTGTGCCCGTGGAACAGTAAGAAAAGATATACAAATGACCATAGGTTTTATCCAAGGAACGGGAAAACAAACCTCGAAGAAGATTTTCTGCATAATTTAACCGAAGAAACTTTTAGGGTTCATTTTAAGAATTCTCCAGTCAAACGGGTAAAGTTCTTGGGATTGAAAAGAAATTTTGAACATATTTGTGAATATGAAAATGAAACCAAATAGATTGATTAATGAGACAAGCCCATATTTGCTGCAACATGCATACAATCCAGTCGATTGGTATCCGTGGTGCGAAGAAGCCTTCAACGAAGCAAAAAAGCAAGATAAACCTATCTTTCTATCGATAGGATATTCTTCGTGTCATTGGTGTCATATAATGGAGAAGGAATCATTCGTCGATAGAGATGTAGCTGAACATTTGAATCGTGTCTTTATTAATATAAAAGTTGACCGCGAAGAGCGCCCCGATATTGATTCACTTTATATGACGGTCTGCCAAGTGATGACTGGTAGCGGTGGATGGCCATTGACTATTATTATGACACCAGAGAAAAAGCCGTTTTTTGCAGCTACTTACTTACCGAAAGAAACGAGTTGGGGAAGAATCGGATTATTGGACTTAATTCAAAATGTAGAAAATATTTGGAAGGCAAAACGCAATGATGTAGAAGAAGCATCCGAAAGCATTATTTATCATCTGAAATCGCAAGAAAAGA
>CAZPSM010000089.1:0-2439 GCA_964589125.1 uncultured Hyphomicrobiales bacterium | reverse complement strand
TTGCAAAAAGTATTCTCTGCCCTTTCCTTCGCTTTCGATAATGTAAATGGTGGTTTTGGAAGTGCTCCGAAATTTCCAATGCCGCATTATTTCTTTTTTTTAATGGACTATTACTCCCTTGTCAAAGAAATAGATGCTCTCGAGATGGTCGAAAAATCGCTTTCCAGAATGAGATTGGGTGGAATTTTCGACCACATTGGATATGGATTCCACCGCTATTCAACCGATGAAAAATGGTTAGTTCCGCATTTTGAAAAGATGCTTTACGACCAAGCTCTAATGCTTTTAACCTATTCAAAAGTCCATTTGCTAACTAAAAATATTTTTTACAAAGAGGTAGTAGAAGAAATTTTAGAATACGTGTTTAACAATATGTATTCTGATTATGGGGCTTTTTATAGTTCCGAAGATGCCGATAGTGAAGGCGAAGAAGGAAAGTTCTATATTTTCAACTATAATGAACTAAAAGAATTGTTGGGTGATGAATTCGACTTGTTCCGAAAGGTATTCAATGTTTTGCCACAAGGGAATTTTCGACCACATCCTCATTCACAAGAAGTAGGTAATATTCTCTATTTGGAAGAACCGTTGGAGGATATAGCTCTCCATTTAGGATTGTCTATTTCTGAGCTTCGGGGGTTGACAAAACAATGGAGAAGCCTAATTTATCGGTATAGAGCGAAAAGAATACATCCTTCGAGAGACGAGAAGATATTGGCAGACTGGAACGGATTGATGTTGGTTGGTTTGGCTAATGCCTATAAATTAATTAAAAGTCGAACGCTTCTTGATTTTTTTGATAATTATTTGTTATTTTTCAAAAAATACTTTTTAAGAGAAGATGGAGCAGTATTTCATTCTTTTGTGTCGGGAAAAAGCAAAATCGAAGGAATGCTCGATGACTATGCCTTTAGCGCGTGGGGATTTTGGGAAGTTTATCAAGTTACAGCCGATAATAAGTTTTTTGACTTGTCAGTCAGACTTTTCGATAAAGCAATTGAGTTGTTTTGGGATAACGAAAAAGGAGGCTTTTTTCAAGCAACAAAATATAGTAGCGAGTTGATTTATAACCCTAAGGATTTATATGATGGTGCAATTCCATCGGGGAATTCAGTAATGTATTTTATGAGTAATGCCTTGTTTAAATCAACTGGCGAAGATAAGTATTCGAGACTGTCCGACTGGTTAGAAGATATTTTTGTGAGTTATGTAACTTCCAATCCATTAGCATATAATTTTTTTAATTTTGCTGTTCTACAAAAATTTTACGGGACAACAGAATTGGTTTTTGTTTATAACGATACGAAAGATTTAGAACGCTATTTAGAGGCAGCATTCCAACATTATATTCCTTGTTCGATGATGTTATTTAAAAACGAGAGTTTGAGTAGTGGCAATATTCCAAACAAATTTTTGGTAAATTATAGTCTCCAAGGAGGCAAAACAACTGTTTATATTTGCCGCAATTTCAGTTGTTTGGAACCAATTGGTAATTTTGAAAGATTCATAGAATATCTGAAAGGAATTTCGAATAGTGAGAGCAAGTAAGTATGTTTTTGTATATCTTTATGCTCGCGAAGAAAATTTCGATAAAGTAGTTGCACTTCTTACTGTTTATCCTATTCTTGGAATTGAGGAACGTGATGATGAGTTAATTGTTTCGTTTAACGAAAGCGATTGGTCGAAAATAGACCAAACCGAATTTTTGCAGTTCCTACGTTCTGCCGATTCGGAAATCAAAATCCTAAAAATTGAAGATGTTCAAGAGAAAAATTGGAACGAAGAATGGGAAAAAAACATTACTTCGGTAGTGGTTAGCAAACGTGTTGGGATAGTTCCATCTTGGCGAATAGGCGAAACTGGTTCAGAAATTGAAATCATTATCGACCCTAAAATGTCCTTTGGAACGGGGCATCATTCTACAACCCGGCTAATGTGCCGATTAGCAGAAAAATTGGTTAAACCCGGTTCTTTTTGGATTGATGTCGGGACTGGGACGGGCGTTTTGGCTATTCTAGCTAAAAAATTAGGGGCAAAGGAAGTGCTTGCTATTGATAACAACGCATGGTCTATAGAAAACGCATTCGAGAACTTCCGTCTAAACTCGATTTTAGATGATATTGATTTAATCGAATTAGATATCGATGCTGTTCCGTCGCTGCCGGAATCGGACGGTATCTTCGCGAACTTGAATCTTGAGATTATTTTACGGAATCTGAACAAGTTTTATAACTCGATTAGCAATACCGATGGGAATCTGTTGGTTAGTGGTATTTTAAAATATGATTTGGATGAATGTAATTCAAAAATTATAAGTGCAGGTTTCGATGTCCAAGAAATACTTTACGATGAGGAATGGGTAGCTTTGCATCTAAAAGTAAGCAGACGAAAAGAGTAGCAAGTATCGACATAGGGACGAATACTATTCTAATGCTGATT
>CAZPSM010000088.1:8738-9907 GCA_964589125.1 uncultured Hyphomicrobiales bacterium | reverse complement strand
GAGATAATTGAAGTTGGAACAGATGAAGAACTCCAAAATCTTTTTAAAGCTGGCGATAAAGTCATTTTTGCAAAATACGGCGGCGAGGAAATCACAATCGATGGAAAAGATTTTCGCATAATCCAACGCTCCGATGTACTTGCAAAAATCGAAGATTAATTAATCGCCCAAGTATTCCTTAATTTTAAAGATACGGGGATTTTCTAAATCCTCGTATCTTTAAAACTGTAAGAAAGTGTATCGAGAAAATTTCTTCTGGACTTAAAGAGAATATTTTTGTTTCCGATTTATTTATTATTGTATTTTCTTATGTAGATTTAGATTCTATGATTTCTACTAATGTTTGCAAATCTGGTACTTCAAGGTCGGGTTCTTCGGTCGCCGATAGAGTTGCGCCCATCTTGCTTTTATCTTTCCCCCGGGTTACCCAAACGGTTGATAGACCTAATGTTTTGGCTGGAATAATATCGTGGTAGATACTTTGTGCAATATGTAATATTGCCTCTTTTGCAATCCCAATTTTAGCAATAGCAAATTTGAAATTATTTAAAGATGGTTTATAGTTTTTTGCTTGTTCTGCGGTTATTATGTAATCGAACTTTACCTTGAGTTGCCGTTCCGAAAAAGCGAATAGGTCATCATCCACATTTGAAATAATAGCTAATTTGTATTTTCCCTTTAATCTTTCCAATGCGTTGATTGTATCGGGAAAAGGTTTCCAATCTTTTAATGAATCTACAAGGCAATTTCTTTCAGCCGATGAAGGAACGAATCCAAATTTATCGCTGAATTTTTCTATTACTTTTCTAAGAACTTCTTTATATTCAATGAATTCACCTTTTTCTATTGCCGATTCAAATTCAGCATAAAGTTCAAGAATTTGATTATCATCGAGTCCTATGCTGTAGTTTAGTAAAAGCGGCTTTAATGCTCCTAAAATACCTTTTTCCCAATCAATAAGCGTTCCGTAGCAATCGAACGTTAAGACTTTATAATTGTTAAAATTTAGCATTAATGTCTCATCTTAATCAGTTATAACTATTAATTTACAATAAGTCCTGTGGGATTAATCATTAAATAATGTTTTTTCTATCTTCTACACAGAAACAAGTCCAACTCCGACCATCCATGAATATTATTGCTAAATATTAATATCAAAATCATGATAC
>CAZPSM010000088.1:7334-8718 GCA_964589125.1 uncultured Hyphomicrobiales bacterium | reverse complement strand
CCAGCCGGTCTTGCAGTTTTTCGATTGGCACAAGTAGCTTGTCTTTGCCAAGGATAGCATCTTCACGGTTTGTAAAAACAAGTTCATAATCCTTACTCATTACAATGGCTTCTTCAGGGCATACTTCTTCGCACAAGCCACAATAAATACATCGAAGCATATTAATTTCGAATTTCACAGGATAACGTTCTTTTTCACTCTCAGTTTCACCAGCTTGCACTTCTATTGCTAATGCAGGACACACGCGCGAACAAAGTCCACAAGCAACGCAACGTTCCCCATCCTCTTCGAGCACAAGCACTGGTCTCCCACGATAAGACCCCGTCGGTTCCCATCGTTCTTCGGGGTATTGGCGTGTAAATTTAGGTTTAAACATTTGACGAAGGGTAATCCCCATACCTTTGGCAATTTCGGTAAGGTAAAGCTTCTCCCAAAACGTTATTCTTTCCTGTTCTGTGTTATTTATTCTATTCATAGTAATTTTTTATCTTGCTAACTATCAAAATTAACATATTATTTAAGAATATAAAGGATTAGCGAAGTAAAGATTAAATTTAACAATGACAATGGAAGTAGAACTTTCCACCCTAAATTCATTAACTGGTCGTAGCGAAAGCGCGGAACCGACCAGCGAACCCATATAAACACGAAAACAAAAAACATTGTTTTAGCAATCAAAACAATAAATTGCAAGAAAGAAAGCAAAAAGTCTCCATTCTGTAATCCAATCCATTCCGGAGGAATTGGCAAATTCCAACCGCCCAAATATAAAAGAACAATGAGCATCGAAGAGGTAAACATATTGGCATATTCGGCAAGAAAGAACATTCCAAACTTCATACCAGTATATTCAGTGTTGTATCCGCCAACGAGTTCCGGTTCAGCCTCGGGTAAATCGAAAGGTGTTCGATTAGTTTCGGCAAAAGCCGAAACGTAAAAAATTAGGAAACCCAATGGTTGGTATAAAATGTTCCAGTTCCATAATGCTTGTTTCGAAACAATCTCTTGCAATGAAAAAGTTCCACACACCATTAGAACACCAACCAACGACAATCCCATCGAAAGTTCATAGGAAATCATTTGTGCCGAAGAACGCAATCCGCCAAGCAGAGAATATTTGTTGTTCGATGACCACCCGGCAAAAGTAATTCCATAGACACCAACCGAAGTCATTGCAAGAATGAATAGAATACCAATGTTGATATCTACCCCGGTAATACCCACATAAACCAACTTATCGCCGAGGTAAAAAGGTTCAGCAAATGGAATAACAGCATAAACAGAAAAAGCCACCCCAAGAGTAATAACCGGAGCTAATCTGTGGAAAAACTTATCGGCAGCAAGTGGGACTACATCCTCTTTCAAAAACAACTTAATTACATCG
>CAZPSM010000088.1:0-7310 GCA_964589125.1 uncultured Hyphomicrobiales bacterium | reverse complement strand
TAATAATCCGAAAGGACCAACACGGTTCGGACCAATCCGATTTTGAATCCAAGCCGAGATTTTACGTTCTAGCCAGACCCCAAACGCAGCAGCAACAAGTAACAGTAGAGTTAAAATGATAATCGCTTTAACTAAAAATTCAACTAATAGATAACCGACTTCTCCCATTTTGTTCCTCTTTTTTATTCGGGTTTCATATAATGAGACTCGTAAATTCTTACTTTTGGTTCCGGATTTTTGGATTTACCCAAAACGACTCCTAAATATTCATCTAAAAGTTCATAGGTCATTCCTTTGAATGAATCTATATGTTCAGAAATCTCTTTGAAAATAGACTCTGTGTCTTTATAATTCCACCCTGCGCCAAATTTATTTGCAATCATTTGGATCACCTGCCACGTTTGTTTAATGTCTCGATATTCAAATCGGGTCCAACGGTCGTTGAAAGCACCCAATTTATCGAGCCTACTCATTTTCATTCCCATAGTTCTCAGATTATTCTTTGTTACAAGAGCCGAAGTAAAATGCTGAACCCTTCGTTGGACATTGACATATGTGCCTTCCGATTCTGCAAAGGTAGTTACGGGAAAAACAACATCGGCCTTGTCAGTAACTTTATTACGATTGTAATGATGTACTATTAATAAGTCAAGCAAAGAAAGTGCATCTTCAATTTCTGGATAATCTTCCAAATCATCTTCAATCAAATACAACGCCTTGATTTTTCCTTCTCGAATTGAATCTGCAAGGTTTTTTATAGAAACTGAATGGGAATTTTGGCGTATTCCAACTTCTCGAGCACCTATCAAATTCGGGGTTTTATCGGAACACCGAAGGAAATTGTCCGCGAACGACTCGTCGTAATGTTCTAATAGGTCTATGTTCTTGGACTTAAATATCTCCTTAGCAAATTTTACGAACAGATAGTTGTCTTCCGTTGTCGTATATGGAGAAGCGATGAACATAACTTCATCGGGTGTAAATGGCTTTAAACGCTCTACGGCGGTATCGAATGCTTCTTGCCAGTTTGTTCTAACCAAAGAATCATTTACACGAACTAAGGGTTCTGTGATTCTGTTTTCGTTTACAAACTTGTAGTTTAGTCGACCATAATCACACATCCAGAAGCGATTTACATACGGATTGGCTCGTGGTTCGATGCGAAGAATTTCGTTATTACGCACCCCTAATTTAACATTACAGCCCCTTGCACAACTCGGACAAATTGATTCATTGAAACTCATATCCCAAACCCGTGATTTAAATCGAAAATCTCGACTTGTCAAGGCTCCAACAGGACAAATATCTATCACATTCATTGAATATGGATTATCGAATTGGGTTCCCGGATAAAGTTGTATTGTTACTTTATCTCCGCGCTGAACAAATGTTAGAACATCCTGTTTAGCAATTTCTTTAGCAAAGCGAATGCAGCGCGAGCAAGAGATACATCGTTCTCCGTCGAAAATCACATTTGGACCCCACACAACTCGCTTAGGCTTGTGTACCTTCGCTTCATCAAATCGACTAAAACCTTTTGAATGTTTGAAAGCGTATTCTTGCAGTTTGCACTGTCCTGCTTCATCGCATATCGGACAATCCAGCGGATGATTAATCAGAAGGAATTCCATTACTGCTTCTTGGGCTTTAACAACCGTCTTCGAGTTGGTACGTATGTGCATCCCATCGACTACTTCCGTTGCACAAGCAATTTGAAGTTTCGGAAAGAAATTTATCACTGGATGATTATTCGCATCAACTTCGATTGAACCATCGGGAAGTCGTTTGGGTAAACCAACTTCCACAAGACACATTCGACAGTTTCCAGCAACCGAAAGCTCAGGATGCCAGCAAAAATGCGGAATATCAATGCCATTCTCGAATGCAGATTGAATAACCGTTTGACCCACTTTCGCTTCATACATTTTACCATTAATATAAATATGTGGCATTTCTATACCAACACAATATTACAAAAAGACTAAATTACAAATTTTTTAAGAAATAAAGGTTTTATAGAATAAAGGCAACAATGGACAACTCTACTTTTACCTTATCTATCAATCGATAGAATCGATTTGGGAATCCTATTCTGAAATTACCAAAAGACACGATACAAGAACTACCCCAACTCGACAATCGACAATAGAAACACCACTCCTAATTTCTCAATTGTTAACTTTAATCTTGTATATATCTCAATTTCACTTCAAAAAAACTTTTAAATGCGGATAGTATTAGTTTTCTTTCCTAACCCTTTCGAGCATTTCCAATGCTAAGGAAATGATTATTTGGGGATTTGAATAGTGAATGTTCCTATCGGCACCTTTGGCAATGTAGAAATTACTTTTTCGACTAAGCCCGAGTAGCTTTTTCTGTTCTTCGAGCCAAAATCTTTCTATTTTTCGAGCTTCTTCTTGAGGAATCCTAAGCTGAACAGAAAGTTCTTGCATTACATCTGGGTCGTGAGAGATAACAAATAAAGGAATATCCAAGGGCTCATCACCAAGAAGACCCGTCTCTTTGTAACTATCGAATAGCATTTCCATTTCGGAGATAGTAGTTTTAAAGAATTTTTTCTCGGATTGATAAGAAAGAATAGGAATGCGATACTCATCGGGTAAATCTCGGTAAAGTTCTTCGAGCAAAGGCAGAACACGTTTTGGAAATTCCTCGTCTTCAATTTCTAAAAGTTTACGGATGTTGTTTATTCTTGTTCTATATGAAGCAATTTCGTAGTATTTGGGAAAATCCTCCGATTCAATTTGAAAAAAGTAATTGGGGAAGAGTGAATCAACAAGGATTAATCCAGCAACATAGTGTTTAAATAGTTTAGCAAAATGTTGAGCAAAAAGCCCTCCTTCAAGATGACCTATCAAAATGTAAGGATGCTCGATATTGGAATTAAACATTAGATTAAATAATTCGTTTGCAATTGTTTCGCTTGCTCTAGGAACTTTCGAGGATTTACTTTCGGCGTATCCGGCTCTGTCGTAGGTTACAACAGTCGTATAACGTGAAAGTTCTTTTTGTATAACGTACCATTCAACAGAAAGCCCTGCGATTGCAGGTTCAATTACGATAGCGGGTTCGCCTTCTCCAATAACTTTGATGTAGAGGTCTTGTGTTCCGGCATTAAGATAGATTCCGTCGATAATATCCATATTTGCCTCGAAAAAAGGCAAATTAATAAAAAAATAATAAAGACAGATTTAATCGAAATTTTCGATGGTCTGCTTAACTAATTCCATATACCACTGGGGCGTGCTGGTTGCCCCGGTAATCCCAACATTTTCGGCATTTTCGAACCACTCCCGGTTAAGTTCAGAAATGTCTTCGATAAAATAAGATTTAGGATTTGCTTCGACGCAAATTTTGAAAAGACTTTTAGCATTTGAAGAGTTTTTTCCAGCAACAAAGACCAGCACATCTTGGGAGGCTGCAAATTGACGTAGATTATCTTCACGTCCAAAGACTGCACGACAAAGCGTATCCTTTACAACAAGTTGATTTTTATAATCCTCGAATGTATAAATATCTTTGATTTTATTTTCCATCAATTGTCGTATGCTATAGAAAGTATGTTTGTCCATTGTGGTTTGGGAAAGCAATATTGTTTTTTTCGTAAAATCTACCTTTTGAAGGACATCTTCTTCCGATTGTACAATGATGCATTCATCGTTGCAAACCCCGCGTAGTCCAATAACTTCGGGATGTTGACTTTTGCCAAAAATAACAATTTGGTAGCCTTCGCTATGGAAGCGCGCCACACGGTTTTGCAAAGCAGTAACCAAAGGACAAGTAGCATCGATAAGTTCAATACCAAGCTGCCTTGCTGTCTGATAAGTCGAAGGAGGTTCGCCGTGCGCACGAATCAAAACTTTCGAGTTTTTTCCCTTAATTGTGTTAAGTTGTTCGTGGGTAATTGTCCTTAAGCCTTTTCGTTCGAGTCTTTCTGCTTCCTTGGGATTGTGAATAATTTGCCCAAGAATATAAATATCATCTCCGTTCCTTTCATCGAGCACTTTTTCGGCAATATCAATAGTCCGAACAACTCCCCAGCAAAAACCCGACTTTGGATCTATTGTAACCTTCATATATTTTCAAACACTTAATATGGTATAAATCATTTTTTAGTGACGTAAAAGTTTAAACAAAATTTTCAGTTGAACTTTTAATTTTTTCAAGTGCAAGATTATAAATTATTTCGACTTGTTGCTCGATTGTTAAATTGGTTGTATCTATTTCGATTGCGTCTTCGGATTTTCGCAATGGGCTATGTATTCTTTGGCTATCGATTCGGTCTCGTTCTACGATTTGCCTTTGAACCTCATCTTTCTCGATGTTTATGCCACTTGCTTGAAGCTCTTTTAATCTTCTTCGTATTCGTTCTTCGGTATTCGCAACAAGGAAAATTTTCAGTTCGGCATTAGGAAATACGACTGTTCCAATATCGCGGCCATCCATAACCACCCCACCAGCGTTTCCCAAATTCCTTTGTTGCGCCACAAGAAAGTTTCTTACAGACTCAAAAGTACTTATGGGGCTAACATAGTTCGTAACCTCTGGTTTGCGAATTTCAGAAGACACATCTTCACCATTCAATAGAATGATTAGATGGTCATCGTTATTGAGTAAATCGATTTTGATATTATCGAGCAGTGGAGCCAGATATTTTTCTTCTAACGGCAAATTTGAACGAAGCCAAAATAGAGTAACAGCCCGATACATTGCACCGGTGTCGATATACAAGTATCCTAATTTTTTAGCTAAGAGTTTTGCTGTTGTGCTTTTTCCTGAACCTGCGGGTCCATCGATAGCGATTATAATCTTTTTCATTGCCTAATAAAATTTTCCAACTTTTCTACATCAAGCAAGTTTGGAACGAGCAAATCGGCTTCTGCCTTTGCGAGCGTCTCGAAATCCGTTTTTCCGGTTGCAACTGCAATAGATTTAATGCCATTCTTCTTAGCAGTCTGAATATCCAAAACTGAATCGCCGATAATAACAGCATTTTCGGGAATGAAATAAGCTTCGCAAAAAGATTTTGCTCGTTCAAAGGCAATTCGAGGTAAATCCACCCTCTCTACACTGTCGTCTCCAAACGCTCCAAAAGGAAAAAACTTGTCTAAATTAACAATGGAAAGTTTCAAGTAAGCACACTTACGAAAGTTTCCAGTTAGTAAACCGAGCACAATATCTTCGCTACGCGAAAGGCTTTGTATAAATTCTTTGGCTCCTTCTATTAAATGAACTGTATGTTGATTGCAGTTGGCTCGAAATTCCAGATATAAATTTTCCCAAATGGAATCGATTGTTTTTTGAAACAAGTCGAAAGAAATATTGTTCAACTCGGCAATTTTGAGAAGTATGTTTAAATCTGTAAGCCCCGAATAATCAAACTCGACGTCGAAAGATTTAAAGTCTCGGAACATATTTCCCAGAACATTTTTAAAAATTTTCCGAGATATTTCGGGGTCGAGATATAGTATAGTTCCATCTATATCGAAAAGAATCAACTTTTTTGACATACTTCAAAAAGGCAAATCATCGTCATCGGAAGGATAATCCTTTGGAATTTGACTTTCGGTGTTGTCTTGAATATCATTCAAATAGAAAGATGTTGTATCGACTTCGCTTTCAAAGGAATCGGGCGAAGTCGTCCCACGTTCCCCCTTAGAATCAAGGAACACAATGTTGCGTGCAATAATTTCTGTTATAAAATGTGTTTCGCCGTTCTTTTCATAAGAGCGCGTTTTATTCCTACCCTCAACACATACTTTACTGCCTTTTCTCAACACTTTCGAAGCATATTCAGCGATTGAACCAAAAACAACGACGCGATGCCATTCGGTTTCATCGCGCCAGCCACCGCTTTTATCGGGAAAACGCTCATTTGTTGCAACGCGCAATTGGCATATTTGCAAGCCCTGAGGTGTGGTCCGGAACTCTGGGTCGCTCCCCAAATTCCCAATAATGATTACTTTGTTTAATGAAAAAGCCATTTTGTTTCTCCTTTCATCAAAAACGTGCAGGAGGCAAGCCTGCACGTTTAAATAAATTTAGCTTTGTTCTGGATTAATGTTTTCTTCCGGATACTCCGTAGGATAATCGATGCTAAACCCTTCGTCGTTCACATCTGTTTCTGTTTCCGACTCTGCTTCGGATTCCGTACGGGGTCTTCGGCTAAGAATAATTATGTTTTGGGCAATAATTTCGGTTACGTGTCTTGTAACCCCATCTTTTTCAAACGAACGCGTTCTTAATTTCCCTTCGACGTAAATTCTGTCGCTTTTGTGAATCTTTTGAACTGCGATTTCTGCTAATCTGTCCCAAAGGACAACACTATGCCAATCGGTAACTTCGCGTCGTTCTCCATTACGTCCTCGATAAAATTCGGTAGTAGCGACTCGCAGCGTGCAAACGCTATTCCCTTGTGGGGTCTTTCGCAATTCGGGGTCTCGTCCAACGTTCCCGATTAAAGTTGCTCTGTTTAAGCTTCTTCCTGCCATAATATAACCTCAAAAGTAAATAAAATTGATAAAAAATCCCCTTATGTTTCAATAAACCAATACAAATATAAAAAATTTTTAAATTTTCAATAAAAAAACAATTGAAAACCAACTGCAAAATACGAATCCTTTTCTTTATAAAACATTCCATGAATATTTTTTCCATCAAAGTAGTTTAAAACGAATCCAAATCCTTTATCAACAAGTTGGTGAAACAAAAATGTTGCCTGGATTGAAGAGGATAGGTAATACCGAGTATCGTAACCCGTTGCTTTAAAATCAACTCCTATCAAAAATTTCAACCACTTGCGCAATCCCACCTCGTAGTCGAAACCAATTTGGGGGATAAATCGAACTACATCCTTCGGTAAAGTCGAAAAGATATAATTACCCCCAAGATAAACACGAAATTTATCGATTTCAATACAGCCAACAAGTTCGAAAAATTCTCGACTATAGACAAAAGGCGTTCTTGTAAATACTGAATCAACAGACAAACCATCGGATAAATGCGATGAAATATGTGCAATGCGAATTCTAAAAGAGTAATTGCCGCGAGTCTCTGTTCTTAAATAAAAAGTGGAATTAATTCCAAAATAAAAATCGGTAGTTTCAACTGGAAATTTAAAACTACCTTCGGAACGAAGCAAAGTTAATGTAAAAAAATCTGCGCCAATATTCATTTTAAATGAATCAAGGTCAACTATTTTTAATAAATCAAAAGAGTTCCCAATGTCTAATCTAAGTTTATCGTTTGAAATTTGATACATACTACCTACACGTCCTTCGAACGGATTA